>JANNWU010000168.1:0-4058 GCA_031408755.1 Gemmatimonadaceae bacterium | reverse complement strand
GAGAACGATCCCTCATCCTCGCCGGCAGCCGCTGGACGCTCTTCGCTGAACGATACAACATCAATCCGGTCAACAGCGATGCCACGGTCAGACAGGTACTTTCGCGCCGATGCAGCGCGTCGCAGGCCAAGCGCGAGGTTGTATTCATCTGAGCCACGTGAATCGGTGTGGCCCGAAATGCGAATGCGCAGCCCAGTGTTGGTGCGCAGAATTGGCAACTTGGCATCCAGCGCAACACGTCCGGCGTCTGTAATCTCCGCCGCGTCGTAATCGAACATCACCACCGCTTCAAGGATCGCGCGCAGGCTTGCCGTTACCGCAGCCGACGCGGCACCGTCCATATTTTCTCTGCGCGCGCGGGCAATAGAATCGGCTAACGCTCGCTCTCGTGCTGCGCGTTGGGCATCCATTCCATCGGTTGCTGGCGCCGTGCTTCCAGTGGTCGGGACGGGTGCAATTTCAACTGGCTTCTTTTTACACGCGGCGAGCCCAGTGCTCATCGCGAGAACTCCCATCAACACAATCTGACGATTCATCTATAACTCCAACGCAAAAGACAAAAATGCATGTGGTGTCAGCGCACTAACCGCGACGACCACGCCGAGAGACGCGCACCACCGGCCGAGGTGACCTGGCGCGCGCGTCCTGTTTCTGTATCCACCACCCACAACTGACGCAGCCCAGAGCGCGTCGAACTGACTACCACATGTCGCGCATCTGGAGCCCACGCCGGATCCTCATTCGCACCCTCAGCCGTCACCTGCTTTACGACACGATCACGCAGCGTGATCATCATTGTTTGAAAACGACCGTCGAGCTGCGATTGAAAAACGATCGCGCGCCCATCGGGCGACCAATCCGGACTGGAGCGATACGACGATCCGGATGACAATGCAGCAAGCACATCGGCATTGGTGCCATCTTCATCTGCAATATACACGTCGGGACGACCTGATCGTCCTGACGTGAACGCCAATCGACGACCGTCAGGACTAAACGTTGGCGACGTGTTGTCAGAGCCGCGGCCAATTGAAATTCGACGAGGCGCGCCGCCACCCGATGCGACACGATACAACTCCGTGCCAAAGTCGTCGCCGTGCGCGTACGCGATCGTCGCGCCATCAGGTGAAAATGTCGGCGAAATATTGAGCCCGGACGGCGGCACAATTCGCCGCGATGCACCGCGCAGATCGGTGATGTAAATCGCGCTCCCTGCCGGTTCTAGCGCCGCGTACACGATCGACTGTCCGGTGGGATCGAAGCTGGGTGACAACGCGCGACTTCCGCCTGTGAGCGGCGCAGCGTTCCGACCATCGCTGTCAATCACCCAGATGCGACCGTCCGCGACATACGCGAAGCGGGTTGCGGCAATACCGCGAACTCCAGTAATCCACTCTTCGCAGAGATCACTGGCACCGTGGACGGCCATACGCCACGCTGCGCTGCTCGGTGAACCCGGGAGCGCAATTGTGCGTCGCTGCAGCACTGCTTTCGCTGCAACGTCGTGTACGACGAAGGTCGCGCCTCCTGCGGCGATGCTGACCTGAACCACACCATTCATTCCAAGCCGTGCAGCGGCCGCGTAATCGATCGCGGCGGGACCAAGTGGCGATGGTAGCGCGGTCTCTTTCGGCATTACGGTGACGCGATCACCAAAATCGAGATCGCGCATCAGCACCGTTCGAAGCGAATCGCCGGTGGGACCAGATATTGGCATCACGAAAATGCCGGGACGCTTTCCTGCTTCACCGTAAATCAGGCCAAGCCGAACGCCAGGCTGCGCGCTCGCGACACTCACTCCGATCAGCAGCGTCAGCGTCAACGCACGAACGCACGCACACACAACAGAAATAAATGGTCGGATACTCACCTCATCACGCGGGGATCAAAACTGAACACGACTTGCAACACATCGTCAGAAAATGCAGCCGGTAGTGGTCCGAATGCTTTGCGCTTGCCGACCGCCTCAACTGCTCCAACCGCTTCGAGATCAAAGGCATACGCACCTGATCGAGCCATAATGCGCAAATCAGAAACAGAACCGTCACGATGAATCATGAAGGTCACATCGGTACGGAGCGCAACGCCCGCCTGCGGCTTGAAGTTGAGCGCGATCTGACGCGTGATGTTTTGCAGATACCCAGGGAAAGGAAAGTCGATCCCCTGCACTCGTACGTTGGCGACATCGGCACCGCGTCCGCCCGTTGGTCCGCCACCAGCCGCCGTGCTTCCGGGTCTCCGAACATCGGCGCCTGCACGCGGTACGGGCGGCGTGGCAGGCGTAGTCGCACGAGGTGGAACCGCGGTTGGCTTCGGCGTAGGAACGGCAGGAGGCTTGGGCGCCGCACTCGGTGCGACGCTGGGAGTTGGCGTTGGCGCGGGCAGCGCAGCGCTTGGTGGCACGGCAGGTTGCGACGGCGTGGTAGGGCCTTCGTCAACGGCGCCGAGCGCGCGAGTTCCCGCAGGCGCCGCGACGAGTTCTACGCTGTACGACGGAGGCATAGCCGGTGGAACCGCAACACGTCCGAGCCCGACCGCAGCACCGATCACCACCAGATGACCGCAGAGCGACCAAATCGCAGCCGTTCGCGGCGACATGGGCCGTTGCGCGGGCGCTTCATCCGTCGGCTGACGTGCAACACGGAGATCCGTCATCGCGACGGTAGGGGCTCCGCTATGAGACTGACGTTCTGCAAGCCGACCTCACGCAAAATTGCGAGCACTTGCACCACATCGCCATACGGCGCGCCTTCATCACCTTTCAAGTAAATCGTGCGGCCATTTGCACGCGCAGCGAGTGCGGTGGCGCTTTCACGAAAGTCATTCCGTGCAACGCGTTCATTCTCGAGTACAATCACACCGTCGCGCGTGATTGAAATCATGATCGGGTTATCCACTTGCGTCGCACGCACATTGACCTTGGGCAACTTCACATCAACACCGCCCGTCAAGAGCGGCGCCGTGATCATGAAGATGATCATCAGCAACATCATCACATCGATCAAGCTGACGATGTTGATTTCAGCGTTCAGCGGTGCGCGGATGCGCTTCCGTCGCATCAGATGCGTCCGTCACGCACAAGCAGCCCGATAATATCCGTTCCGAAGCCATCCAACGCACTGGTGAGATGGTTCAAGCGTGATGCAAAATAGTTGTACGCAAACACCGCCGGAATCGCGACGGCGAGCGCAAGTGCGGTGGCAATCAGCGCTTCTGCCACACCAGGAGCGACAGCGCTAATGTTGCCGCTACCGCTTGATGCAACGCCGAGAAACGCGTTGATCACGCCGAGCACGGTGCCGAGTAGTCCGATGAGCGGGCTCACTGCGCCGATTGTTGCCAGCCACGGCAAGTAGCGTTCAAGACGATCACGCTCGGTGGTAGTTTCCTTCTCCATCACAAGCTGCAGCGCATCAACTTGTGCTTGCGACAAACGTGCAGCACGATCAGCACTGCCGGGTAACGCCGGCTTCGTGTCGACCATAAATCGCTCTGCGCGACGTAACACGGCGTACGATGGCGAACCGACACCAAGGCGCGCGCGTGCCGCGGCATCGTCGAAAGAATCGGCTTGCTGCGCATACTCGAACAGCGGCTCGGAGGCCGCCGTTACCGCGCGAAACTCACGCCACTTCATCGCCATAATGGTCCAACTCACCGCGCTAAGCACCAGCAGAAAGGCAAGCACCGCCCACGACACTGGCGTGCCATGTGCGAGCAGTCCCAGAATTGAGCCTGACGATTGACTCTGCACCTGCAGGAGCAACGCGGCGAATGGAATCATGTTGTTGCTCCGGTGCGTTCGGCGCGGAAGAATTCGAGCGTCGACTTCAACCCATCTTCGAGCGAGACTTCTGGTGCCCAACCCAATCCCGCGGTGGACTTGGCATACGCGAGGCACGAATGACGCTGCTCACCGGCGCGCGCCTCGGCGTGCTCAATTGGTAGTGTTGCAGCAGCCGCACGCTGCAACTCCAATGCGAGATCGAGCACGGATGTTTGAATCCCGGTGCCGATGTTGAAACCACGATCGTCGAGACGTCCGGCGGGCGGAAGTG
>JANNWU010000167.1:0-7129 GCA_031408755.1 Gemmatimonadaceae bacterium | reverse complement strand
CGGATGAATCTGGATGCGACGTATCTGTTTTGTGACAGCGACGGCACCTTTCCCAATCATCACCCCGATCCGACGGTCGAAGAAAATCTGGTTGATTTGATTGCGGCCGTTCGCGAAACGAAATCCGATATTGGCATCGCCTTTGATGGTGATGCCGACCGGATCGGTATCGTTGATAGCAACGGCACGATTATCTGGGGCGATTACCTCTTGCTCCTGTACGCGCGCGATGTGTTCGCACGCACCGGCGCAAATCAACCGGTGGTCTTCGATGTGAAGTGCTCGCAAGCGTTGCCCGATGCAATTGCAAAGGCGGGCGGCACGCCGGTCATGTGGAAGACTGGGCACTCACTCATCAAAGACAAGATGAAGGAGTTGAGTGCGCCGGTGGCTGGCGAGATGTCTGGGCACATGTTTTTCACCGAAGGATTCTACGGTCACGATGACGCGCTCTACGCAGCCGCGCGCGTGCTAAGAATTGTGTCGCAGAGCTCTGGCGGCGTGGGTGATTTATTAGCGGATGTTCCGTCATATTTCAGTACACCTGAGTTGCGCGTCGATTGTCCTGATGACCGCAAGTTTACGGTCGTGCAGGCAGCGGTTGAACACTTCAGCAAGTTGCGTGACGTCATTGACGTAGACGGCGCACGAGTGCTGTATGGCGATGGCTGGGGTTTGATTCGCGCATCGAACACGCAACCGATCATGGTGCTGCGTTTTGAGGCGCTGACCGCCGAGCGTCGAGACGAAATTCGTGCCGAATTCAACGCGTGGCTGCTGACGCAGGGCGTTACGGCCTGAACGCGGTGCACTGTCGCCCATGATCGTTAAACGTCGCGGACTGCTGGCATTTGTACTTGGGCTGGCGGCCATGCTCGTTGTGGGGCGCGCATGGGGCGCGTTAATCGGCGACCACGCATGGTTTAATGCGCTCGGTTTCGGTGATGTTTGGTGGTGGCGTACGGGCGTGGCGCTGTCGCTCAAGTTCGGTGCGGGCACGATCGCCACGCTCGTCATGCGAGCACACCTTGAGGGAATTCGACGATCATTTGTAAGCGTGGTCGTTCCTGGCAACATCGGCAACATAGAATTCAACGGCGCCGTTCCTGAACGTACAATCTCTGCTGTGCTGTGGGTCGCTGCGTTCGGGATTGGCATCCTGCTCACTATTCCGATTGGCGATTGGATGCCGCTTGCCAGTGTGTTGGATGCGCGGCCGTTCGGCGAGACCGATCCATACTTTCAATTTGACCTCGCTTTCTGGACCACGTGGCTGCCATTTGAAATGCAGCTATACACATGGGCGCTGCTGTCGCACGCAGTGATGTCACTCACCGTCGTTGTTGCGTATATCCTTACGCGCGGAATTGGGACAGATGGTCGCGCCTTGCGCGTCACCCGCCACGCACGACGTCATATCACGGTCCTTGGCGCGCTGCTGCTCGTCGTGATCGCGTGGAGCTACCGGATTGACGGCTTCGACAAGCTTTTGCAAGGCACGCGAGCCGAAGGCGCGTTTGGTTTCGCCGATCACCGGGTTGGATTGCCCGGCAGTATTGTGATGCAAGTCATCACACTCGCTGCTGCCGCCGTCGTTGTCTGGAGTGCGTGGTCGCGCCAGCCGCGTGCCGGTGTTGGCGCGGTCACAACCGTGCTCCTCATGGCATTGTTGCTGCGCCAAGGAACGCCACTATTGGCGGATAGCGTGACCGGAGGCGATGATGCGCTAGCACGCGAACGCCGCTATTTGGATGCGGGCGCAAGTTTCACACGACGCGCGTATGAAACAGATCGTGTGCTCGTCGCGAATGAAAGTGACACGGCATCGCTTGCATCAACACCGCTGTGGGATCGCACCACGCTACCGCGCTCATCCCCTGATCGGCTCGCCTCGCTCTTGGCGTGGAACGCGACAGATGCCGGCCCGCAGGCCTATGCCTTCGAAACCGTTCGAGCACGTGGATTGCTGCCAACTTGGCGATTTATCCCGCTGGACGTTACGTCAGACAACCCATTCCCCAACACGCCGACGCGCAACAGCGCAACACTCCCTCCAATAGTCGTCAGTGATTCTGGTCGCGGCTATGCAATCGTGAGTGATCCGCTGCGTCGCATTGCAGCTCCGAGTATTGCGTCGTTCTCGTCGCGATTGGCTCAGGCATGGAATCTCCAGAATCCGCGACTCCTCTTCTCAACGATCCCGTCACCCGGACCGGTGCTCGTGACAGTTCGCGACGTCCGTGACCGCGTGATGCAATTGGTGCCGTCGTTTCTGCCAGGCGAGCATGTCGTACCGATAGTCGCGGCTGATTCTCTCTGGTGGGCACTGGATCTCTATGCTGTCAGTAGTACGTATCCGCTCAGCGAACGTGCGATTCTCAGCGACACAAGAATCTCAGCCGCGCAGTTCGCCGCGACAGCGATAATCAACGCGCATACTGGCGCAGTGATTCTTGTGTCAGACACGCAGACTCCAATTCTCGCGCGTGACGCGCTGCAGAGGTTTCGTCGGCATTTGACACCAATTGAGAATTTGCCCGGTGTGCTGCGTCGTCAGCTCCCGCCGCGCGTAGATGCGATGGCGCTCGAAGCGGGCGTCGCGGCGCAACACGGGTCACGAACGGTGCAGGAAGACACCAGTACACTGGTGCGGACCAAGCCGCCGCTGACTGACTTGTCGCTGGACCCAGGACTGACAACGGACACCAACTTCACGGCCGACGAATTCGCGCCGGTGTGGCTTCCTGATCGTCGCGCCTTCGCGGTCGCCGCTGCAGCGATCGATCGCAAGGGTCTTGTGCATGGCGTCATCATTGCGCCGGGCGGCGCCGACCGACGCACGCGATGGAGGCCGAGCGCCGACCGGCCGCCGTACGAGTCAATTATTCGTGCTGCGCAGGATGCGGCTGATTCGCTGCGAACGCCTGGCACTCTCGTGGGCGCTCGTCGCGGCGTGTCGCGAATTTTACCAAGTGGCGGGAGTCCACGATTCGTAACGCCGTTCTTCAGCATGCGAGACGGTCGGCCCACGCAGCTCTCTGCGGTGCTCATCACTGATGGCATACGGCGCGGTACAGCTGCATCGGTAGCTGTGGCGGCGCTCGCTTGGCGAAACGGAGGCCGAGCAGCGGTGGGCGAAAGCGCGGCGGCAACGCTGTATCGGCAGATGCGCGAATCTTTGCAGCGCGGTGCGTGGGCCGATTTTGGATCGTCGTTTGAGGCGCTCGGGCGCACCCTCGGTGTGCCGCGAGACTCCGCACCCCGGTGAGCGCGGTCAGCCGGTTATCTTCTGCGCGGCGTCATCGGTTGTCCAATGACACGCCAATTCACCCTCGGTCGTCGCGTCCTGCATCGATCTAGGTTTTTCGTTCAACGTCACAGTCGCTGCAATCACTTGATCGCAGACCGGAGCGTGTGTGAACCTTCATGAATATCAGGCCAAGGAGATCCTGCGTCGTTATGGCGTACCGATCCCCGCTGGCGAAGTAGCAACCACCGCCGAAGCGGCCGAAGCGCTCGCGGTGAAGTACGGCGTTCCCGTGATGGTGAAGGCGCAGGTGCATGTGGGCGGCCGCGGCAAGGCGGGCGGTGTCAAATACTGCGCAACGCCAGCCGCTGCGAAAGAAAAGGCGACCGCGATCCTTGGAATGGATATCAAAGGATTGACGGTCGAGAAAGTGCTTGTCACGATCGCGGAAGACATTGGCAGTGAAGCATACGTCGGCATCATTGTTGATCGCGCGACGAAGAAGCCGGTGTTTATGGTGAGCGCTGCCGGTGGTATTGATATTGAAGAAGTGGCCGCAACTACACCGGAGAAGATCAAGTATCATCCCGTTGATCCGCGCTACGGCTTGCGCGTGTTTGAAGCGATGGAGATGGGTTTTTTCTTGTACACGGATGTGAAGCAAGCGCGCGCCGCGGCAAAAATTATGCAGCAGTTGTATACTGCGTTTATCGCCAGCGGGTGTTCGCTTGCGGAGATCAATCCACTTGTCGTGACGCCGGCCGGAAATGTGGTGGCTGTTGATGGCAAGATGGTCATCGACGATAATGAGCTTGATCGCCTGCCTGACATCGAAGCAATGCGCGACGAAAGCAGCGAAGACCCCAGTGAAGTTGAAGCACGCAAAGCGAACCTGACGTTCATCAAACTTGATGGCAACGTCGGATGCGTGGTGAACGGTGCCGGTCTGGCAATGGCGACGATGGATCTGGTGAAGTACTACGGCGGTGAACCTGCGAACTTCCTTGACATCGGCGGTTCGTCCAACCCGGAAAAGGTTGTCAACGCGTTGCGTATCATCACGGCTGACAAAAACGTCAAGGCGATTCTGTTCAATATTTTTGGCGGCATCACACGCACCGATGATGTTGCAAACGGTATTGTGACGGCAACGAAAGCGAATCCGCTCACCGTGCCGATTGTGATTCGACTCACCGGCACCAACGAAGAGATCGCAGTGAAAATTCTCACCGACAATGGATTCTCGGCTTCGTCTGACATGGATGATGCGGTGAAGCAGGCCGTGGCGCTCGCAACGGGAGGCGCCAAGTGAGCATCTTCGTCGATAACAACACCACGCTGCTGATTCAAGGAATTACAGGTCGCGACGGCTCGTTCCACGCGAAGCAGATGATGGAGTACGGCACGCGCGTTGTCG
Organism: Gemmatimonadaceae bacterium; assembly: GCA_031408755.1. Lineage (GTDB taxonomy): Bacteria > Gemmatimonadota > Gemmatimonadetes > Gemmatimonadales > Gemmatimonadaceae > JACMLX01. Next base: position 2,465 of record JANNWU010000167.1, on the reverse strand, counting down.
GCGGCGTGACGCCGGGCAAAGGCGGACAGATGTTTGAAGGTACGGTGCCAATCTTCAACACCGTCGCAGAGGCGGTTGCGGCGACGGGCGCAAACACATCAGTGATCTACGTTCCGCCTCCATTCGCGGCCGATGCAATGATGGAAGCCGCGGCTGCCGGCGTGAAACTGGTAGTTTGCATCACGGAAGGCGTGCCAGTGCTGGATATGACGAAGGTCTATCCGTACGTCAAAGAAATGGGCGCGCGATTGCTCGGCCCGAACTGTCCGGGTCTGATCACACCGGGCGCGTCTAAGGTCGGCATCATCCCCGGGCGCATCTGCACTTTAGGGCCGGTTGGCGTTGTCAGCCGGTCAGGCACGCTCACATATGAAATTGTGAATCTGCTGACCAAAGCCGGCATAGGTCAGAGCACCTGCGTTGGCATTGGTGGTGATCCGATTAACGGCACCAATTTCATTGATGCGTTGGCGGCGTTCGAAGCCGATCCGCAAACGAAGGTCGTTGCGATGATGGGTGAAATCGGTGGCACCGATGAGCAGGAAGCGGCGGAGTTTGTGCGCACGAAGATGACAAAGCCAGTGGTTGGCTTCATCGCCGGACAAACTGCCCCGCCAGGTCGCCGCATGGGCCACGCGGGCGCGATCATTTCGGGTTCGGCAGGAACGGCGGCCGAAAAGATTGAAGCGTTCGAGAAGGCCGGTATGGGCGTTGCAAAGCGGCCCATCGACTTCGTGGAACTGGTGAAAGCCCGCCTGTAGTTTTGCGGTCGCGGTATCTTGACTCGCGCCCGGCCATTTCGATGGTCGGGCGCGCTCTGCTGAAATCATTGTCCCATCTGACAGACTCACGGCGAGCGCTACACGCCGAAGTTCATTGTCCGTCTTTACTGAGAAAGGAGTTCGACCATGGCTGGATCGCGTACGTTGACCATCGTGAAGCCGGATGCATTCGGCACACAGAAGGCTGGTAAGATTTTGGCGCACCTGGAAGCGCAGGGTTTTGTGGTCAAGGCTGCACGCGTGATGCACATGACCACCGAGCAGGCTGGTAAGTTCTACGAGGTGCACAAGGAACGCGGTTTCTTCGGCGAACTCGTGGAATTCATGACCTCGGGCCCCTGCATGCCGATCGTGCTTGAGAAGGCAGATGCCGTCGCCGCGCTTCGCGAAGCAATTGGCGCGACCGATCCGGCTGAGGCCGCTGCAGGCACCGTTCGGAAGCTTTTTGCTGAGTCGAAAGGCCGGAATGCGATCCACGCTTCAGATTCGGACGAGAATGCGGCGATAGAGTCCGCTTTCTTCTTTCCCGGCTTGGCGTAAGCTGCAGTTTGCGTTTGGCGATGAGCTAGGGCTGCCCAAGTGAGCTAAGTGGCGGTGCCGTGAGCACTTGATCGGTGTTCACGGCTCGGCTATTTTGCACGGCTATGCTGTCAGTGGATATCCGCTCTTTGGATGGGCACGCCGTACAAATGGAGGGAGCGATTCCTCCGGAAGATGCGGTCTGGCTCGATACCGATTTAAGGCCAAGTTCGCCGGTGACGGTGCACGGCCGCCTCTCGGGCGCTGGTGAAGGTCGTTACTACTTCACCGGCGAGTTTGAGGGGACGGCAGTTGGTGAATGCACCCGGTGCCTGATTGAGGTGCTGGTGAGGGCAGGTGATTCGATCCAGTGTTTGTTCGCCGAGTCTGGTGAAGACGGTCTGGACGATGACCCTGACGTATTCCTGGTGGATGCTAAGTCGAGCAGTATCGATTTGCGTCCCGCAGTCCGCGAAGGATGGCTCCTTGCAGTCCCATCTTTCGTGTTGTGCCGTGACGATTGCAAAGGTTTGTGTCTGACGTGCGGTGTTGATCGTAACACAACCGCCTGCGACTGTGCATTTGCTGGTGATGCGCGTTGGGCGGAGCTTCGTGAGCACACAACCGAGTCTTGAATTCAGCCTTATCCCAGGATTTGATCCATGGCCGTACCGAAGCGCAGGACATCGAAACAGCGTAAGCGTTTGCGCAACACGCACAAAGTTGCGCCGCGCATTGTTATTCAGAAGTGCCCGCAGTGCTCCAGCATGAAGCGTCCGCATCGTGTGTGCGGCGAGTGCGGATATTACGGCGGTGAGCAGCGGATCGAAGCCCGGGAAGGCTGAGCTTTGGCACGCATAGCCCTGGATGCGATGGGTGGCGATCTTGCCCCCAACGCACCGGTGCTCGGCGCACTTTTGGCGCTGGACGATTTGGGACCTGAACACAGCGTTCAGCTCGTAGGTCGGATCGCCGAGGTGACGTCAGAGTTGGATGCATTGCTGGCGGGCGATTTTGGCTCGCTGGCTCCGCATCGTGCTCGCCTCGAATTGATTGACGCGGATGACGTTATCGCGATGAACGATAAGCCTTCCGCGATTCTGCGTCGCCCGCATTCGTCGATGGCTGTTGGCCTGCGTCTGCACGCCGATGGTCACGCAGATG
>JANNWU010000166.1:0-2915 GCA_031408755.1 Gemmatimonadaceae bacterium | reverse complement strand
TGCGAATCGTCTCTTTATCGATCAGCCAGCGCGATAAAGCGAAATGGCGCACCACCGATGTTGTTGTCCGCAGCGATAATCGTTCGCGCTGCATTCGCCGGCAAGACAACGGAAGCGAGGTTGATCGCGACAGCCGCCGTGCGTGCCGCTGGCGCCGTACCCGCTGGCACCACACGCACTTGGTACGTTCCTGCCGCCACCGACGGCAAATACGCCGAGCCGCGGAAGGGAACGTTCGCCAACGTTGGCGTAGCGAGCGCGAGATCTGCGCCCACCGCCGTCACGAATACATCCACGTTGCCCGCCGACGGAGCTAAGTGCACAACTCTCACGCGCACGGCACCAATCACAGGCGTCGTGTTTGTGTCAGCGGTGATGAACGACGTAATTGGCGTCGCGCCTGCACCGCCGAGTGCGTACACGGTGTAATCCACTGCGTTCGCAATCGTGAGCGGAAACGTCGCGACGGTGGCAGTCGTATCAGCGGTGCGCTTCAACAACAGTGAGCGAGTACCAACGAGAATCGGCGCGTAGATGCCGGTGTTCGGCGCGGCGAGCGACGATGGCACCGTGCCACCGAAAACGAGATTTGCGCCAAACGGAAGCGATTCGAGAATTGGATTTACACGACCACGCGTCGTGTCGGTAATAAGATTCACAAAACGCACTCGGCCCGACGGATCGGGAATGAGCGGAGCGATCGGCTCTTTCGTTCCGCATCCAGCGAGCAACGCGGCAACCGTAAGCGCAATAAAACTGACACGATGCGACACGCGCATCCCTCCAAAAGTATTGAGAGTCATAGCAGCGGTCCTCACAGAGCCGGGCAGCCAGACGGATACGTCGGCTCCACCGGATCGGCGGGCACGTTCAACCGATTGGCGTTGCGATCGCCGAGTGCGTACGGCAGCCAACAGCGCTGACCGTCGACCGGAACACCGGGTGCAGTCACAGGACCACGTACTGCGCTGCGACGACGCGTGTCTTCCCAACGCAGACCAGTGCCCAGCAATTCGTAGCGCCGTTGCACGTAAATCTCGGCTAGCAACTGCGCCTGCGTCTGTCCGGCAGGTAATGCAGTGAGGCATGCCTTTGGATCATCCAAGCCACGACCTCCGGTGCAGTCCGTGCGAACCGAATCGAGCACAGCCTGCGCACCAACCAGATCGTTCGTGTTCGCCAAAGCTTCTGCCTTGATCAATAACGCTTCGTCAGGGAAGTACACCGGTAACGACGCGGCCGCGGTGGCGTAACGCGCACTGAATGGATCGAGTAGCGCACCAACACGTCCAGTCAATGTTGTAGACGGAATCGCAAAGAAAACGAAGCGTTGATCGGCAGCCGCCATCGATAAGCGATACTGCCTGCGTACTGCAATGCCGTTTGTGCCACCCGTCACGCCAGAGTACGGATTCAAGCCTGGTGGCGGGAACGTGACAACCGAGATCGCAGCCGCTCCCGAGCGAGCAACCAAGTTCGCCGCAGCCAACGCTGTCACGTTGTCATTCGCCATGCGTGCGTAACGAGCGCGATAGATCTGGATCACATTCGTTAAGCTAAATCCAGGCGTCAGAATCGTCGTGTTGAAGAACGTACTCGGCGCCGCTCCTGCAACGGTCGCCGCTGCTGAATCCAGCAACGCACGGACCTCGGTAAGTGCAACTGCACGCTTCACGTACGTGGGTGTTGCGATTCCAAAGGTGTTGATCGGCACCTCTTGGTACGACTGAATTGCTTCGCCGATCGCTTCCGCCTTGATCGCAAATGCGAGTGCGCGCAACCCGCTCTGTGTGCCAGCGTCAAACGATCCAGCGAGGCGATTTGAGCCCGCCAACAATTCGTCTGCTGTTCGCACAGTGCGATAAATGGAATTGAAGACGTTGTCCGCGATACCCGTACCAGACGGGATACCGCCCTGCTCAGCGTCACTGATGGAAATCAACGCTGCGCTGGTTGACGCGAATTCGTCGGTGATAATGCCCGCCATATACGCGTAGTTGAAATACGACGCGGCGAAGCGACCCTGCAAGCCCGTCGCAAGCGCAATCACACCGTCAGGCGATGTGATGACCTGCTCTTCCGTCGGCTGGTTGGGATTCTGTAAGTCGAGGCTACAAGCCCCGAGTGTTGCGGCGGCGAGTGCCACCGCGCAATGCTTGACTATGCGCATGTGTGAGCTTCTCCGCTGATTAGTAGGTGAATCGAGCACTGACCGACCAGACGCGCGGAATTGGATATCCGCCGAAGTCGATACCGCGATCAGCCGCAGTGGTCTGCGCCGAACCGAGTCCGCCGCCGTTGGTGCCGAAGGCGGAGATTTCTGGGTCGAAGCCCTTGTACTTAGTCCACACCCAGAGGTTGCGACCAGAAACGGAGAGATCGATACCCTCGCGGAACACCTTCTTCACCGGAGCCCAATCGAGCGTGTAGCTGGCAGAGACTTCGCGCAGTTTCACGAAGCTGCCATCTTCGATCCAGTACTCAAAGATGCCCTGCGTACGCGCGTTAAAGCCCGGCGCAGTCTTGCGCGGATCGCCATATGGCAGCAATTCCTGCTCGAACGACTTGGAGTTGCTTGCAATACCAGCGTTCTGAGCACGCGTCGACAGATTCAATACATCATTGCCGAAACTGCCGTCGAACAGCGCACGCAAACGAAGCTTCTTTCCGATCGTGAATTCATTCATGATCGAGCCGAGCCAGTCTGGATTTGGATCGCCGATGACTTTGTTGAGCGAGTCATTACATGTGCCACCGCTGATTGCTTGCCGCGCCGCGAGCGTCGCGCCCATGTCAGCCACCTGATTGCTGCGACGATAGCGACCCAACGAATCCACTAATAACGCACCCGTCGCGCAGTTACGCGCCGCATACGAACCGTAGAACACACCAACCGGCTCACCCGCACGAATGCG
>JANNWU010000165.1:0-6279 GCA_031408755.1 Gemmatimonadaceae bacterium | reverse complement strand
GTTGCCATCGGTACTCCCCGTTGCGATCGCTTCTGGCGCGCCGGGCATACCGATTGTGAAATCCAACTGCTTCAGAATATCGATTGCTGTTTGAACCAACGGATGCGCACGAGCACCTTCCAACTGTGCCGTTGTTCCACCGGCTTGGTTCTTCTGCTCCACTTCAATGCGCATGCCGACCCGCTCACGCGCCGCAGCATCCTGCACAATGCGCGTGATCGTGCGATCCAGTGAGTCGAGCAAAATTGGATCGGGCGAGCGCAGGTCAACGGTCAGATACAGCTCTTGTGGAATCCCGTTGTAAATTACGCCGCCGTGCACCTGACCAACGTTTACAACTGCACCTTCCGGTAACGCGGGAAAGCGCAGCTCGTAGATGCGTGCGATTGCGTCGGCCAGCGCCTTCACTGGTGTTGGTTTGCCACGCGATGTGACCGTGTGCGAGCCCGGGCTGGTGAACACGTACTTCGTCCAGTAGATGCCGAGTGCACCGTAGTTCACAGGTCCTAGGCCGCCGTCCATGGAGATGAGCAGATCTGGCTTCGGATTGTGGTCAAACCAGTAGTTCATTCCGCGCAATCCAAGTTCTTCTTGCACAGTCGCAACAAAGATCAGATTGCCTTTCGTCGTGACGCGCGCTGCGTTGAGTGCGCGAATTGTGGCGAGCATGTTCGCGACAGATGCGCTGTTATCAAAGATGCCGGGGCCGTGCAGCGAGTCACCGCCACGACGCACGGTCAGATTTGTTTCCAGCGCGTGCACAATGTCCAGATGCGCGGCGAACACAATTGTCGGGCCGCCGCCAGTACCCGCACGAACACCGGTGACGTTGCCGATTGAGTCCGTATTCACGCGCAATCCTTCCGCTTCCATCACGCGTCGCACGTATGCCGCGCGTTGCGCTTCACTCCGAGATTTTCCCGGCATCTGTGCGATCGTGATCCACTCGTCGATGTGCGCGGGCATTCCACGTTCTACATGTGCGAGCGCTGCGCGTACATCTGGTCGTCGAAGCACTGCCGCGTCCCACGCCGTCGGATACGCCGCGGCTTGCGCACCTACGACTGCAGGAAGTGGCAGCGCCAGCGCCAGACCAACGAGTATTGTGCTGCGTGCAGCACGATCAAACACGGCGAAGTTCACAGGCATAGCGATGATGACGAATGGAGGCGAGCCGTCTCCGATAGTGATAGCACTTTCCGGAGACGGCGTAACGAGAAGCGAGCGCCGACGCACCGGACGCACCGGACGCACCGACGCGCACTACATCGTAATGCCCATGCGACCAAGAACGCGAGTGACCGCGTCGAGCGCATTACGCAACTCTGACGCGAGCTCGCTGGAAAGCGCTTTCTGCGGCGAGGTGGGCGCTGCATTTGTTCCGTCTACCGTTCGCAGCAGCGCTCCCACACGATCAGACACGCGCGGGCCATCGCTGTAAAACGGAATCGTTGTCGGCTTCACCAAGAGCAAGAGCATCTGGTTCACCTCGGTCATTTCTGCGGCGATACGCACCGATGCCTCGCGACCACCACCTTCGGGAATTGCGTCAGCCGCACGCTTGCGCGCCTCAAGTTCGCCTTTACGTCCATCCAACGCACGCAGCGTGTCGTTCACGATGGCTTGCAAGTCGCGCAACTGCATCGCCAATGTGAACTGTTCGCGCAGGGCCGCAGGGGTGACGTTGACAGTTGGGTCAACGCGCACATTCAACGGTTGTTCACTCTGTTGGTCACCAACGATGAGGCGCACCGAATATTTACCAGGCAATACACGCGGGCCTGATGGTGGGCCGAAAAACTGAATCGCGGGATCGTTGGGATCGAGTGCGCGACGTTGACGCGGCGCATCGTAGGCTAAGTTCCACGATGTGCTGTTGATGCCGGCAGCGCGCGGCACATTCCGAAGCACACGCACCACCGCATCGGCACTGTCGCGGACTTCAATCCGCATCGGCGTCGACGAATCAGGTGCCGTTGCTAACCGATACCGAATGATTGCACCGTACGGCGGATTCTGACCGCGATAAATGCCATCTCCCAAGCTTCCAGTTTTAATGGTCTTGGTCGCGAACCGCGTCGCCGTGCGCATCGCGAACAGATGCGGCTTCGCCGCGGCGGCGGCAGCTGCGAGATCTTGTATCACCGACGCGTCGTCAAGGATCCAGAGCCCACGCGCATGTGTCGCGACGATAAGATCGTTCTCGCGACCGTGCACCAGCACTTCGTGCACCGGAACCGCGGGCAAGTTCCCACCCAATCGGAACCAGTTCCCGCCGCCGGTGACGCTGACGTACAGACCGGCCTCAGTGCCCGCATACAACACTTGTGCATTACGCGGATCTTCGCGCAACACCTGCAGGTACGCTCCCTCTGGCAGATTGCCTGCGATGCTGCTCCACGACGTGCCACAGTCGGTGGTTTTGTATGCGTACGGTTTGTAGTCGTCCATAAAGTGTCGCTCGAACGTCGCATACGCGGTGCACCCAGCGGTGCGAGACGGTTCAACATGGGACACTACCGCCTCTGGCCCCACGCCTGCCACATTGCGATCGACGCGTGTCCAGTTCTTTCCATCATCGCGCGTTACGTGCAAGTTTCCGTCGTCTGCTCCGGCCCAAATCACGCCGCGCTGTACGGGTGATTCAGCGACGCTGTACAACGAATTATAGTATTCGGCCGTCGTCGCTTCTTTGATCACCGGTCCACCCGCAAAGCCATGTCGAGTGGTGTCATTCTTTGAGAGGTCGGGCGAGATCGGCTCCCACGAACTCCCAAAGTTCATCGATCGAAACAGCACCTGCGCGCCAAAGTACAGCACCTTACCATCATGTGGTGACGCGACCAGTGGCGCGTTCCAGTTGAATCGATACTGCAGCGCACCAACTGGTCCACCATCATTGCGCCGCGGCTGTGGCGAAATATCCTGCTGCTCCAGCGTCTTCATATCGGTACGGTAAATCCAGCCGCCCTGCGACTCGGACACAATTAAGTCTGGGTTGTCCGGATGCGACGTTTGGTAGTAGCCGTCACCATAGCTGACCAAGCGCCAATCGTCGACCAAAATGCCCTGTGGTTCGCGCGTACGATTGGGACCAAGCCAGTTACCGTTGTCTTGCAGTCCACCGCCGAGGAAGTAAAACGGCTCGCGATTGTCGGCATGTACCTGGTAGAACTGTGACAACGCAAAGGCCTGCGGAAACCGCCACGTGACGCCCATGTCGTTGCTGACTGCAATGCCACCGTCATTCGCCTGCCACATCCGTCGTGAGTCAAGCGGATCAATCCACATACTGTGATGATCGCCGTGAATATTCCGCGAGAACTGCGTGAATGTTGTACCGCCGTCAATCGAAAACGAAAACTGACAGGCAATCGAGTACATACGTTCAGAATTGACTGGATCAACGCGCAAATCAGCGTAGTAAAATCCGCGGCAAAGCGTTGCCGCGTTATCGCTAGTCATCCGCCACGTTGTGCCAGCATCGTCACTGCGCCACACGTAGCCTTCGCGCGCTTCAGCGATTGCGTACACCGTGCTTGGATTCGACGGCGCGACCTTCACACCAACACGTCCAAGCAACAGTGGCAAACCACCTTTCAGCTTATTCCACGAACGACCGCCGTCCACTGATTTAAAGATGCCGCTCGCCTCTGATCCGCTCGTGAACGTCCACTGCTTGCGATCAAAGTGCCACATCGTCGCGTACACAATGTTCGGATTCTTCGGATCCACATCCAGATCACCGCAACCGTGCCGATCGTCAACAAACAGTGACTTGGTCCACGTATCGCCAGCGTCGCGAGAGACAAACACGCCGCGCTCTGCGTTGGGCCCGCCCATGTGACCCACCGCACACACGAACACCGTGCGCGGATCGGCAGGGCTCACCATCACTCTCGCGATGTGACGTGTGTCGCCCAATCCCAAAAATCGCCACGTGCTGCCACCGTCGGTGGACTTGTACATACCACGACCGAACGACACCGAGTTTCGCACGTTGGCTTCGCCGGTCCCAACGTAGATCACGTCAGGATTTCCGGGCTCAAGCGCCATGTCGCCAATCGAGAGCGTTGCCTGCGATTCAAACAGCGGCTTCCATGTGGTGCCAGCATTGGTCGACTTCCACACCCCGCTGGCTGCGGTGCCCACGTAGACAATGTTCGCGTCACCGGGCACCCCTTCCACGTCGGTCGCCCGCCCCATCATGTTCGCCGGCCCAATGCCACGGAATGACAGGCGCGCCAGCATCGTGGTGTCGATGCTACTCGCCGATGCTGTCGCCACCACGCGACGCGACTGACCACGCGCGAGCGCCGTCGGTATCAGGGCAGCCAGAGTCGCCGCCACGATGAGCGCAACGCCACGAGAGCCAACGATGCGGCGCATTCGCAGCGCGACGAAACCACAGAAGAGAGACGGCCCCTGGGTGGGTCCAGCCATACGATCTCCGATGTCGATGTGAGGTGTGACCATGCAGAACGTGAGAATCGGCGCGCGACTCATCGAGCGTGCAACGCTAAACCGAGCGCCAGCGTTGGCACGGCTAAGCTCGCTGGTCATTGACGCCGTCTGCGCCGCGCGACAATCTCCATGGGCAAGTTTGCTCTTCGGCGTCTTCCCGATGGAGGTGTCTCATGCACTCCACTGCACGCACGTCTCTCGCCTGTTTGGTCGCGGCACTTTGTGTCACACCAATCGGTGCCCAAACAACAGCCACTGGTGAACGCATTCAGTATCTGCGCGTCATTGCGAAAGACTATGTCTTCGATGCGCCAGCAAACGTCGCGTCGGGCATCACCACAATACAACTCGTCAATCAAGGCGCCGACGTTCATCACGTCACGGTTGTCGCGCTGCCTGAAGGCAAAACCGTGAAGGAATTTTTTGACGTGACGCGCAACTCTGGCCGCGCACCCGCATGGAGCCGGCAAATCGCGCAGACGCCAACCATTCCAAATGGCGGCGAGTCTTTTCTCACCTTTCGCATGCCGCCTGGCCGCTACATCCTCTCGTGCTTGATACCCGCGCAAGACGGGCGCTCGCACGTTGCAAAAGGCATGTACCAGATGATCACGGCGACAGGCCCGGTCGCCGCTGCGCCAGCCGCCGCCGCACGACGACGGCCGTAGCGATGCGTCGTTTACAACCGCGCGCAGCACCGTACGGTGCGCGCGGTTCTAAGTAAGCAGGGCGTAATTTGACTCCAGCAATCAGTGTACGGCTGAGCGAACGATTACGCATACAATGCGCGACACTCGCGATGATTTGCTAAATCGTGCGTGCTATCCGGCGCACAGTCCCACAGCAACAGCAATTGCATCGCGAGTACTCCGCACATCATGCGTGCGGATGATACGCGCGCCATGATAGACCGCGAACGCATGGGCAACCGAGCTGCCAACCACACGCCGCGACGGCGCTGTGACGCCCGTCAGTTCGCCAATGAACCGTTTCCGCGACGCGCCAACGAGCACTGGAAATCCAAGCGCAGCAAGGCTCCCCAATTCGCGAAGTAAGCGCAGCGACTGCGTCGACGTCTTCGCGAAGCCAAGTCCCGGATCGATGACAATCGCCGCATCGCCCACACCCGCCGCACGAGCCTCCGCGATACGTGCGCTCAATTCACAGCGCACCTCGTTCGTCACGCTCTCGTACTGCGCAAGCGCATACGTCGCCATCTCCGCGACACCACCACGCGAGTGCATCAACACAAGCCCCGCGCCCGTACTGGCCGCCACATGAAACATCTCCGCGTCCAAGCGCCCGGCCGACACATCATTGATCGCGTGCGCACCTGCGTCGATCGCAGCACGTGCAACTGCAGCTTTCGACGTATCAACGGAAATCAAAAGTCCCGGCAATCGATCACGCACCGCTTCAATTACTGGAATCACGCGCGCGAGCTCAATCTCGAGCGGTACTGGCGTCGCGCCAGGTCGCGTAGACTCACCGCCAACATCGAGAATGGCAGCGCCCTCGCGGAAGGCTGCTTCCGCACACTCAAGCGCCAGCGCCACGGTGTAATGCTCGCCGCCATCGCTGAATGAATCGGGCGTCACATTGCAAATCGCCATCACCTGCGGAGTCGTCAGATCGAGGGTGATATCACGCAAACGCCACCGTACCGCAGGCGCGGTCGGTGGCGGTTGCATCATCGGCACTTCACTCGGCGGCGTCTTCTCCGCCCCTGATCTCACAGGGTCAGACATTACGCCGGCTGAATGCCAGGCCCGCCAAGCAGCGGAGGCGCGACAAACTTCGGCTCAGGCGTCGGCG
>JANNWU010000164.1:0-24278 GCA_031408755.1 Gemmatimonadaceae bacterium | reverse complement strand
CATATTGGTGATCTACCGACGCTGATTTTCGCGTGGCGGCATGCACGCTTGGAGCCGCGCGTGTCTCCGCTCACGATTGTCGGACCTGCAGGGACGAAAGCGCTGATGGAACGCTGGGCGGCGGCGCTCGGCGACTGGCTTGTGGCGCCAGGATTCCCGCTCGAAATTGTCGATCTGCCGCTCGAAGAGCCGGTCACGCTGGGCTCAGGGATTGTGCTGACAAGCAGGAGCGTGCCACACACCGCGGAAAGCGTGGCATATTCCGTTGAGTACGATGGCAAGCGGCTGGTCTACACCGGAGACACTGGTGATGACCCGTCGCTAGGTGTGTGGGCAGCAGGGTGCGATGTGCTTCTCGCGGAGTGTTCGTTACCAGACACGATGCCGGTGCCGATTCATCTCACGCCTGCACAGACGGCGGCTCTTGCCACTGCTGCGGCCCCTGCACTGCTGGTGTTGACGCACTTGTATCCGCCGATGGATGACTTTGATGTGAGCGCCGCAATTAGCGCTGCTGGTTTTGCTGGCCGGACCGTGGTTGGCACGGACGGGCTTGTACTCGACTGCTGAGGAAGGAACGCGATGCTGGTCATGATGCAACGGAACGCCACGCCACATGAGATCGAGGCGGTGTGCGATGCGATTCAGGTACTCGGCTTTAAGCCGCTACCCATGCCGGGAGCCATGCGCACGGCAATTGGCGTTGCAGGCGATGATGGCATTGTCGACACCTCGCATTTTGAAGGAATGGCGGGCGTTGCGCAGGTGCTCTATGACTCCAAGCCGTACAAGCAGGTTTCGCGCGAATGGCAGCCAGAGACATCGCTGGTGTCTATTGGTAACGGCGTCGTGTTTGGTGGCAGCGAAGTACCTGTTGTCGCTGGACCGTGCAGCGTTGAGGGCGAAGAAGAGATTTTGACGATCGCGCGCATGGTTAAGGCGGCGGGAGCAGTCGCGCTGCGTGGTGGTGCATACAAGCCGCGCTCGTCGCCGTATGCGTTCCAGGGCCTCGGCGAAGAAGGGCTACGACAGCTGGCACTGGCACGTGAGGCAACCGGTATGCCGATCATCACTGAAGCGATGGATGAGCGACAGGCTGACTTGGTCGCGAAATATGCCGATTGTATTCAGCTCGGTGCGCGCAACATGTCGAATTTTTCGCTGCTCAAACACGTTGGGAAACTCGGCGTACCGGTGTTGCTGAAGCGCGGGATGTCGGCCACGATTACGGAATGGCTGCTTGCGGCCGAGTACATCATGTCGGAAGGCAATCGTCACATCATTCTCTGCGAACGTGGCATTCGCAGCTTTGATAGCGCCACGCGCAATGTGTTAGATCTGGCCGCGATTTCCGTCGTGCAGCGCTTGTCGCATCTGCCGATTATTGCCGATCCAAGTCACGGTGTTGGCATTCGTGATGCAGTTGCGCCGATGTCACGCGCCGCGGTCGCGTGTGGCGCAGATGGCGTGATCGTCGAAGTCCACCAATCGCCAGACAAAGCATGGTCTGATGGCGCTCAGTCGTTGCACCCGCCGCAATTTGAGGAGATGGTGCGAACGCTGGTACCGATTGCTGAGGCGGTCGGGCGTTCGATTATGGGTGCGGGAACGGCGGTTCGCTGAGCGGGGTACTTCCCTGCACTGATTGTGTCCTGAGTACCTCCCTTGTTCTGGTTCTGAGATGCTGATTCATCGTACGCTCTGTGTGATTGCGATGGTCGCACCAATGGCACTGGTAGCGCAGGGCTCGCGCACGACTGCAGTTCGGCCTGGAAGCGTGGAAGGATTGTTGCAGCGCAGTGCATCGCTGTATTCAGGCGCTGGGACTTTGCGTGCAGAGTTTACGCAACGCGTGCGCAATCCAATTACGTCATCAGAGACGCCAAGCGCCGGCACGTACTTGCAGCGCGGCGCCGGCGTGTTTGCGGTGAATTTTTCGCAGCCGGCTGGCGATCGAATTGTGAGTGACGGCCGCACGTTGTGGGTGTTTGTGCCGAGCGCTGCACCTGGTCAGGTTTTGCGGATGCCTGTCGGAGCGAATGCGCCCGGCGGTGTCGATCTGGTCGGACAGTTTTTTACGTCACCAACGCGGAAATACACGGTGACCGACGGCGGGAGTGAGACGGTTGCGGGCACGGCGCTGCGCAAGTTGGTGCTGGTACCGCGTGAGTCGATGGGGCTTACACGCGCGGTGCTGTGGGTCGTGCCGACGAGTGGCGCGCTGAAGAAGCTTGAGGTGACCGAGACAAGTGGTGTGGTGCGCGCGTTGACATTTTCGCGAATTGATCGCGGCGTTGCAGTGCCAGCCGGTGCGTTCACTTTTACGGTGCCGCGTGGCATCACGGTGGTTGATCCTGCGGCGCTGTCTCGCGGGACGTAACCACAACGCCGTCTCGATGCTTGTATGAATCCGACAACAGAGCGGCCGATCATTCGCGCGTGTTGACGGATCTGTTCTAGTTCAGGGAAACTCGCTGCGCGTAGACTGCGCCTTGCAAGCACGATGGCGCCAAGTGCGTCTGCGATACTGCTTGTGCCGCGTTCGCGGCGGTCCACGATGGACCCGACTTCCCCGACTCGGAGTTACAAAGCATGCAGGCGAAAACCATCGATACACGCAGTATCGCACGTATTGCACAGATCATGGCGTGCAGCACGTTGACGCTCATTGCGCCACTAGCGGCAGCCCACGCACAGGTAGTCTTCTCAAGTGCTGGTAGCGACGCCGCAGCGATCACCGGTACTGTGAATGCATTTCGTACGGCGCTGGGCGGTGGCAACGTTGCCGGCCCCGGCGCGTTGTTTGGCGGCGTGCGCCGTGAGATTAACTGGGACGGTGTACCTGACGCTGCATCGTCGCCGAATGCCTTCGCGGGAAACTTCTTCAACAATCGCGGCGTGCAGTTGAACACGTCTGGAACCGGATTCCAAGTGAGCTCAAACGTCGCGACCGGCGTGCCGGTGCGATTTGGCAATGTTGACGCGAGCTATACGAACACCTTTGCGACGTTCAGCGCGCAACGGTTGTTTACGCCACTCGGCAGTAACATCACCGACGTTGTGTTCTCACTGGCTGGTACCACCACACCAGGCTACACGACATCGTTCGGCGCGATCTTCACTGACGTCGATTTGGCCAACACCACTTCGCTGGAGTTCTTTGATCTCGCAAACGCGTCGCTCGGTTTGTACTACGCACCGAATCTCGCTGGTTCATCCACGCTGTCATTCCTCGGCGTGCAGTTTACTGGTGGGCAGCAGATCGGACGCGTGAGAATCACCACAGGTAACGCCGCGCTTGCAAACGGTGTTGTTGATGGAACAGGCACCGACGTGGTTGCGATGGACGATTTCATCTTTGCGGAACCGGTAGCGGTCGTTCCCGAACCATCCACCATAATTTTGCTCAGCACCGGCCTCGGCTTACTCGCAGTTGTCGCGCGTCGCAGGAAGACGCAGTTGTAGCTCATGGAACGCATTGTGCAACATGGGGTGATCAGTCGAGGTCGGCGATGCTATGCCGCACCGGTCTGGTCACCCCTATTTTGCGTCTGATGAGCTCTCTTCGCATCGTTGTAGCTCTGTTGATAGCGTGCGCGACCACTGCGTGTAGCAGTGACGGCGGTGAGGTACTGCCACTGCCGTCCGCAACCGATTCTACGCGACCCGCAGTAACACGCGAAGTTTTTGTTTCGGGGTTGAGCAATCCGTGGGATATTGCGTTCCTGCCAAACGGAGAGATGCTGTTCACCGAGCGTCCAGGTCGTCTTGCGGCACGGAATAGCGCGGGCGTTGTGCGGACGATCGCACAAATCGCGGATGTGGTCACCGGCGGCGAAGGTGGGTTGATGGGGCTCGCGGTTGACCCTGAGTTCGCGAGTAATCGATTCCTCTACACTTGCCTATCATCGCGCGTGTCGGGAAGCACAGACAATCGCGTGGTGCGCTGGGTGTTAAGCGCAGACGGTACACAGCTCACGGACCGCCGCGATATCGTGACTGCGTTGCCGTACGCAAATGGCGGTCGACACAGTGGCTGTCGTCCACGATTTGGTCCTGACGGACAACTCTGGATTGGCACTGGCGATGCGGCGCTGGGAACCCTGCCCCAGGATCTGCAATCGTTGGGTGGCAAGGTATTGCGAGTGACACGTGATGGTGCGGCAGCACCCGGCAATCCCACAATTGCTGGAGCGGACTCACGGATTTACACATACGGTCATCGCAACGTTCAAGGCATCGCATTTCAACCGCGAAGTGGCGCAGTGTTCGCGGTCGAGCAAGGGCCATCGTTTGACGATGAAGTAACTGTGTTAGTTGCTGGCGCAAATGCAGGATGGAATCCTGTGCCAGGATACAATGAATCAGTGTCGATGACTGACCTGACGCGATATCCGAGTGCGATGCGTGCGGTGTACAGCTCGGGCTCACAGGCAAAGGGCACCTCAGGAGGCGGATTTCTTTCAGGCTCAGCGTGGAAGAGTTGGGATGGTGCGCTGGTGATCGGTCAACTCTCGGGTACACGCTTGCTCGTGATCACTTTCACACCCGCTGGTGCGGTCGCAACCACTACACCGCTCTTCGATGATCTTGGCACGCGACTCCGCACACCACTCCAAGGGCCCGATGGATCACTGTACGTGACGACAGATCGCCCAACCGGCACTGGCGAGATTTGGAGAATTACACCGCGCTGATTTCGCGACGAATTGTTAGTGCGAATGTGTGAACTGCGCACGAATTGATTCTGGCAGCATCGGAGTTGCGCCTGTACTTGAAGCGACAAACGATGCCACATGATTTGCGTGACGGTTCACATCATCCAACGCCCATCCGCGGAGCAATCCAATCGTCATCGCTGCCGTGAACGCGTCACCCGCGCCCACGGTGTCTTGCACGCTCACGGGAATTCCGGGATGGTCAGACCACTCATGTTCCGTTCGCAGAATGCTGCCATGCGCACCTCGGGTGTACGCGACGGCGCGAAGCTGCCATCGCTGACACAACTGGTCTATCTGAGCACGCACGTCACCGCTTAAGCCGAGCATCAACGCAATGGCTGGTAGCTCTGTGTCATTGAGTTTGAGCACGCTCGCCATCGACAGCGAGTGCTCGATGAGTGCCTGGGAGTAGTAGTGCTGGCGCAGATTGATATCAAAGATGCGCAGCGACTCGATAGGCGCCTGCGTGATGAGTTCAATGATCGCTGCATGCGATGTTTCGGAGCGCTGCGCGAGCGTACCGAAACAGACTGCGTCGGAGAGTGCGAGTGTCCGGTGAGCAATTGGTTCCGCTTGCAGGTGATCCCATGCGCAATCACGTCGGATCTCGAACGTAGGTTGTCCCTTCGCATCGACGTCCACCTCAACCGTCCCGGTTGGATGGCGCGAGTCGATCTGGATACACTCTGTAGCAACGTGACGTGCTGCGAGTGTACGGCAGATCTCATCACCGAGCGAATCTGCACCGACACGTGAGATTATCGCCGCCTGTGCGCCGAGTGCGGCCGCGTGGCAGGTGAAGTTGGTGGGTGCGCCACCGAGCTGTGCGCCCGCCGGCAGCAGATCCCAAAGCACTTCGCCAATGCCGACTATGCGCAATGTCATTCCAACCTCCACGCAGCGTGACTTCCAACGCGTTTTGTATGAATCCTGCGCCATTGCACACGCCGCGCGTAAGCGTGGCGCACGATTCTATGCGATCCCGAGTTTCTGCTGAATCTCTTCCAGCGTCGCACCCTTTGTTTCAGGGACCATCGTGCGCACCCAGATAAGCTGCAAGACCATCATGAGGCAGAAGAACAAGAACACGTAGCCAGGTGAAAACGCCGTGACCATTTTGGGGAAAAATGTCGTCAGCAGCGCGGCGAATATCCAGTGCGTGAAACTGCCAAGCGCCTGCCCTTCGGCTCTATGCCGATTCGGGAAAATCTCTGAGATAAATACCCAAATCACCGCGCCCTGCCCGATTGCATGGGCCGCGATAAACGCAAAGATGCACGCTGGAACGATGCTGTAGTGCTCTGTGAAAAATGCCCACGACGCCGCGCCCAGTGAGAGGATGTATCCAAACGAGCCGATGTAGAGCAGTGTGCGTCGGCCGAGCTTGTCGATCAATCTGACACCGACAAAGGTGAACACCAGATTGGTGATACCAATTCCAACAGACTGTAGTAGCGCAGCCTTTCCGCCCAAGCCAGTGAGCTCAAAGATGCGTGGCGCGAAGTACAGAATGGCATTGATGCCAGACAACTGATTGAAGAATGCAATCAGGAATGCAAGCATGATTGGTACGCGGAGCCCACTCGACCAAAACCCACTACCTGCACCTTGCGATAAAGCCGCACTCTGAATTTCATCAGCTTTGGCAACGATAGACTCGCGCGACGCATTCGGTTCGATCATCTGCAACACCTTGATTCCGGCATCTCGTTGATTCGCACGCGTCAACAACCAGCGCGGGCTCTCCGGAATAACCAAGCAGCAGACTGCATACAGCAAAGATGGAATGGCCGCGATTCCGAGCATCCACCGCCATGCATTCTCGCCCACTCCGGCAAGCAACGCATTTGATAGGAACGCAATCAGGATGCCAAAAACGATGTTGAACTGGAACATGCCCGTCAACAATCCACGCTTCTCGGGCGGTGCAATTTCTGAGATGTAGAGCGGCGCCGCGACGGTTGACATGCCGATGCCAAGACCGCCAAGTGCACGTGCAATGATGAAAGAGTACACGTCACCAGCGAGCGCAGACCAGATCGCGCCAACGAAGTACAGCACGCCAATGAACAGCAGTGTTGGGCGACGCCCAAAGCGATCAGTGGGCCAACCGCCGACCAGTGATCCAATGACGGTGCCGTACAGTGCGGACGCCATCGCAACGCCGTGCATGCCGGGTCCGAGGCCCCACAATGCCTGAATAGTTTGTTCAGCGCCGGAGATGACGACCGTGTCAAAACCAAAGAGAAATCCAGCCAGCGCCGACGTGACGGACCAAAAGAAGACGCGGGTGTTCACGGTGTCGATCAAGATGTCTATGTGCAGTGCGGGACAACCGAAGTGCTGGCCCGCACACGACGTCTAGCGGAAGCGAAGTTGGTTCAGATAGGCAAAGCTCGACGTGATCGACGCAAACGGATCAGTGGGATTGTCATGCTCAACATAAAAATGCTTTACGCCACCCAAACGGCGTTGCGCGAAAAGATCGGCCCACGGAATAGAACCTGCGCCGACGCTACGCATCTCGTGCGCGGTGCCACCGGCGGAGTCTTTGACATGCACACACGGAAAGCGGCCGGGAAAGCGAGTCCAGTAATCAACGGCGTTCTTCCCCGCTTTCGTGGTCCAGTACAGATCCATTTCGAATTGCACACCGCTACCTGCTGTTCGTGACAGCAGAATCTCGTAGCCGTTGGTGCTGCCGAGCGGATCGAATTCAAAGTCATGATTGTGATAGGCCATGGTGATACCGGCCTGACTCGCAATTCTTTGCGCACTTAGGAGCGCATCAGCGTGCGCGTTGTACTTGTCAACAGAGCCGCGGTCTGGCTCCGCGAGCCACGCAACGATAAGCCATTTGTGCCCGATGGCTTGCGCATTCTCCACGATCTTCTCGAAGCCCGGCGTGCGTATCATGTCGATCGTGATATGCGACGACGGCGAAGACAATCCGTTTGCACGAAGCGCATCGCGAATCTGCTGACTGCTGCGATCAAAGTAGCCCGCAAACTCAACTTCGCGGAACCCGATCTGTGCGACGCGAGCGAGCGTAGCATCTACGCCCTGCGTCTTCATGGCGTCGCGAACAGTGTAGAGCTGCACGCCAACCTTCTTCAGCCGCGCGGCGTCGAAGGTATCTCGTGCGAAGGCGTCAGCAGCCTTCGGCCAAATCGCGCTGGCCGCAGCCGTGGCGCCTAACAATCGGAGAAATTCGCGTCGGTCAGTCATGGCGTGAATTGTGGCGCAGGTACCACGTCTCGTAAAGTCCGCGGGGTACCAGCGGCGCTCCGTAAGGCAGACGGCGCACTGTCAACGCCGCCGGAGCAAGCCAGCTTCAGTGGTCTGCCGTGCGCAATGAGTGCCACCTGGGAATAGCGCTCACTAGCGATGAGGCGGCGCAGCCAACTCGACGGGCGCCGTGCCTGGCTTGGCGTACTTCACATTACTGCCGAAGTAGTACTGCGATCCCTCGCGATTCTTCTGCGTCACGCCGAGCAAGTCGCGCAGGAGCGAAAGCAACTCGCGCTGCGCAGGCGTGAGCATCGCCGCCGCAACTTCTGGCTGCTGCCAAAAATGTCGCCAGTGAATCTTGTCCGTCGCGGTTGCACTGTCGACAGCCGCTTTGGTTGGCACTCGATCTGCAAACTGCGCGAGATAGCCGGCCAATTCCGCGTACGTGGCGTTCACGCGAACAGCGAACTCACCTTCTGCGCGTTTGAGATTCGCCTGCTGCTCGGTCGTCAGAAAAAGTGAGTCGCTCTGCGCGAGGATCGAGGTATACAAGTTTGAATGTCGGCGAACATAAAATGCAGCGATCGAGTCCGCCGAGCGCGGTTCCCAACGCCGCGCCACACGGACTGGCTCAAGTGCTTGGCGGAGGCTCTGGACCGCGTAGTCTGTCGAGAGTCGAAATGAAAAATCGAGTGTGACACGAAACGGATTCCGCAGCGTTGTTCGCGACGGTCGCGTTTCGGCGAATCGAGGATTGAGATCGTAGCGAAACGCACGGTTCGCGACATCAAAGCCGCGCGGCACCAAGAGAATCGGATCCGCGTACGCCGCGCCGCCCCAGCCGCGAAGATTGCGCGAGCCATGCAGCGCTTGATCAACACCACCTAACACATTCTCGAAGAACAGCGCCGCCTGAACACGTGCAAACTGCTTTGGTAACCGTGGACGGAACTGCATGTTAAGCGTTGCGGTAGCCTGGCCTCGGCAGCCGTTGCGCGACGCGATGCGCCCGGCAAACGCGTTAATGCACGAGCGCGCAGTGCTCGAACCGGATGCGAGCAACGATTGCAACTGCGCCGCGAGCGCCTCACTTGTAGTGGCATCAGACGACGATGGGACAAACGCACGATCACCAGATCGCCCGTCACCGTTTATGTCGCCCTGCACGATCGGTGTGAACGGCAGACCAGATTGCACGCGAGCGAACATCGTGATTGTCCCGATCTTTCCTGGGCTCACGCCAGCCTGCAACACCATCATGTGTCGCGCATCATTAGGGCCAGGAGCCCACTCGCGCAGCCGCGGATCGCCAAACGCTGCACCATCAAACCCAATGAACTCGCGGCGAGTGGATTGCAGAGTGTATGACGCCGAGACGTACGGCCTTCCACGCACGCGACCAATGCGAAACGGATCCGGCGAGAGTGTAATTGTGCTCTGCCCACCGTACGCGCGTAGCTCGCTGGTGCGCTCACCAACTCGCCCGAACTGGCTTGATCGGCGCGACTCGACGGCAGAGACGGCGCCGCTCGCCGGATCAATGGCGTTGGTTGACACGTACATCGGACGATTCCCCTCGGCCGCCAACGCAAAACGCTGCGTCCCTGAGAAATTCGCATCACGAGTTCCCGGTTGCGACAGATCGTAGCTCGCAAGATTCACCCACTTCACGTGCAACCAATCAAAGTTTGTCACCCAGTCGAGCGATGCGCGCCATGACCGCGGCACCCGATACTTGGCGTCAATAATCGTCGCCGGTGGTGAAGCATCCGAAAGCACGCCGCTGCCATCGATGCACTGCCTCGGAATACTCTCGTTATCGTTTACGAACTGCGACCAATCTGGAATCGGCACGGCAGTACCAGTGCACGCGAGCACAAGCGTGCTACCGGGCAGTCCGGTGCGCGAGGATGCATCGGCGAGCAGCCCGGGTCGGAGTAGATCGCGAAACTCACCAATGCCGCCACGAATTACACCGGTAGCCGTGCGATAGAACGTCCCGGTGCTTGTCTGTGCGGTTCCATTGCCGTTGTTCTTACTCCGACTGTATGAGTAACTAAACCCAACCCGCGGACTTACGTGCAGCGTCGTAGGCGCACGCCCTGTCTGGACACCAAGTGCAGACTCGAGCGCGGGATTTGTTGATGGTGACGCTGCGAATCCATTTCCTTCAATGCGCGCGCCGTACAACACGCTGAAGTATCGCGTTGGCGACCACTGATGCGCGACTGCTCCGGCGGCGTTCCAGACTGTGCCATCACGTGTAGGCTGCTGCAGCGTACGCGAGAAGCTCGCGGGTTTGCGCTGCGCAAAATCGTCAATGGAATTGAAAGTGTAGCGCCCGAGCACATCTGCACCACCATCTTGGCTGAGTCCATCGCCGCGCATCCACGCAAATGCTTTGAACGTGTGCGTTCTGCCACGTACGTTCCACACTGTCAGATTGCTTGCTTCAGCATTCCACGATGTCTCACGACTCAAAAGTGATGAGTTCCCACCGAGTGACAACGCCGTAATCCCAGCAACCAAGTCTGTCGCTGAACGCACGAGAACCGTTGCCGCAGGCAGTGCAAGATACGGATTGCTCGACGAACGAATCTGCGTCGCGCTGAGTCGCGTCTGATTCAGTACGCGTCGACCATCGCCAACAAAGTTGACCATTTGGAACTGACCGTTCAACACGCGCTCGTCGCGTTCAGCGCCAGCCGATGGCGCAGACAACGGTCCAAATCCAATTGCGCCCTGTCGTGACGTGCTCGCGAAGGTGGTGATCTGTCGCTGATTCAACGAGTCGCGGATGTCATCCAAGCGACCCAGCCACGTAACTCCCGTACGCTCGCGATTCGCTGGTACTCCCTGCCCCGCGAGAGGAATTCCGAAGCCAGCAGCAAGTGCGGAAAGTCGCGCCGCCGAATCTGCAGAGACACCAGCCGCGAGCAGCGCATTGCTCCCGCCAGCAAGCAACGTGGCCGGGTTGCTCGATTCGCGCGTCACATCGAGCGCGACATTATATGTCAGCGTTTGCCGAATCAGTTCACCATCGGCACCGACGCTGCCACGATATGATTCGCTGCGTGCGCCAAGTGCTCGTCCAACCACATCAGTGGCTTGCAATGCCGGTGCGTCGAGCGTGACAAAGGCGTTACGCTGCTGGAAGTTCCTATCGCCGGCGCTCAGCCGTACGTCGATGTTGGCGCCTGAGAAACCACCGCGCACTGGGTCGAATGTGGCGCCCGTTACTCGCGTATCAACACGCGCCGCGCGCGGCAGAGTGCCACCAGAAAACGCGAGACCATTCAGCGTGGTCAAATTCGATTCGGCGCCACTACCGAGAATCGATGGACCGTTCGCGCCGAGCGTGACACCTGGCGTGTTACCAGCGATGCCAGCAAGATTGCCGATCTGCGACGGAGAGAGCTGCCCATTCACACCGTCGCTCCACCGTTCAGATGCGCCCGTCTCCGGCGTGTATGGACTAGTGGCGTTGCTCGCACGCGCAGGCTTCTGCGCAGTCACTTTGACGGCGGCGAGTGTCGAAACGTCAATAGCGAGCACAAAATCTGCGACCAGCTCTCTCTCGGAATTCTGCCGCTGCACACGCCGGCGAACTGAACGCAGACCGACAGCAGAGACGGCGACGAGGTAGTCACCCGTGCCGTTCTCGAACACAACGGTGTACTTGCCGTCGGCGTCGGTGGTGGTCTGCATAAATGCGCGATCCGGACCGCGTGTCACAAATACCGTCGCCATCGCAACAGCCTTCGCCGAATCATTCGTCACTCGCCCGCGAATTACATCAGTTGGGGCCTGTGCATGCCCGTCTCGCGTGAGGGAGACGAAGAGTGCGAATGACAAGAAAAGTGTACGAACGAACATTTGCGGGAGCCTCGATGGTGGGCAGCTACAGGCTCTGACAAACGCTGCGAAGGAATGGTTCACCTCCCCGCACATTTCGGCAGCGCGACGCAGTTGCAGCCGTGTACGCGCGTGTCCCCTCCTGTTACTCAGGCCGAACCATAAGTCCTGTTAGGCCAGCGCTGGGTCCGTAAGAGACTGTCACGCGAAACGTGCGTGCGCCGCTGTATGCGCGATAGATGTACACCGTGTCATCACCCGCAACCGTTCGCCGATACAATTCCAGCCGATTCAGCACGCCTGCATCTTTCAACGCGCGCTCAAGGAAGACCTTCATTCTCGGAAACACCGACTGTCGCACAAAGGCAAATTCTGATTGTACAAGTTCGCCTCTCGCCACCCGGGCAAGCAGCGCGCGAACTCTCTCAGTCACAGCGGGATCTGCGTCAGGTAATGGGACACCGGGTAAGTCAGGCATCACAAGTCGCGCATCAATCGCGGCAGCGATGTCGGTGGCGATAATCTGCGGGTTGGCCGTCCCAAGATTGGTAAGTACAGATATTGTCAGATCTGACTGTTCGTACCGATAGAGTTGCGTTCGAAATCCCTGCCATGAACCGCCGTGCTGATACACGGGCGCACCGGCGAGCGAATCGATAAACCAGCCAAACCCATACGGATACGGCTTGCCACTGTTTAGTACGACCGGTGACAACATCTGCCGCCAACTCTCTGCGCTCACGACACTGCGCGAACGCACTGCTTCGCTCCACGCAACGAGGTCGCGTGCACTGAGTAGCATCGACCCATCTGCTGTCGTGTTGAGTTTCGGCGCCACCCACCGTTGATGTTTCCAGCCAGAATCGGAAGGCTCATATCCCGACGCGCGGTGCGGCACAATATCTGATTCGGAAATGACTCGAATAGTGGGCATGTGTGCCGGATCAAAAATTCGTTTGCGCAGAAACTCCCAATACGGTGCGCCCGTGATCTTCGTCATGAGCGCGCCAAGTATCACGTAGCCAGTGTTCGAGTAGTTCCAACGTTCACCGGCCGAGAACTCAAGCGGTAGAGCGTACGCCAAGCGGAGAAGCTCGTCCTCAGTGTAATTCTTCTGATAATCGAATGCAGCGCCTGTGTAATCAGGAATTCCAGAGGTATGGCTTAGCAAATGCCGGACGGTAATTGACTGCCACGTTTCAGGAGCGTTGGGGAGATAGGAACGAATTGAGGCGTCGAGTGCCACTTTCGAATCCTCAACCAACGCCATTACCCCCGCAGCAGTAAACTGTTTTCCTAGCGACCCTGACTGAAACATCGTCTCGTCCGTGACAGCGACGTTGTGCTCAAGATTCGCGACACCGTAGCCTTTCGATAGCAGCGTGCGTCCCGCCTGCGTAATCGCAATGGCAACGCCAAGAATTTTCTGTTGCGACATCTGCGCTCGCACAACTGCGTCCACTCGACCCGCATCCAAAGCGATTGTGCCACTCACATTCGGCGCGTCGGGTTGACGCCACCATGGCGTGGTCAGTGCGGCCGAGTCGGGCCAGATTCGGTCCAACGTTTCGCCATCATACGCGAACCCGTTTTGCATCACGTACTGGATAGAAGTCGTCGCGCGTATGTCGCGCAGTGGATTGTCGCGCAGCACGACGAGGTCTGCGAGCTTTCCAACTTCGATGCTTCCAATTTCACTTTCAAGGCCAAGCGTTATCGCGCCGTTGAGCGTCGCGACGCGCAGTGCTTCGTGCGGCGTCATACCACCACCGGCCAACAGGCGCATTTCCCAGTGATTCTGCAGTCCCTGCATTTCGCCGTGACCTCCTAAAGCGACCAACCCATTGGCGCGGAGAATCGCGGTCGCATCAGCCGCTTGATCAACGAAGCGCGTGTCCTCCGGTCGAGTCCAAAGCAATCGCGTCGCAGTTCGCTGGTACAACTCTTCCGCGGCGAAGAAGCGGCGCAACTTCGGATCTGAGGATGGATTCTCATCCGCGAGCATTCGATAGATCGGGAATGCACCTCCAAACGCAACGAGCAAAGTTGGAGTGTACGCAATGCCACTCTGCGCAAAAAGTTGTACCACATCGCGATAGAGCGGTGCATCGGGTAGCGCGTGCTCGTTACCGCTGAAGCCGTCCAATGCGTGCGTCAAATCGGTGCGCGTATCGGATGCACCTTCAGTCGTGGGCATCAAACCCAGCTCGGCACTTGCCTGCACCACCCACTGTCGCTGTTGCCGATTTCCAACGTAGTACGACTTGAGTAGATGCGTTCTGTAACGCTCGCGATATCGGCGAAGAACGTCGCGCGTCTGCGCCAACGACGACAGATTCAAATCGGCAAACACACCCGGCCCAGTTGAAAAAATTCGCGGGCTTGGCATTTCGCCAGCATCGGCAAGATCTGCATACGTAAAGATTTCAGGCACTGCTTGCGGGTCGCGTACTGCTGTGACGCCATACGCAAGATTCGCGAGCGGCGCTGTCGCATCTGGACGAACGACGTCGGGAAACACTCCCCAATGCGCATGTACGTCAATTAGTCCAGGAATGACGGTGCGGCCAGCCAAATTGAGTACGCGGGCATTTGGCGGCAGTGGCACCGTGCCTGTGCTGCCAATCGCAGCGATGCGATTGTTCACGACGACGATATCCGCGTGCTCAATCACGTCGTTCCCGCGCATGGTGATGGCGCGAACATCGTGCAGCACGATGGCACCAGTTGGCGTCGCACGCGCGACGTCGACGACAAGTTCCGTCGAATCCTCTGCACGCAACTGTGCAGGAGTTGACCACTTGCGAGCGCGGTGTAGCATTCGCCCCGTTGTCCACGTCAGCGACTCGCCGTCCGCCGACCACGCAAAAGATTCGGGAGCGTCACTCGAGATCGTCTCAACAGTTGCCTTCGAGAGATCAAGCGCGAAGGGTCCACTGTCACTGCGCGGGGAAACCGCTGCGCGTCGAATCGTGGTGCCAACTCGCAACGCGACAAACGCGCCGTCCGGGCTGAGTTGCGCACTACTTGCCACCGCCGGTTGAGAGAGCACAAGCTCCACACGTTGATCACTTCCATCCAACCGCATCGACACGAGCCCAGTCGCACTACTGTATGCAAAGACGCGAGATGTGTCGCGGGTAAAATGCGGGCGACGAAGACCTGACGCACTCGCAATGCGCGTGACTTCACCACCGCTGCTGGATACTCTGACAAGTTCCGCATCTGACGGAATGGCCTGCGGTTGCATGCGAGCGGAATTCGTTGGTGCGCGCAACATGACTATCTGCGAACCATCGGCGCTCCATGCCGGTTCACCGTAGAACGCCGGCTCGCTCGTGAGTCTCACCGGTGCGGTGCTTCCACTGGCCAACACCGTCCAGAGGTGACCGCCGCGCGCGTCCCACGTCACATACGCGATTCGCTTGCCGTCGCGCGAGAATACAGGTGAGTATTCACGCGGATGAACGGTTGTCGTCAGTCGTCGCGGTGCTTTGCCTTCGCGATCGGTGACGTACACACGCGTCAAGCCACTAAATGTGATTCTACCGTCTGCCGATTGATGCGGCGACTGAATCATGCGTGCACGCACTGGACCTTGCGATATCGCTTGCTTTACATGCAGCGGCGCGCGCACATCCAACGCAACGCGCACCTCGAATGGCACTGCTACCGTGCGACCCGACGCGACATCAACGCGGTGGATGCCACCATCGTACGACACGATTACTGCCGCACCATCAGGCGAGAATGCGTACGCCGGCAACAAATCGCGCGTGGCGTGCGACTCAAGGGCGTTTCGTTGCAACGGAAAGCGCAACCAACGCTCAACGCCGTCAAGCAATCGCCGCACCCGCAAGCCCGTTTTACCTTGAAACTCCGCACCGTACGCCAACATGGATCCGTCTGGCGAGAGTAGCGGGCGCATTGGATTTGTGCCTTCCAATGACACCGGCTCCGCCTTCCCCGATTGCCTGTCGTAACGAAGAATGCGGCTTGTGGAGCCTGTACGCACTCCATAAGCGCGCGGCGTGACAGATGCGAAGTACACCCAACGACCGTCTGCCGAAGCCGTCGCGCCGTACGGACCGGGAGCGGGCTCGGATACCAACTGCGACGCGAGCCCATTCATGTTCTCAACGATGCGCTTCCCATCGCCGGTGCGCGCGTCAAACTCCCAGATCTCGGCAGATGACGGGTATGCAATCGTGATCAACGTCACATACGCCCGTGTGCCGTCGGCGCTCCAACTTGGCGATGTCATCATGACGCGCGATTGCTTCGTCAACTGCTTCGGCGCGCTTCCGTCAGCAGATGCAATCCACAAATTGTCGGAGCCACTTCGATCCGAGACGTACAATAGCGATGCACCATCTGGCGAGTACCGCGGCTGGCTTGCGAAATCAGTGCCGGACACGATTATGGACGCAATACCGCCAGCGCTCGGAATCGTATACAGATCACCGAGAATTTCGAATACAATCGAGCCACCATCGCGCGAAACATCTAACGAGATCCACGTGCCCTCAGTGGTCGTAAAGGCGATGTTTTGTCGAACGTCCGAGGTCAGCGCACTTTGGCCGCGTAGATGTAGCGTCGTGAACAGAGACGCAAGTACGCACAGCGCAGCACAACACCGCAGCAAAAACATCTCCTCACGCCCCCTTTGAATAGTACGGCGTGCGGCCGTTGACTTTGTGGCGCCTAGCGCACGGGCGTCAGTACGATGCGCCGGTACTCAACAGAAGTGTGATCTCCCTGCAACATCAGCGGGCCGGGTGCGCCTTCGTCACTATCGAGCGCGCCACCGGTGATGCCAGGAATCACCTGTTGGCTAATAACCGTCTTCCCGTTCAAGACCACCGTGATCATACGCCCGACGAGTGTGATGTCATACGTTTGCCACTCACCTGGTGCCAGCGCGGCATTCTCATTCGGTGTCAGAAAGCCATACAAACCACCGGCATTCAGACTGCCGGGTGCCATCCCTTTGCTATCCTCAATTTGCACTTCATGGCGACCGCGCAAATAGATACCGCTATTGCCCTTCGCCGGCACGCGAAACTCCACGTGCAATTTAAAGTCGGTGAACTTGCGCTGGGTAATAAGATTTGCGCCGCTTCGCGTGTTCGTGAGTACGCCACTAATCACTTGCCACTGATTGTTCGGATCAGACGGCGTCCACCCGGTCAGATCGGTGCCATTAAAAATGGCAATCGGTCGGCCCCACACTGGCGCCGCGGCGCGAACGAGACTTGGTGCACGCGTCGCTGTCCACGTCTGTCTGGCGCCCAGCGCGTCTGTCATCCAGCCGGTCATCTTGTCCGTCGTGAACGTTCCTTCGATCACGAGATCCTGTTCGCCTCGTTCCCACTGCGGCGGCAGCGAAAAACGAAGCGTGTTGTTTGTAATCGCAATGTTCGACACCGGTCGAGCGCTGCCAGAACGAGAGACAAAGCTGCCCACCAGTGCGCGAAATCCAGACCGTCGAACTTCAAGCCAAGAGGGATAGACGGTGTCACCGCTCTGCACCACGAGATCCCAACGTCCAACAATTTCATCGCCAGGAACCATGCGCGTCGGTGACGCTTCGGCAGTAGTGCTCAAGGCAATCGCGAATGCAAACAGGGCAATGTGTCGCATGTGATATCGGAAGGATTCAGAGTCTACAGAAAGATGCCGGTGCCATCTCAGCGGGCCACCGCAGCGTGCCGCCTTGAATGTCGCGCTGTGCACAGCGAGAGGGAACATGTAGAGGCAAAGCCCGCCGCAAAAATTGGCTCCACCACTACGCATCGCCCCGTCAGCGCGGCGCGCTTGGCCCTGAGCGCGGGCAGCGTCCTGCGGCCCTCAGTGATCGCGCCACGCGGCACCGTAGCCGCGGCCATGATCCGTGGTCACGATCAGTGTCGTTCTATCACGGTACTGCGAATCCGCTTGCACGCGCGACCAGAGTTCGCGCAGGAAAGCGTCAACCTGTTTTGCCGAGCGGAGGTACATGTCATAGCGACCGCTGTGCGCCCACTCGTCGGTTTCACCGTACCCAATAAACATGACGCGGGGTTTGCGCACGTGCATGTAATCGAGCATCGCGTGGTGCATGAGCGCATCCCAGTTGTTGTCCGGAAAGGCGCGTGGTGGAGGCGAACAGCGCGTTCAGTGCACCGTTACCGCGTCCGTGAAGTGTTCTACGGACGACTCGAAACTCTTCTGGCACAACCCGCACCCTAAGTCCGTTGACATCAGTACGCGACGACAGTCTCGGCGATTGCGCACCGTGCGAGGAAGCTGACGCGAGGCGTGCGACGCAATAACCACGCACCGAAGCCCGCCTCCTCCGGCGCGCCTTCGATTGACGACGCGAGGAGCAAGCGCCGATCTAGCGTCGAACCACGCGGCGTCCCGCACCCGATGTCGGCAATCGGAGGGCCGCCGCGCGTCCTGACTTCCTATCTCTTCGCTTCCTCCCCGGTCAGCATGCTGCGATAGCGCGGGGAACGCGCGTACAGCGCGCCGAAGACAACAACCGACACCGTAAGCGCAATCACGACATCCGCGGTCGACACGGTGTCTCGCATTCGTGCCGCAATCGTGGTGAGGAGCCCAAGCACCCCGGCGAGTATCATCGGGCGAAGACTTGCACGACTCCAGATGCCACGCTCCCCTCTCAAAAACACGAGAGCGATGACGTACACGCACGCGAGGAACACCAGTGTCGCGCGCGTTGCGCCAAGCATTTCAGGGACTGACACGCGTTGGCGAAGCAGCAGCGCCGCACCGAGTGTGGCACCGAACGCCCCGAGCGGCCCAGACACCGCAACGAGGAGTTCCGCGGCCCTGTTGCTTGGCTGCATCCGTAGCATGTCGCTCATGGTGTCAACCTGTGACGAGGGACTATCCGCCATAACGAGGTCCATTTGGACACTGGGCAGGATAGTTGTACCACTCAAACGTACACCGGAACGACGACACTTCGATTGCTCGGTTCGCTGATCCACCTGCCGCGCCGCCCGCGGTTCCGACCGCAATACATTTCGGTGCGGTGAGCGGTGTCGTCATGCACGCAACAATTCCGGCGATACCGAAATTGATCACGCCTGCCGCGTCAGAGCGACCTAGGTCGGACGCCGCAGACCCGAGCGTGGGGAATCTCGGCGGCTTGCCCGGCCCGCCGCCAGTACCGCCTCCGTCATTTGCGAACGCAGCGGCAATCAGAGCATTGTGGGCAGTCCAGTCGAAGGGCGCCCACCTGGACGGGCGCACCGCTCCGCCGAACGTGCCGACTGTTCGCGACCCCGAACTCACCGCGCTTGCACCGAGCGTACCAACACCGAGCGAGTCAAGCACGCGCGACACATTGTCCCGCCAGAACGCGGTCGACGAGTCTTGCACGGACAAGTACGTGGACACGAGCAGGTTGTAGTCTCGCGGAAGTCGCGCCGCTCTCCGCTTGAGATAAAGCCGCACTGCTGGCCAGTCGAGTGTATCACCCGAGGCAGCGCGCTCACCAAAGTATTGCGCGGCCTGAATCATCAAATTCACCGCCGTCGAGTAATTGGGATCGAGCCCCTCGACCGGTGGCAGATCCTCTGGCGGCACGATCAGAAGCGAGACCTCTGGCGCGTTTGCAGCCTCGACACCCGGGCGATTCGTCATATACGCCTGTGCAAGAATCCTGTCGGCCCAAGTGGTTTGCCTGCTCGCGCGCTCGAGGTATACGTCATGCGCCGCCAGCAGTGCTGGACCAGACTGTGCGTGCAGCGTGATCTCGCGTAGCTCTTCGTTGTGCATGGCTCCGGCGGCGGCCGCAATGGCGTCGATGTCTGCGGCACTCAATACCACGGTTTCCGCAGCCGTGGGCGCCTGTGCACGATCCGAACAGCCAACGACTCCGACGGCGATCCACATAACGGCAGCAACGCATGACAGCAACTGCTTCGTGTTGGTCAAGTGACCCTCCAGTCTCAAGATGCATTCGGAGCGCAACGCCCCGCTCTGGCCACCACAGGACTTCGAGGGGCCTTTCAAGAAGGTCGGACCGCGACCTGAACGCGTCAACTGCGAGCGTCAGCGACGCGTCATTCAGCCTGCACGACGGCGCGCACACGAGCACGCAAGACGCACCGTTGTCCTGCGTCATTAGAAATTCTCAATGATGCAGGTTTACGATCACTCTGAGCGCAGTTACGACTGACGCTGGCGTGACGAATTCGGGTGAAAAAGTGCGGCCGTCAATTTCGCACGCCGCCGAATTTCCCCGACGACTGACGTTATAGGCGCGCCTGACGGGGTAGCGCATCCATGCGGCGTGACCGCATCGCGCGACTGGTGTCGGCCGCGAACGAGACAGGCGAGCGCGGTGGTTCAGTCGCCGGGGCGCAGCGCTGGCGTGCGCCTGAATACGCACGAAGGAATCGCAGCGGCGTGCGTGAGCGGCACAGCGTCGCGCGCTGTCCCAGTACCGGTAGATGCGCCGCGCTCCCAACCATCGAAAACCGGAACGCCGCTGCGCTTGGCATTGATGATGCGCGTAAACGCATCCCACGTTGCGAATGCCGCAACTTTACCGCGCATCGCTGGCTTGGCATTCAACCATTCAAATACAGTGACATTTTCATTCGCGGGGTGCGCGTTGCTGTCGATACGTGGGTCAACGTGCCCAGTGAATGTCTCGCTATAACCGGGATAAGAAAATTTGAGTGGGTTGGTGATCATTGCGTCGCTACCATTCAGCGAATCACCAAAAATCTGCCCCTGCGTCGCTATCGTGCTCCAGAAAAATGGGAGCAATGCCGCACGTCTTTCGACATTTGACGTGCGCCAGAAATCGCGGCGCAATGAAGCGGTATCATTCACCAGTCCAGCACTCCGACTCATGAGCGATGAGTCTGCGCCGGCAAAAACCTCCTGCCAACGCAGTCCATCCGTCATTACAAGAATCACATTTTGCGTTCTCTACAGCGTTGGCTGTGCGTAAAGCACACTCGGACTGACACACAGCAGCAGCAGAAAAGAAATGGCACGCAGCAACGCATCACGGTGGATCATTTCCAACCTCCGCAGAAGATTAGCGCAAGCCGTCAGCGTCCAAGGCAACTTCCATCGCATTCACCATCTGCGCATCGTCACCACGCTCGCGCATTAACGCCAGCGTCGCTCGCGACACGACTTCATACACATCGTGGTAGGGACGCGTACCATGTAACGCCGTTGTATGCGCGCGCACCGTTGCGACATCGGCGCGCGCAATCGGGCCGGTCAATGCATCAAGCGCACGCGGGGCGGCGGCGAGATTCTCAACGCTTGCCGCCATCAGTGATCGCACGGCGCGATGCGCGGCCACGCTGTCGACACCAATGCGTGACAGCAATCCTTCTGCTAACGCAGCCAATGTGACCGGAAAATTGCTGGCCATCACCGCTGCCGCGTGGTACGCCGCACGCTCACCGCGCGGAATTTCAATCGTTGTTGCGCCGAGCCGCGTCGCAAGCCGAACCGCCGCCTCGTGCGCGATCTCATCGCCCTCAATCCCGATCACAGAACCCTGTAGCCGGAACGACGCGAGCGAAGGATCTATCAGCGGCAAGAGCGGGTGAAACGTGCCGTAGTGCACACCCATCGCGGTGATGCGCTCGCGTGCTGCTGGTTCTGCGCTGCCACTTACCTGTAACACCACCGTGTGAGCTGCAATGCGATCGCGCACTCGGAGTTCATCGATCGCAACATCAAGCTGACCGTCTCGAACTGCGAGGAGCACCAGCGCAGCGCCCTGCACCGCATCACTGCGTTCAAGGAACACTGGTGGTCCATGCTGCTCCACGATCGCCGCGCGATCCACCAGCGCATGCGCCAAGCCCGCCGCGCGCGCTGCCGCCGCCAATGCACGTCCAGCACGCCCTGCGCCAACCAGCACCACAGGTTCCAGCGCAGCTAGGGCACTTGTCACGACCGCCCGCCAACCTTACTGGGGTGTTCAGCGCTGGCCCGCACAAGCAACGCATCACGTCCCGGCGCATCACGCAACAGCATCATCGCACGCTGCATCACCGGATCATCTGCTGTGCGGCGCACAAACTCTGCGTCACGCCCAAAAACGTATCGTGAAGCCTCGTAGCCAATCAGTCGGTTCACGACGCCCGCGTTGATTTCGAATACTGAATCCGATACGGTGGCGCCGCGCGTGCGCACTCCCGCCAACAATTCTGCGCGCATCGCCGGCGTCACGACAAACGCGGCACTGGAAAGTGTTGCGCTTGATTTAAGACTCAACGCCAGCGCCGTCAGTGCATCGCGGAACAGTGGGACATCGCGACCGAGCGAGGTTTGCAACGCAGCCCCCTGCTGCAGCGCCGTCGTGTCGCGCGCAAACACATCAGGCGTGATACCACCCCCGCCATACACAACGCGGCCTTTATCGGTTTTAAACGGCTGACGTGTCGCAATCACGGAATCTGCTTCATTGTTCAGCGTGTCCGCAGTGGCCCGACGCGTGCGCGGTAACTCGTCTTCATCCGTGGCGCGACGACGAATAGAAATGCTCCGGCCCGCCGGAGTAAACCAGAGCGACGTCGTGAGTTTCAACGCTCCCGTCGTACCCGCGTCGAACACACTCTGCGCGCTGCCTTTGCCATACGTCGTTGAGCCAACAACCACCGCGCGATCGTGGTCTTGTAGCGCGCCAGCAACAATCTCCGCAGCGCTCGCGCTGCCGCGATCGACTAGCACAACGATGGGCAACGTGGGCCAGCGCTGCGCGCGCTTATCGGTAAATGTCCGATTCGATTCCGCTGTCCGACCGCGCAATGTTACAATCTCCTGGCCCGGATCAAGAAAGAGATCAGAAACCGCCGCACCCTGATCCACTAATCCGCCTGGGTTTCCGCGCAGATCGAGCACCAGCGATTTCATGCCCATGCGCAACAATGAATCAACGCCTGCCGCGACTTCTTCGGCCGTTGAATCACTAAAGACACTCACATCCAGATATCCAACATTTGTTGGCAGCATTGAGACGCGTTGCACAGCGTGCACTTGAATCACGCGACGCGTCACCACAAACGTCAGCCGTCCATCCACACCTAGCCGCTCAACCGTCAGCCGCACGCGCGTTCCGGCTTCGCCGCGCAGCTTCAATAACGCTTCTTCCGACGTCAGCCCTTTCGTATCCATCGTGTCGATCCGCGTGATGCGATCGCCCGTCTGCAACCCCGCCTGCTCCGCCGGTGATCCTGGCAGCGGCGCAATCACTGTGATCCAGCCATCGCGCACATCCATACGCAGACCTAAACCTGCGTACTGACCAGTGGTCTGCTCACGGAAACGCTTCAATCGATCCGCAACCAAAAACACCGAATGCGGATCATCCAATTCGTTCACCATGCCCAGCATCGCCTCTTTCCAGAGCGAGTCGGCCGGCAGCGAATCGACAAAGCGATCTTGCACCATCTGCATGACCTGCTGAAACAGCCGGCGTCCGTCAACCGCAGCCGGCGCGTCTTTGCGAAGCGAGCGACCAACAAGCCAACCACCCGACGCCATTGAGAGGCCGAGGACAGCGGCGACCGTGAGACTGCGCGCCTTGTTCATATCGTGACCACCGCGTTGGAGCGAACCTGTTCTGCAATGCAGGCGAGAAGTCGCGCTGTGACAACATCAATCGCGCCGTCCGCGTCAACGGCAATAATCGTCCCGCACTCAGGATGACGCGACTGCCAGCTCGCGAGTGCCGCGTCCGAGTACGCACGATCAACACGCGCGTCAAACTCGACGCCAAATCGTTCCAGTCGATCGGCCTGACCGCGCGCCGCACGCCGGCTCGCGGCATTTGACGCTGATAGTGTGAGCAGCACCGTGAGATCCGGAATTATCCCACCGGTCGCTAATGCGTTTGCCGAGCGCACCTGCGAATCATCCAACCCGTGGCCAGCAATTTGATAGGCGTATGTTGACACAAAGAAGCGATCTGCCACCACCCACTCACCGGCAGCAAGCGCTGGCGCAATCACTTCCGACACTACCTGCGCACGCGCCGCAAGAAAAAGCAGCGCCTCAGTTGGCGCACTAATCTGCGACGCTGTATCCAAGACCAACGCGCGCACCGCTAAACCGACCCCGGTATGCCCAGGTTCACGTATCGTATGCACAACGTGACCACGCGCGCGCAACGCATCGGCAATCAGCGGCAACTGCGTTGTCTTCCCAACGCCGTCACCGCCCTCCAGCACGATCAGTCGCCCGCGCGTAGCCGCATTCATCATGACAGCGAGATGATTTTGCTCACGGCACCTGTACGAATGCCTTCGGTGATCCACTCATTCACGCGCATCATCAGCTTGTCAAAGTTCGTTTGCGCAACAATCGCACGCTGATACGCGGCATTCGTCTCGACGCTATGCAACAGCGAATCGAGCTCTTGCTCCATTTCCGCCGGTGGATCCTCACTGCGCTCAATGAACGCCTGCGCTTCGCCGC
>JANNWU010000163.1:0-5661 GCA_031408755.1 Gemmatimonadaceae bacterium | reverse complement strand
TGTTCTGTGTGCAGAGTGGTCGGCGTTTTAAAGAGCAGCGCGAGAATTTACAGAGCCCGCAGGACGCAACTCGTCGAGCGATTGCGGAGGATTTACGACAAGCGGGTGGTGCGTTCGTACCAGATTCGGTGCTCGAAGTAGCGCTTGATGAGCGACGCGAAGCCCAGGTACCAATGCGCATGCCGGATCACGCGGATGTGGCAGGGTAAGCTCGTAAAAAGTTTGCAGGGCGGCATCACCAGTATCGTGAGACCGCCCTGCGAAAGATTCGATGTGCATCTTCGTGAAGCGACGCGTCAGCTACACATTTGCGCAAAGGTGTTGCGATAGTAGCTGCGCGTCGAAGCAGACACGCTGGCGTGTGCGCGAACTTACGCCGAGCGACGGCGGCGTGCGACGATCGCTACGCCAGCCAAACCCGTTGCGAGAAGCATTGCCGTGGACGGTTCCGGCACCACGTTCGCGGTGAGCACGATGTTGTCGAGCGCTGCGCCCCACGCACCGGCACTCACGCCTTGGAAGCGGAGCGCGGTTGAGGGACCAGCGGCAACGAGACCTGCAAACGTGATCGTCTGCCAACCCATGCTGGTTCTGGTGTTGCTGCCCTGGATGAACGTCACGAGACCAAGGTCCTGCGTTCCCCACCACACGCGCAACACTTTGTTCTGCGCGTTGTCGGGGTTGCCCGCGAGCGAGAACGACAAGGTGTAGTGACGGTCGAGAATCGTGCCGATTGTCTGCGAGAGCGTGCCCTGCGAGCCACCATTCAGATCGATGCTTTGCGAGCCGTCGGCCGCCTGCCAGTAAGTGCGGATGAGATCGACTGATCCTCCGCTCACAGTCCAAGCGCCAAGCGTGGAGCCGAGCCCATAGCTCGCGAAGGAGGTCGTCGAGCCAAGTACGGGCGTCTCGAAACTGCCATTCGAGACCAGATTTTGTGCGATGAGCGGGCGAGCGACGAGGCAGCTCACGGCTGCGGCGAGGGTCAGGAGCGTGCGGCGCATTGGAAGCGGGGCGACGGAACCGGTGCTGGCGCGCGCGTCATTGCGCGGGCCGCGGGCGAAAGCCCTCGCACCATCGATAGCAGACGACTGTGCGGGTTAGTGGTCACGGTTGGGTTCGCTACAGCAGTTCCGTAGGAATGCCCCCTCCGCTCACGCCATCGAGAAATCCAATCCCAAATCAAGCGCCGGTGCCGAGTGAGTGAGCGCTCCGATGCTGATCCAATCGACGCCTCGTTGCGCACCAGCACGACGTCTGCAGGCACCAAGGTCTAAGTGAGCCGAAATAGTTAAGCAACTCAAAAATAACGACTTACAGCGCGTAACACACATCGAACACCCTCAGAAATAAATGAGAATCAACCCCATGCTGGTATGAAAAGCGTGTAGTTTTTCGAGTTGCTCTCAGGTTCGCTGCGCGTGATAAATCCAACACCAACAGAGTCGCTCAATTCGCGAGAGGCGGTCTCGGCGATGAATCGGCGATTAGAAAAGATATGAGGTTTTGTTAACCCTAAAGGTTATAGTTCGTCCTTGACCGACAACCAGCGCGAATTGTGGACCTTTCGTACCGTAAGAGAAAGCTTGAGCGACAATGTACCGATCTCAAGGAAGCGAGTAAGGCGCTTGGCGCAGAGCAAGCGAAGCGATTGCGGCAGCGCATCGCAGACCTGCTCGCCGCACCAACGCTGGCGGAATTCCGACACCTGCCGGGTCGTTGCCACGAGTTGAAAGCCGATCGCGCCGGCGAGTTGTCGCTCGACCTGAACGGTCCGTATCGGCTGATTTTCCGGCCAACGGCATCACCGCCACCGACGATGTCGTCAGGTGGGCTCGACTGGAATGCCGTCACTGCAGTTGAAGTTGTGGAGATCCTGGACACCCATGAATAATCGACATAACCGCGACGTATCGCTCCTCGATGTGTCGCCGCCCGGTGAGACACTGAGGGAAATGCTCGACGAACGCTCAATGTCACAGGTCGAACTCGCCCAACGCATGGGACGACCCGTGAAAACGATCAATGAGATCATCAACGGCAAGGCGGCGATTACCTCTGAAACTGCCGTTGAACTCGAGGTCGTGCTCGGCGCATCCGCTGAGTTCTGGACCGCGCGTGAGGCAGCCTACCGAAATGCGTTGGCGAGAGCAGAACAGTCAGAGCGACACGCTCGCATGACAGAGTGGGCGGCGAAATTTCCTCTGTCACGCATGGCCAAGTACAAATGGCTCGATCTTCCGAAGGACCCGACACTTAGAGTAAAAGAGGTACTTGGCTACTTTGGGGTCTCGTCTGAAGAGCAGTGGAAGGCGACGTACGAGTCGTTGAGCGTCTCGTACAAAACAGCATTGGCGTTCAAATCCGACGCGCATGCGCTGTCAGCTTGGTTGAGACAAGGTGAACTCGAGGCGGCGCGGCTTGATTTAGGGTCGTATCAAAAGGCAGCCTTCCTTGCAGTACTTCGTAGCGCGCGACGACTGACCATGTGCGATCCAAATGTATTCGTTCCTGCACTTACCGATTCCTGCGCAGCCGTCGGAGTCGCAATCGTGTTCGTTCCGGAACTTCCCAGATCACATGTATTTGGCGCTACCCGATGGTTGTCGGCTGACACTGCATTGATCCAGTTAAGTGCGCGATACAAAACAGACGGGCATCTCTGGTTCAGCTTCTTTCACGAAGCCGCACACGTACTGCTGCACAACAAGCGGAATGTGTTCCTTGAATTTGGCGAAAGCGACAGTGCCGAAGAACAAGAAGCGAACACGTGGGCGAGTGATTTTCTGATTGCTCCTGACAAGCTGCGAGCGTTTCTTGATCGTGGGTTGCGCTCCGCGCAGCACATTGAGGCTTTTGCGCATGAGGTAGGTGTCTCGCCTGGGATTGTAGTCGGACGGCTGCAATATGATGGGATTCTCCCATACCACACGCATACGTCCCTGTTCCTGCGATACAAATGGGCTGAGCCGACATGGCGCAGCGCTCGCCCTTAGTCCGCGCACTCAATCATCAAGGTTGAATTCAGTAGACTCATCGTTTCCGGTGGCAACATATGGGAACAGTCGATCCAGCAGTGTCGCGCAGATCTTCAGTGCATCGATCGCACGCAGAGCATCTGAAATCGGTAGCGTATGGACGAGTACATTCCTGACATTCCGAAGCCTTTCCGCAGACTCGCCTTCCTGTGTAGAAAAGGTGTGAAGCACACGTGCAACCGCCTCGTACTCCCACGCATCGAACCTATAGCCTGCCCCTTTCTTGCGCCCCTTCCCGTGTGCTTGCATCAGGGCGTCGTCGAACCGATCGGCGTATGCCGCTTCGACCACACACGCACACATGATCACGCACTCCTCGTCGAAGCCAGCGAGGAAAAGTTTTGTAGCGCGCCGCATGTATGAAGTGGCGATCTCACCCAACGGCGTCGCGCGAATGAGCTCAAGCAATTCGCCAGCGCGATAAACGCTGAGTCTCATGCGATCGATCGCCGTTCCGATGAGCAGGACCTGCATCGTCGAAGACGCGAGGCCGAACGAAGCCATTTGTTTCGCGAACTGAAGAACCTCGCGCTCGTCTAGGCCGGCGCTCATTTCGTCGCCTACGACCGCCAGTACTTCTGCGTTCAGAGCTCGACCATTGAGAGCGAGCAAACTCTCATGCATCGCGATTCCAAGGCGCCTGGCTATGAAGAACGAAGCCGCGCCCTCTGTCGGATTTCCCGGCGGTAGTAGGCCGTACTGTTCATTTAGTTCTATGGCTGCCTCTTCGTACGCTTGCTCAAGCGTGAAGAGCAGGTCCTTCACAAACTCGCCTTCAGGCATGTCGACCTGTCTTGAGGGAGATCGGCTACAACGTGCACGCAACGCCTACGCCTCTCGCTGCGGTACAGCCCATTTGGCGCGGGGCCTGCCAACGGTGATCGCCAATCAGCCGAGCTACATTCTAGCAATGCACCGTCAGATTTACCTCCTCTCCGAACGCCCCAACGTCGACCCCAGCGACTTGCTCGCCCTGCACGACGGACCGATAATCGCATGCGATTGCTACGTGGTGGGTGCCGAACATTGGCTCGCCGTCCCCGGCGGCTACAGCAGCGGCCGCATCGTCAACGTCGACCACCATGCGCCAACGGCCGCGATGGCCCGCCGCATTTCAAGCGCAAATCTGGCCCTCGAGCGGGTCCGGGCCATAGGCCTGCCCAGCAACGATACCGCGATTTTTGTGACGCACGCTGATTGCGACAGCATCCTGAGCGCCGGAATCCTGTCAGGAACTCTCGCTACCGATGATCGCTACGGCGATGCCGCGCTTGCCGCCGATCACACCGGCGATCCGAATGCAATCGCCGACCTCCTCCAGTCGCTCGACCGCCGCCGAGACCTGGCGTTTTCATTCGCTGCGTTGGCAGCGCTCGAGGCAGGGCGGCCGCTGCCGGGTGATGCGCAACTTGACTTGAACGCACAATATCGAAAACGTGACGCAGCGGCGGCCTGTGTGCGCGAGGGCAAAGTGCATTTGCAGGGGCCCATCGCCATAGTGGAACTCGACGAGTCGCTGGACGGCGCCTACTTCACACCGCTGCTGCCCGATGCCGTCGTCATTCTGTTGTCCATTCCCCACGAAGTGCACACGTCGCGCCTTGAAATGAAACTGCGGCTTGGCAACGCGGCGCCTTCAGGATTCTCACTGCACGACCTGGATATCCGGCGCTTCGATCCCGCGTACGGCGGCAGATGGAACGCCGGATCAAATCGCCGGTCAGGCGGTTCCCCGCTGCCGCTGCAGGAATACGCCGCATTCCTTGAAGAGCAGGTCAACTGCATGTTGCTGCGTGCAAGGCACAAAACCTGAATTCGCCTCGATTCATCTGCGTCACCGGTGCCTCAATCTGTGCTGTTGCAGTTCCTAGAAAAGCAGTTGCTCTTCTCCGTGCCTTCGCGCCTCCGCGAGAACAGAGGTGACAGCGACCGATGCGCACTGACGCCGCTCCACCGTGAGAACACAGGTAACAGCTTTCATGGTCGCAGATCGGACGCATCGCGGAGCAGCTACGCGAAATCCAGACCCAGATCGAGCGCCGGCGCTGAATGCGTGAGCGCACCAACACTGATCCAGTCCACGCCTGTCTCAGCGATCGCACGCACCCGTTCCAGCGTCACGCCACCACTCGCCTCCACAATTGCCGCACCGGCCACCAACGCCACGCACTCGCGCACGTCGTCCAGCGACATGTTGTCGAGCATGATCACGTCCGCGCGCGCTACGAGCGCGGCCTCCACCTGTGCGCGCCGATCGGCTTCCACTTCCACCAAAATGCCGTCAGGCAGAATTGCGCGCACTGCGGCCACAGCTGCGCCGATATCGCCGCCGACTGCGGCAAGGTGATTGTCCTTGAGCATCGCCATCGACGCGAGGTCCATGCGATGATTGCGACCGCCGCCGCAGCGGACCGCGTACTTCTCCAGCGCGCGTAAGCCGGGCGTGGTCTTTCGCGTATCGAGGATCTTTGCCTTCGTCCCGGCCACGGCGTCCACAAAGGTGCGCGTCAACGTTGCCACACCTGAGAGATGCATCGTGTAGTTGAGCGCAATGCGTTCCGCTTGCAACAGCGCGCGCGATGGGCCGGTAATCCGCAGCACCACATCACCGGGCGCAACAATG
>JANNWU010000162.1:0-13030 GCA_031408755.1 Gemmatimonadaceae bacterium | reverse complement strand
GCCACGCCTTCAAGGTCGGCGGCTGACTGCTACAACTAACATTACCGGCAGCATTGCGGATACGAATCTGGACAACTGGATCGTCGAGCTGGCGCCGCTCGGTAGTTACGCCTTTCAAACCGTCGCAACTGGCACGACGGCAATAGCCAATGCAAACCTTTACACGTTTGATCCAACCCAAGTATCCAACGGATTCTACCTCGTTCGCTTGACGGCGACGGACATCTCCGGTCGTTCCAGCCAGACCGAAGTGATGGTCGAAGTTAATACCGCGACCAAGCCCACGCGCTACACGACGTCGCAAGTCGATTTAGTGACGACCTTGGGCGGGATACCGATCAGTGTGACGCGACGCTACGACTCGCTCGAGCGTCAACAAGTCGGCGCCTTCTGTGGAGATTTTGTTCGTGATCATCGTTGTCGGGCTCACGCAGGTTCCTTGAGCTGAATGGCAAGATTGAGTGCGCTCAGATCGCGCTCGCTGACTGGGCTCGGTGCGCCTTCGAACAATGCGCGCGCGGCCGTCGTCTTCGGAAACGCAATGACATCGCGCAACGACGTCGAACCGCAGAGCAGCATTGCAATCCGGTCAAAGCCGAGCGCAAATCCGCCATGTGGTGGAGCACCTGATGCCAGTCCGTCAAGCAGAAAGCCGAAACGACGTTGAATCTCTTCCGCAGGTACTTTCAACAATCGAAAAATGGTTTCCTGCACGGCTGGATCAGTAATGCGAATAGACCCGGAGCCAAGTTCGTTTCCGTTGTACACCGCGTCGTAGTGCATCGCGCGGCACTCCCACGGCGCACTCTGCAACTTGTGCGTGTCATCAGGATGTGGCGCCGTGAACGGGTGATGCGCGGGAAAATGCTCGCCACTCGCAGCATCCAGCTCGAAAAGCGGGAAGTCAACAATCCAACAGAATGCGTGCGGCGTTAACGGCGTTTGATCCGGCCGACGCGTGAGCTCCAGGCGAACCTGACCCAGCGCCGGCAGCAGCGTTGTACTCGCTCCCACGCCGGCGACAACGAGATCGCCAACGCTTCCGCCAATCGCGTCTAATGTTGCAACGCCAAACGCTTTTACGCCCTGACCATCCCAACCCGTCTCAGTGCGTTTCGCCCACAGCAGTCCGCCCAGCCCACTCGATTTCGCGATCGCAGCGAGCGCGTCAATCTCTTTGCGAGACAGCGCACCGCCATTTGCCAAGCGAATACCACGCAATGTGCCGCCTGCGGCGACGCCATCCGTGACGAATGCCGCAGCATCACTTGCGATGTGCGCGGTCCAATTCTCAATCTCTAATCCGAAACGCATATCCGGCTTGTCGATACCGAATCGATCCATCGCCTCTGCCCAGCGCAGTCGCGGAAACGGCACCGCAATGTCGTGGCCAGCTTCGGACCAGAGCGCCACCAAAACGCGCTCGACGACACGCTGCACATCTTCTTGGCTAACGAACGCGCACTCGATGTCGATCTGCGAAAATTCCGGCTGCCGATCTGCACGCAAGTCTTCGTCGCGGAAACAGCGCGCAATCTGGAAGTAACGATCAAAACCCGCCACCATCAGCAACTGCTTATAAATCTGTGGCGACTGTGGCAGCGCGTAAAACTCGCCCGGATGCACTCGGCTCGGCACGAGATAGTCACGCGCGCCTTCCGGCGTGGTCTTCGTAAGAATCGGCGTTTCAATTTCAAGAAATCCACCGGCCGTCATGGTGCTCCGTGCAACCTGGAGCAACCGATGTCGAAGCATCAGATTCGCTTGAAGCTCTGGTCGGCGCAAATCGAGAATACGATGCTTCAGCCGCAGCTCTTCTGCGGCGAGTTTTTCGTCCTTACCACGAGCAACCGGAATGGCCGGCGTGACCGCTGGTCCAACAATCCGCAGCGATGTGATCTGCAACTCGATTGTACCAGTTGCGAGGTCGGCATTCACCATTTCTGTCGGACGCAGCGCCACAATGCCTTCTACTTCCACAACTGTCTCGGCACCAAGTCGACCTGCAGTCGCGATCACCTCAGCCGACGAGAAACGCGGGTCACAATTAGCCTGAATTATTCCAGCCCGATCGCGCAGATCGAGAAAGACAATCGCGCCGAGCGACCGATTGCGATGCACCCAGCCGCCGAGTTGTACGGTCTGACCTACATGTTCCAGTCGGAGCTCACCGCATAAATGGCTGCGGCGTGAAGTGGCGAACGGTGAAGCAACGGTCACGCAACGGACTCCCGGCGCCGCGTGAGCGCCGTCACAAGTGAAATACCGAACACCGCACCAGCGGTATCCGCGAACCAATCGCGCGAATCCATTGCACGATTGGGAATGAACTTCTGATGCCACTCATCGGCTGCGCCAATAGCCGAAACCGCCGCCATCCAGACCAGCGTGCGACGCCATGTGCGCAGTCGAGCGGCCCACGCCACCGATGCACCCAGCAACGCATACGCTGTAAAGTGCACCACTTTGTCGCTGTTGTGTGGCATTGGCGGCGGCGCTGGAAACGACGTCGCCATCAAGATGCTAAGCAGCACGGCGATCGGCACCATCCAACGCACCCATCCACGGATCTCATTGCCCAACACCGCGGCCTTCGATGCGTGGCTCAGACGTCCTCCGCACTGCGTTTCCGGACTCCACCGACAGCACAGTGCTGCAAAACGGAATTGGCCGACGGCATAGAGAGCTGAGGTAACTCTGCTAGCACACCGGCCATATCGCGGCTCAGGAGCGGGACATTGACACGCACACGTGTCAGAAGATCGGACAGCAATTCTCAACCTGTCGTAGGGTTCCACCAAAGCTAGCCGCAAGATGATATGCAGGGTAGCATGCACGGAGACAAACTGTTGTGCGACATGTGGTTGGGCCACCGCACCTCGCGTACGAGACGACCTCAATTACGACTCTCGTCCTGCTTGCCGAGCCGGGACGCGTTAGGATTACAATGTGACTACAACCGTGAAGAATCTGCTTGACCTCGAACCCGCTACGGCACGAGATGCGCTTCTCGAGGAGTTTCGCGAACTGGGGGAGCCGTCGTATCGAGCCGAGCAGGTGCTTCGCCGCCTGTGGGTGAATCCCGTTGCCAGTTTCGACGCGATGACCGAGCTCCCCATTGGTTTGCGTCAGGCGTTGGCCGCGCGCTTTGAGTTACCCAGGCTGACGCTCGCGGTTCGACAA
This sequence comes from Gemmatimonadaceae bacterium, assembly GCA_031408755.1. GTDB lineage: Bacteria > Gemmatimonadota > Gemmatimonadetes > Gemmatimonadales > Gemmatimonadaceae > JACMLX01. The sequence continues at coordinate 9,847 of JANNWU010000162.1, read as the reverse complement.
AGTTCGGTTGATGGAACGGAGAAGTTTCTCTTCACGCTGGCTGACGGACAATCGATTGAGACTGTTGCGATACCTGACGGTGATCGCATGACGTTCTGCATCTCGTCGCAGGCTGGGTGCGCGCTCGCGTGCGCGTTCTGCGCGACCGGCGCGATGGGATTCCAGCGGAATCTTTCGGTGCATGAAATCGCGGGCCAGGTTCGTGAACTTGCCATGCTCACGCCGCCAGTCCGCGCGACGAACATCGTCTTCATGGGCATGGGTGAGCCGATGATGAATTGGAAAGCTGTCGGCCCGACGCTCACGATTCTGAATTCACCTGAAGGATTCGGGATCGGCGCACGGCACATCACTGTGAGCACGGTGGGCGTACTGCCTGGGATCATTGCACTCGGCGAACGGCCGGAGCAGTTCCGGCTTGCAATCTCGGTTCACGCGCCTAACGATGAGCTACGACAAGAGTTGATGCCGGTCAACACGAAGTATCCGCTGGCCGACGTGATCGACGCAGCGCGCGCATTCGACCGCCGCGTGACATTTGAGTACGTGATGCTCGGCGGCGTGAACGACAGTCGAGACAACGCGCAAGAGTTGGCGGAATTGGCTCGCGACTGCAAGGCATTTGTGAACCTGATACCGTTGCATCCAGGCGGCGGGCTTGGATTCACACCAACGAAGCGTGACAACATCCAGCAATTCGCGAACTGGATTCGCGGCTACAATGTTGAAGTCGCGATTCGTCGCAGCCGCGGTCTGGATATCAGCGCAGCGTGTGGCCAACTGCGTGTTGAGAAAATAGGGCGTCGTCGCGAGCTCACAGCATCGTAGTGCTCATTCGCACTACGGATGGTACGATTCTGCCGGATGCCGATATGCACTTCCGAGGCGCAGCGTAAGATCCAAGCCGCGATCGAGTGAGTCCTTACCACGCGCGATTTGGGCGCCGCCAATAATGCGCGCCAATCGTTCGGCGGCTTCCGGCTTGTTGGTGTAGTCTGTGATCAGTGATTCGCTGCGCCGGCCGCGCGGATCGTTGCCCCATCCCACCACATCGAACCCACGATCGCGAAGTAAAAACGTCGCGCGCCGTGCGAGACCGCCAGTGCCGCTGCTATTGAGCACTTCGACGAGCACGCGCTGACCTTGCGGTGCACTGGTCGTGTCGCCGAGCACAGCGCGCGCGCCGCCACCGTACCATCTCCGAGCGCCGAACACGCCCGCGCCGAGCACCACGTGCACTACCACCGCGAGCAAAAGCAATCGACGATTTTTCATCGCACCGAATTCCAGAGCGCGACCGTTTCTGCATGCAGTTCTTTCGCCTCACGCAACGACCACTCAAGTCGACACTTCACCACTTGTCGAAACACGCCGCTGAAATCATCGGGAACCATCTGCGCGAGCCATGCACGTTCGCTGACCATAAATTTGCGTCCGGGCTCTAGAAAGTCTGCCATGAAAAGCGCTTGACCCGTGCGATCCCAACGAGAATTACCGAGCGTGTGCCAGCGAATGGCGTCCAGTACATCGCGTCGCGTTTCGCCCGCGCGTTCCAACTTGCTGGCGGCAGCGGGGCCATGCAAAATTTCGACTGGTGCACCTGCGTCACCTGAGAGCTCGCGCAAAAGCGGCTCGTCAGCATCGCGTAATGCATCGTGCAACAGCCCGGCGTCGTGCCAGGCCGTCGCCTCAATTGCAGGCACGCCAATTTCACCGGCCCAAATGTCGAGCAGCGCGGTCACGCGTGAAATGTGCTCGCGACGTTTGGGTGATGCGATTGCCCACTCGGGAAGGGCGGGTTTGGTGGAGCGTAAATCGGTCATTGGGTGTCGGGGAACGCGTCCCCCAAACGATGATTGTCAAGAAGTCTTGTAGCGCCCACGCGCGCTGCAAGAATTGCGAAGTCACCCGCAGTCGTAATCGCGCTTGGCTCCAGTCGATTTGCGTCGACAACGCTCAGATATTCCAAGTTCGCAACAGGCTCTTGCGCCAAACACTGCTGCGCCACTGCGATCAGCTCGATTGAGCGCGTTTCACCTCGCGCCATCGCCTGCTGCATCGCCGCGAGTGCACGAGACAACACGCGCGCCGCCAATCGTTGCTCAGAATTCAAATAGCGATTGCGACTGGACATGGCGAGACCGTCGGACTCACGAACAATTGGTGCGACGTCAAGCACGATCGGAAAATCGAGATCACGTATTAGTGCCTTGATCAGCGTGGCTTGTTGGAGATCCTTCTGCCCAAAAACCGCGAGATCAGGCTGCACCAAGTTGAACAGTTTCGCGACCACGGTCAGTACACCAGCGAAATGTCCGGGCCGAATTGCACCTTCCCAGCGCTCAGCAATTGCTTCCGGGACGACTGAGATTGCACGACCACCGGGATACATGATATCGACAGTCGGTATGAACGCGATTGACGTGCCGTGCGTCTCAGCCGCCGCGAGGTCTTCGGCCTCGGTGCGCGGATACTTCGCAAGATCTTCAGTTGGCGCAAACTGCAGCGGATTTACAAAAATGCTGAGCACGACACACTCGCACACTGTGCGCGCGCGATCCAGCAGCGAAAGATGACCAGCGTGCAATGCGCCCATCGTTGGTACAAAACCAATCCGTTGTTCCGACACGCGCGCCTTCGCGACCGCTGCCCGCAGCGACAACACATCTCGTACGACGAGCATATTCAGGAGAAGCTGGTAGAATCGTCCGGATACCGACCGGCACGAACATCGTCAGCATATTCGCTTAACGCAGTTTTGACGACGCCCGCAACGTCCGCATATCGTTTCAGAAATTTGGGCTTAAAACCCTCATTCAACCCAATAAGATCTGGCAATACGAGAATCTGTCCGTCACAACCTGCTCCTGCACCAATTCCAATTGTCGGAATCTGAAGTGCAGCAGTAATACTGCTCGACAACTCAGCAGGCATCAACTCAAACACCGTCGCAAAACAGCCTGCCTCCTGCAACGCGAGCGCGTCGCGCATCAAGCGCGCTGCAGCCACGTCGTCACGACCTTGTACGCGCGCACCACTCTGTGCGGTATCGCTTTGCGGTGTGAAACCGATGTGTCCCATGACCGGAATGCCTGCGTCCACACACGCACGAACCGCCGCAAGCGACGACATCCCTGCCCCTTCAAGTTTCACCGCAGTGGCATTCGTTTCAGCCAATGCGCGACCAGCATTCCGTACCGCCTCGGCCGGGGAAATCTGATACGTCATCCATGGCATATCAAAAATCAGCATCGCGCGCCGAAGACCGCGACGAACTGCGGCGCAGTGCCAAATCATCTGATCAAGTGACACTTGCTTCGTAGAGTCGAGCCCTGCGATCACCATACCGAGTGAGTCGCCGACAAGAACGACGTCCACGCCAGAGGCATCAACGAGTCGCGCGAAGAGCACATCGTATGCGGTACTGGCAACAATTTTCTCTCCCCTAGACTTCTTCTCGTGCAAATCACGAATCGTGACCGGCTTGCCAAGCGACGCTGGTGGTGGTGTCATGTGTGCGCTCATGTCAGGCTCATTGGGCGGCGTTGTCCCACGATCCCGACCAGCGCCGTTCACGACGGGAATCTGCACCATCAGTGGTATCCATTCCTGCGTGCACCTGCGCTCCAGCGATTGCTTCAACTGCTTCATCGACGCCAACCAATTCCGCAAGCTCACTCTGCCAGAACAGGCGATCGGTGAGTCCAGGATGCGGAATCAGAAGTTCGGTGCTTGTCACGACAATTCCACGAGCCCACACGATATCGAGATCGAGCGTGCGCGGACCTTTGTGCACCGAACGGTCGCGACCATGCTGCAACTCGATCAGCTGCAAGTTGGACAGCAGCGCCGGCATACTGTGCGCCGTGTCGATAAGGATCATCTGATTGAGAAAGTTCGCCTGTGGCGGTCCAAACGCGAGCGTCTCTTCGATGCGCGAGACGGCGATGACCATCACGCCATCGAGCGCACCAATCGCGCTGATTCCGCTCCGAAATAGTTCGTAACGGTTACCCAAGTTTGAGCCAAGACTAATGGCGACGCGCTGCAGCGGCGCAATCATTCGCGAACCCCCTCTTGCACAACGACTTCTGCATAATCCAGCGGCCCAGGCAGCGCGACACTCGGCTTTCGAACTGCCGCACGCGCAGCGCTAATTTGCGGTCGGGTCAAAGCGGCGGAGACAATACGCTGCGCAATCAGCTCGAGATATCGCAGCGGCTGTTGCGCGATCACATCGCGCGCGAGTGCATACAAATCGCGATAGTCAACACTCACCGCACCATTCACTGGCGCGGTGGCCCAGACTGTGAGATCTACCTCGAGCGGTTGCGAGAACTCCGCCTCGTGTGGCAACACGCCCACGCGCACGTGAAACTGCATGTTTTTCAGCGTGATCTCGACAGGCGATGACATAACACTAGCGCTCAACAAAGGAGGACGATCGTCGTGCAAAATTACTCAGATTCAGAGACTGGCGCACCACGTACATCTGTCGCTACGCGGCTGCCCGATCCAACCCGGCACGCAGTTCACGAACCAGTTGCAACGCTGAATCGACTGACGATTCTGCCAGTTTGACGACCGCGCTGCCCACCACAATTCCATCAGCCATGCGCGCGACCTCCGCCGCTTGATCAGCCGTACTGATTCCGAATCCAACGCAGATGGGCAGAGAGGTCACACCGCGCAACCGTGCGATTGTTTCGGGAAGATCATCGGCGAGCGACGCTTTCGCTCCGGTTACACCCAGTCTACTAATCAGATACACAAAGCCACTTCCATGCTTAGCAATCTCTGCCATCCGCGCCGCAGGTGTCGTTGGCGCAACCAACCGCACGTAATCCAGCGGCGACGTGCCTAGCCACGCCTCTCGCTCTGGGTCGGCACCCACGGGCAAATCGGTAATAAGAATCCCAGCCACACCCGCATCTGCAGCACGCTGCAACGCCAATGGACCAGCGTTCAACACTGGATTCAGATAACTGAAAAGCACTACCGGAATTTTCAGTTTTGCCGTCCGCACTAACTCAAGCGCCTTCTCGAAATTCATTCCCAGTTCCAGCGCAAACTGCGAGCTGCGCTGAATGACAGGTCCATCCGCGAGCGGGTCTGAGAACGGGACGCCGAGTTCAATGCAATCAGCACCCGCCGCTTCGAGCTTTCTGAGCAGCTCCGCGGATTGCGCCGTATCTGGATGTCCGGCGGTGATGTACACCACCAACGCCTTCCGGCCCGACGCCTTCAACGTTGCCATATGTTCTGCCAGTGATACGGAGACAGTCGGCATGTTCACGTAATCTCCATGATCGGATGCTGCATCATGGTGCCCACATCTTTGTCTCCACGACCAGAGACGCAGAGCAACACTGCATCATCAGACTTCCAACGCCCTGCGTTATCCGCGATCCACGCTACGGCGTGCGCCGTCTCCAGCGCCGGGATGATGCCTTCCAATCGACTGAGCAACGCGACACCGCGCAGCGCGCTATCGTCGGTCACGGCGACATACTCAGCACGACCGGTTGTCTTCATGAACGCGTGCTCCGGGCCAACGCCAGGATAGTCCAGACCGGCGCTGATGCTGTGCGCGGGATGCACCTGTCCGTTCTCGTCCTGCAACAGCAGTGACAGTGAGCCGTGCAGCACACCGGGAGTACCCGACGTGAGTGTGGCCGAATGACGTCCAGTGTGAACGCCTTCTCCAGCCGCTTCTACGCCGATGAGTTCTACCGCAGCGTCTGGCACGAATGCGTGAAAGATTCCCATCGCGTTGGAACCGCCGCCTACACACGCCACGACTGTTTTGGGCAACTGACCGGCAATCCGGAGCATTTGCTCGCGCGCTTCACGACCAATACATGCGTGAAAGTCACGAACCATTCGCGGATACGGTGCCGGACCAACCACGCTGCCAATGATGTAGTGACTGCGATCAACGTTCGTAACCCAATCGCGGATCGCTTCGCTCGTCGCGTCTTTCAGCGTTCGCGTGCCGCCGGTCACCGGAACAACTGTCGCGCCGAGCAACTGCATGCGGAAGACGTTCAGACTTTGACGCTGCGTGTCTTCCTCACCCATGTACACGATGCATTCCAAACCGAACTTCGCGCAGACGGTGGCCGTCGCAACACCGTGCTGTCCCGCTCCGGTTTCTGCGATGATCCGTCGCTTTCCCATGCGAATGGCGAGCAGCACTTGCGCCAACGCATTGTTGATCTTGTGCGCACCGGTGTGACACAGATCTTCGCGCTTCAACCAGACGGGTGCACCCACACGCTCGGACAAGCGCGGTGCAAAACCAAGTGGCGTTTCACGGCCAACAAATGACGTGAGCAAACCACCCAACTCCGCCTGAAATGCAGCGTCTGTTTTGATCGCTTCATACGCAGCCGTCAGTTCGTCGAGCGCTGGAATAAGCGTCTCTGGAACATACCGTCCGCCAAATGGACCAAATCGATCAGACGCTACCACCAACGGTTCTTGCATCGTCGCCATCTACTGCACTCCTGCGAGGGACAGTTGCTCGTCGTCCCCGCTGTCAGCGCGTGCCGCGGAAATGAATCGCAGCACACGCGCATGATCCTTAATTCCGGGCGAAACTTCCACGCCCGACGACACATCAACCACATCCGGCGTCAGGAGCGAGACCGCCCGATTCACATTCTCCGGTGCGAGCCCGCCCGCGAGGACAAATAGCGCCGTGGACTCGTCCAGTGCGCGAACATCGCGCACCGATTGCACTAATCCTCGCCAATCAATTGTGACTCCAGTCCCGCCAAGCGCGCCGGGTGCATGTGCATCCAACACAACGCCATCCGCAACGGCGAAGAGCGCAGCAGCACGCTCTGCATCGAACGACTGAGGCGGTACGCGCAACGCGGCCCAAATGCCACCGGGCCACCGTTCCCGTAAATCCGTGACCGTACGCGCTGACGGGTCACCGTGCAACTGGATAATATCTGCGCCAGCCGCCATCGCATTGCGAACGATATCGTCCACTGGTTCGTGTCCAACCACAACAATTCGCGTCGCAACGCCGGCCGCGGCAAACACACTTCGTGCGGCCGACGGCGCGATCATCCGCGGACCACCTGCAAAAATAACGCCCACATAGCGCGCACCACTTTGCGCTGCGACGGCAGCGTCAGCGGGCCGCGTCAGGCCGCAAATTTTGATCGCAGGTGCAGACATTTAAGCGCGACGACGCTGCTTAGCGACACCGGTGAGCGCTGCCACGGCGGCTGACGGCGTTGCCGATGCTGACACGACGGAGCCAACCAAAACCACGTCGGCGCCGCAGCTCGCAGCATGATGAACATCCGCGACATCCTGCACACCGCTTTCGTAAACGGCGATGTGTGTGACTGGAACACGCGGAAGCAATCGTTCGCTCACTGTCACATCGATTTTTAAAGTTTCGAGATCGCGATTATTGACACCAATCATCATTGCGCCCGCGTCGAGCGCGTCATCGAGTTCATACTCATCACGCACTTCTACAAACGGCTCAATTCCAAGTGTGCGAGCTGTAAACACCAAGGCGTTCAACATTCCCGTGGGTAGCGCCCGCGCGATTAATAGCGCTGCCGACGCGCCAGCGCGTCGCGCTTCCACGAGTTGTACTGCATCGATAATGAAATCCTTCCGAATGCATGCACCAACATGCAGCGCAGCGGCGCGACGAAGGTCATCCAGCGACCCACCAAACTCCATCGGTTCCGTCAGAATCGAGAATGCGCTTGCACCGCCTGCGACGTACGCGCGAACCTGTGCCGTGGCGTCGAGCGATGTATTGATCGCCCCCTTCGATGGCGACTGCCGCTTCAACTCGGCGATCACAGCGACGTTCTCGCCTGCCGAGAGCGCGGCCAAAATGTTGGCAGGTAACGGCTGGGCGTGTGCCTCTGCCATCTGCGCAGCAAATGGAACGCCAGCACGCGAAGCTGCCGCGCGATCTGCGCTTGCCGAGCTCAACCGTCCGAGCGGACCAGACGGAGGTGTCCATGATCGTGCCACTTGCATTTCGGGATTCCTTCGGCAATAGTCTTCGGCAGTTATTCGGGGCATTCTCTGCGCCTCGGCAATCTAGCGCAGTCCCTTCGTCCTCTGTATCCGCAGGAGCCTGACCCATGCCGCTCACTAAGCGCCAGCGCGAAATTCTTACGTTTCTGTCGGTCTACTCCGACGAGAATGGCTACGCGCCAAGCTTTGAAGAGATCGCCGAACAGTTCGGCTTCACGAGCCTTGCGACGGTGCACGAGCATCTGAGCAACCTGGAGCGTAAGGGCGCGATTCGCCGCGGCTACAATGAAAGTCGCGCAATCGAGATTCTCCCCTCTGAGTCGGCGCCCCGCTTCATTGAGCTGCCATTGCTTGGTCTGGTCGCAGCCGGCTTGCCGATTGAAGCTTCTGTGAGCGGCGAGACGATGGCGGTGCCGCCAGACATTCTGCGGAAGTCCGGCAATCATTATGTACTGAAGGTTCGCGGAAACTCGATGATCGACGAGCAAATCCGCGACGGTGATTTCGTGGTCGTGAACGAGCGGAAGAGCGCCGATAATGGCGAGATGGTCATCGCGCTGCTCGATCGAACGTCTGCGACGGTGAAACGCTATTATCGCGAGAAGGACGGTCGCATTCGATTGCAGCCAGCGAATGAAGCGATGGAACCGATCTTCACCGATGAGCGCAATTTGCTGATTCAGGGTGTCGTGGTAGGCGTGCTCCGGCGCTACTAGCGCGTGCGAAATGGTTGCCTACCCTTTTTACCATTGACTCTTCAATGACAACTCCCGGTTCGATACGCGGCCTGCGTACAGCGATCTACGCCGTTGTGGATTTGGCTCGCGCGAAAGCATGGTATGCCGAAGTGCTGGAGCGCGCGCCGTATTTTGACGAGGAGTTTTACGTCGGCTTCAATGTTGGTGGATTTGAGCTTGGCTTGGTGCCTGAACCCGACGCGCCTGCAGAACGAGATGCGGCGGGCGTTGCGTTCTGGGGTGTTAGTGACGCTGCCGCGGCGTATGAGCGGCTGCTTTCACTCGGCGGGGCGGACCACGAGCCGGTGCAAGATGTTGGTGGCGGCGTGAAGATTGGCGCCGTACGCGACCCGTTCGGCAACGTGTTCGGCGTTGTGGAAAACCCACACTTTCGGTACGAAGAAGCGTGAAACGCTGATGCGCTTTAATGCCGCCAGTGAACGAACGATCATTAACGACGCAACACGCTAAAGTCGGGCGCAACGCAGCCCGACACTCGTACGGGTCACTACTCAAATCGCTTCCCGCAGGCTGCATATGCCTCAGCCGCGACGCGCCCGTCCCCGTCGGTACTTCGTATGCGTTTAGTACTAGTTGATTCCGACCACGATGCTGCCGACGAGCGCCGACGTTCGCTCCGAGCCGCTCGACCAAACTGGGATATCACGGTTGTCGCGGACTCCGCAGCCGCGATGACTGCGCTCAGCGCCGCTCCGACTGACGCTTTCGTTGCCGTACTCGGCGCACCGATAGCCGAGAGTATTGCGCTGTTTGAATCCGTGAAAGCGCAGTGGCCCGCGACGCTGCGTGTTGCACTCGCAGAGTTTACCGAACGCAGCGCAGCGCTACGATTGGAACGCAGTGTCCACCGCCTGCTCCATCAGCCGGGAGATGCGCTCACGTTGACGGTGCTGATTGAGCGGAGTACGACGCTACGCGAAGCGGTCCACGATCCTGACGTCTTGGCCGCAGTGGGCGGCATGGATGCGATGCCGCGCCCGCCAGTGACGATTCTCGCGTTAGAAAAAGCACTCGCTGATCCTGATGCTGGTGTAATCGCCGTCGCCGCCGTGATCAATCGTGAT
>JANNWU010000161.1:0-15016 GCA_031408755.1 Gemmatimonadaceae bacterium | reverse complement strand
GGTGGTAAGGCGCTCAAGTTCTACGCATCGCTGCGTCTTGATATCCGGCGTATTGGTCCCGTGAAAGACAAGGAAGAAGTGGTCGGTTCACATGTGCGTGTGAAGGGCGTCAAGAACAAAGTGGCGCCACCGTTTCGACAGGCTGAATTCGACATCATGTATGCGGAGGGCATTAGCCACGCGTCGTTGGTGCTTGATATTGCCGCCGAAAGCAACATCATCGAGAAGGCGGGATCGTGGTACAGTTACAAGGGACAGCGCATTGGACAGGGTCGTGAGAATGCCAAGATGTTCCTGAAAGACAATGTGGAATTGCTTGCAGAGCTTGAAGAGTTGGTGAAGGGTGTGTTGGGTATCAAGATGACCGAACAGCCGGTCGTTCAGCCTGACGCAGACACCGAAGAGTGATGACGCACAGTGCGCGTATCGACCGGTGCGCGTGCGAGCGGAAAGATGCGAATCTCTGACGCGTCTGATAGCGAAGGGGTGGCGTCAAAGCGGCGCCGGGCCCGGAACCCTGCGACCTCTGGCGCCGCCCCTTCGTCGCGCACCTCGTCGAAGTATGGACGTCGAACAGTTGTAGAAGCACCGTTGCTCGTTGCGCCTGTGCGTGTTATGAATGTTGCCGAAGATCCGAGGGTGAAGGGCAGAGTGCGCGTACGATGTCAGGCGAATGGTGAGAGTGTCACGCTTGTTGTTGGAGCGAGTGGTATTCGCGCGTTCAACATTCGCACCGGAATGACACTCGATTCGGTTGGGTGGGCGGCGGTGTTGCGCGAATCACGCGTGGTGCATGCGCAGGATTCTGCGTTGCGCATGCTGTCGACCTCGCGGCGCAGCAGGCGCGATCTTGAGATCCGGTTGCGCCGCAAAGAAGCCGATCCCACGGTGATCGCAGATGCAATGGGCCGCCTGGAATCGCTCGGCTTGCTCAACGATGAAGAGTTCGCGCTGGCCGAAGCTGCCGCGCAGCTGCGCTACGGTGCGCGGAGCAGTGGCGCCGTCAAACGACGTTTGCAGATGCGTGGTGTTGAGCGCTCGGTGGTTGATGCTGCCGTGGCGTCGGTTGTCGAGACGGAAGGCGTCAACGATGCAGAGCGGTGTAAGGACGCAGCTGAAAAGCGCGTCCGTCAGCTTCGAGGACAGGATAAGGCAACGGCACAGCGACGGTTGATAGGGTTTTTGATGCGTCGTGGCTTTGCTCCGGATTTGGTGTATGCAGCGTCCAAGCGCGTGTTGCTCGGTTGGGAGAATATCGATGCTGCCGATGCGGACGCTGATGTCGGCGACGCCAGCTACTGATCACGGACCGCGCTGAAGCGAGCGCCTCCGTCGACGTAATCCTCGGCGCCGTCTATATTTGGCGTCTATGCTCGCGTCTGAGATCCGTTCCCGATTCCTGGCCTACTTCGAGCGCCAGAACCACGCCATTCGTCCGTCGTCGCTACTTGTGCCGGCTGACGACCCAACCCTGCTGTTCACCAACGCTGGGATGGTGCAGTTTAAGCGCGTCTTCTTGGGGCAGGAGGAGAGCGGGTTCGGCAAGCGCGCCACGACGTCGCAGAAGTGTGTCCGTGCGGGCGGAAAGCATAACGATCTTGAGCAGGTAGGCCACACCGCGCGGCACCACACCTTCTTTGAGATGCTCGGCAACTTTTCGTTCGGCGACTATTTCAAGCGCGATGCGATTCGGTTTGCGTGGCAGTTCATCACTGAAGAGCTGAAAATTCCGCGTGAGCATTTGCGCGTGACGGTGTTTCATGAAGATGATGAGGCGCGACAGCTCTGGCAGGACGTTGCCGGAGTGCCGAACAGTTGGATCTACGGGTTGGGTGAGCGCGACAATTTTTGGCAGATGGCGGATACCGGTCCGTGTGGGCCGTGTACAGAGATCTTTGTTGATCTCGCGCAGACAGCGACGGATTGGAGTTTCCCAGCCGGTGCCACCGGCGAATGGACGCGCACCGATACTACGGAATTCACGCTCGACGCATTTGTCGAAGCCAGTGAAGCGGGACGTTTCGTAGAGATCTGGAACCTCGTCTTCATGCAGTTTGATCGACAAGTGGATGGCACGATGGTTCCCCTGCCAGCGCCGAGTGTTGACACTGGCGCGGGGTTGGAGCGTATCGCGGCGGTAATGCAGGGCGTTAGCAATAATTTTCATACGGACGCATTCGCACCGCTGATCGCGGCGGTTGAGAAGGCGGTTGGTTTTGCGTACCCGTATCGACCAGGGTTTGGTGTTGGAACGGCGAATGGGCCGGACGGAAAATCGATCGATCCGGCAAGTTTTCGCGTGCTTGCCGATCATGCGCGTGCGACGGCGTTTTTGTTGGCAGACGGTGTGTTCCCGTCGAATGAAGGTCGTGGTTACGTATTACGCCGCATTCTACGTCGCGGTGTTCGGCATGCGTGGCTGCTTGGTCGGCGCGAGCCAACACTTGTGCATGTAGTGCAGGCCGTGATCGAGAGTATGGGTGAGTTCTTTCCAGAGTTGCGCACGCGCTCAAAGCACATTCTTGACACGACGCGTGCAGAAGAGATGCGATTCCTTGCGACGATCGACGCAGGTATGTCGCGGTTCGAAGAACTGGCGCCGCTGCACAGCACTCAAGGCTCGACCACGATTCGCGGGACGATCAACGGTCAAGACGTGTTCACATTATACGACACGTACGGATTCCCGTTTGATCTGACCGAGTTGATGGCGCGCGAGCGTGGCTATCTCGTAGACACTGCGGGCTACGATGCAGCATTGCAGGTGCAGCGGACGCAATCGCAGGAAGATCGAAAGAGTCGTAAGCTCGGCGTGAGTGCCGATGTGTTGGCGGATATCAGCGCGTGGAACACTGACTCTGCGGCACTTGCTGCAGCAAGTTTCGTTGGATACGACGTACTTGAAACTCGCACAACCGTTGCTGCGATGCGTGCGTTGGACGACGGGCGTACTGCGATCATTTTGCGCGATGCGCCGTTTTATGCGGAGTCGGGTGGGCAGGTGTCCGATCGTGGCACAGTGAGCGGCGACGGATGGTCGCTGGCTGTTGATGATGTGAAAAAGGTTGACGGTCAGACGGCAGTGATTGGCCAAGTCACTGGCGTTGTAGCATTTGGTGAAGTGATAGCCAGCGTGCCTATGGCAGTGCGCCGCGACACTGAGCGAAATCACACGGCGACCCATTTACTCCACGCGGCCCTACGAACGGTACTCGGCGAACACGTGCATCAAGCTGGATCATTGGTGTCTGCGGATCGGTTGCGCTTTGACTTCACGCATCACGGTCCGGTAACAGCGGAGCAGCGCAGGGAAGTTGAAGCAATTGTCAATCGCGAGATATGGAAAAGCACGCCGGTTATCACGCGCGTAATGAAGCACGCGGCGGCGATTGCCGACGGCGCGACTGCGTTGTTTGGTGAGAAGTACGGTGATGTTGTGCGAGTGGTTGGTGTTGGCGATTTCTCGAAGGAACTCTGCGGAGGCACGCACGTACGTTCGACGGCCGAAATTGGGTTGTGTGTGATTGTGCATGAGACGGGTGTCGCAGCGGGTGTGCGCCGAATTGAAGCGATGACAGCGCGCGGAGCGTTCGCGCATCTTCGCAGCCGCGAGGCGTTGTTGCATGAAGCGGCGGAATTGGTGAAGTCACCGGTGGATGCCGTACCAAAGAAGATTCAAGCGCTGATTGAGGAACGTCGCACACTTGAGAAGCGTGTTGCCGAAGCATTGAAGGGTGGCGGTGGTGGCTTGGGCGATGTGTTGTCGAAGGCGACGATGATTGCCGGTGTGAAGGTTGCGAGCGGGGAAGTGAGCGGCATCCCCGATATGAAGTCGTTGCTCGCGCTGGGTGAGGCGTTACGTGAACAGTTGGGCAGCGGCATCGGTGTGCTTGCCGTTCGGTTTGAGGACGGCAAGGCCGCAATGCTGGCGACCGTGACTGACGATGTTCGCGCGCGTGGTGTTGGGGCAGACGCGTTGGTGCGCGAACTCGCGGCACGCGGTGGAGGTCGTGGTGGAGGCAAGCCGACGATTGCGCAAGCGGGCCTGCCGAGTGTTCAGGCAATTGCGGTGGTGCTTAGTGCAATTGACGAAGTTGTGACGGCGTTGATTGGTGCGTAATCGTGCTGCGTGTTGGTCCACGGTCACGGAGGTCTGATGGCGCAAACGGCTGGAGAATGGGTTGCAGCGCACGCCGAACAGCCACCGGCGGCGTTGCGTGCGCGCCTCGATTCGATCTTGGTGCGACGTGAAGATCCAGCGTTTGCGGCGGAGGCTGTATCTGATGCATTGGTGCGCGAGGGTCACACTCTCTTAGCGACCATTCTCGGTACCGGCTCAACGCAACGTGATGCGGCGCTGGATCTGCTCACCGCGGATGCACTACTCACGTATGCGTTTGAAGCTGCGGCGGACGATCCTGAGACATTGGATGCACGGGCGTCTGCGGCGATGCGCGCGATGTCCGCGCTCGTGAAGTCGCACACGCGGTGATCCGCCTCGCTCTTCGCACTGCATGATTGATATTCACACGCATCTTTTGCCTGGCGTTGATGACGGCGCGCGGACAATCGAGCAGTCGCTTGAAGTTCTGGAACGATTTGTTGCTGCGGGCGTGACGTGCGTGGTCTGCACGCCGCATTTGCACGCCAGCGAGGCGCACTTCGTGCCCGTTGATCGCTATCGCTCGTTGCATTGGAAATTGTGCGAAGCGGCGCCGCCATCACTAACTATTCAACGTGGCTGGGAGATCATGCTTGATCGCCCGGGCGTTGATTTGACGGGTGGCCATCTTCTGCTTGGTGCGTCGAATGCAATACTTGTGGAATTTCCCCGCGGAACACTACCGTCCGGCACAGAGTTAGAGTTATCGCGTATTCGCCGCAGCGGCGTGATTCCGGTGGTTGCGCATCCAGAACGATATGATGGTGCGACGCTTGATCTCATCCGCCAATGGCGCGCGGTTGGTGCGGTTATTCAGACCGACACGGCGTACTTGTTGGGTGATGGAGCACGCGGCGATCTCGCACGCGGTCTGCTGCAAGAAGGAATGATCGATATTCTCGCCAGTGACAACCACGGCGATCGTCGATCACTTGCATCGGCAAACGAATGGCTGACAGAGATCGCGGCGGTTGATGCGGCGCAATTGCTGACGCGTATCAATGCAGAAGCGCTGCTGAGTGGGCAGCGATTGATTCCGGTGCCACCCGTCCCGCTTGATCAAGGTATGTTCGCGCGCATGCGGCAGATGCTTGGGTTGAAGCGTGGCACGCCACTGCGCAATACACCCATTGTCTGAGAGCCGAATGGAGCGAGCAGCACACATCACACGCGCGTTGCGAGAGTTGGCGGAGACGGCGTTGCGAACGGCGGAGTTGATTGAACCGCAGCTCGAGCGTGCGGCAGAGATGGTTGAGGAAACCGTCGCGCGAGGCGGAACCCTCTTCTTTTGTGGTAATGGTGGGAGTGCCGCTGATGCGCAGCATATGGCAACGGAATACGTGGTGCGCTATGCGCGCAATCGGCGCGCGTATCCTGCAATCGCGCTGACCACCGATAGTTCGCTCATTACCGCTGCTGGGAACGACTTTGGATTCGATCAGATCTTTGCTCGACAGGTTGAAGCGCTCTGTCGTACAGGCGACCTCCTGATCATTCACTCGACGAGTGGCAACTCTCAGAACGTGGTTCTGGCAGCTAGTGCGGCTCGTGCAAAAGGTGTTGCCGTGCTCGCGTTTAGTGCACGGGATGGCGGCGCGCTGTTGGCAGCGGCTGACCATTCGGTCGTGATTCCGACGCAGCGTACGGACCGTGCGCAGGAGCTGCACTTGACGATTGAGCATGCCATCTGCGATCTGATCGAGGTCACGCTATGATCGATTTGCGCGGCCGGCGTGTGGTGGTTACCGGTGGCAGTCGCGGTATTGGTGCAGCAACCGCCGTGCAATTTGCGCGCGTGGGTGCGGATGTGGTCATCGGCTACCGATCAAAGAAAGCTGATGCGGAATCAGTGGTCTTGGAATGTGTGTCGTATGGCGTGCGCGCTTCTGCTGTCGCGGCAGATTTGTCGCAGCGCGGCGGTGCCGATGCGCTCTGCATTGCAGCGACAGCGACGTTGGGTGGCATCGATATTGTGATTGCGAATGCCGGTGTCTGGCCGACTGCACCCGTTGCAGTTGCGAACATGACCGATTCGCGGTGGGCTGACACTGCTGCGCAGAATTATGAAGCAATGTTTCAGTGCGCCCGCGCCGCAGCTCGCAGTATCTCAGACGGCGGTCGCATCATTTTTGTCTCGAGCACTGCGGGCCAGCGTGGTGAAGCGTTCCACGCTGATTACGCTGCGGCGAAGGGGGCGATGATCGCATTTACGAAGTCGATGGCGATTGAACTCGCGCCGCGACAGGTCACGGTGAACGCTGTCGCACCAGGTTGGGTTGATACTGACGCGATTACGCCGGTGGTCCATGGCGATGAACGGGTACGTGTTGCCGCAGCAATTCCTGTCGGTCGAATTGCGACGCCGGCAGATATCGCTGGACCAATTGTTTTCCTTGCGAGTGCGCACGCGCGCCACATTACGGGTGAGATCTTAAATATCAACGGTGGAAGCGTGTTGTGCGGCTAGAAGATGTAGTGAGCGCTGCGCTATGATCGCGATGGTGTTTACCGGCGGTACGATTTCGATGCGCGTTGATCCGTTGCAAGGTGGCGCGGTTCCTGCGCTCGATGCGCGTGATATTCTCAGCGCTGCTCGCGGCATCGAAGAGGTGGCCGAGTTGCGCATTGAAGAGTGGGGGCGTTTTCCGGGCCCCCACATGGATGTGGATCGGATGTGGGCGCTCCGGGCGCGCCTGCTGGAGTTGATCGCGGAGCCCAGCGTGGACGGTGTTGTCGTGACGCATGGCACTGACACAATCGAAGAGACGGCGTATTTGGTGGCTCGGTCAATTCAGACAGAGAAGCCGATCGTGTTTACTGGCGCCATGCGCAACCTGAGCGAACTGGGTTGGGATGGACCCGCGAATCTTGTAGACGCAGTGCGCGTAGCGGCCCATGCCGAGGCGCGTGGCTACGGCGTGTTGCTCGTCATGAACGGACGCGCGTACTCCGCCGCTGATGTGACGAAAGCGCACACGCATGTGCTTGACGCGTTTGAAAGTCCGGGGCTGGGACCGGTTGCTGAGATCGACGACGAAGCCGTCATCTTCCATCGCGCGTTGCCGCAACAGCGCGCAGTATTGACGCCGGTGTCGCTCGGCGCACCCGTGGACATCATCGGCGCGTGGGCTGGTGCAGATTCGCGCTTACTCGACGCCGTGTTGCCAACCGCACGCGGCATTGTCATTGCAGCACTTGGCCGCGGCAACGTGCCGCCGCCGATGGCAGATGCACTGAGCGCATGGCGCGATGCAGGGAAGCCCGTCGTGATCACAAGTCGAACAGGTCGTGGTCGCGTCGGACAAACGTACGGCTATCCCGGCGGTGGTCGACGCCTTGGTGAACTCGGAACAATATTCGCGGGCGCGCATCGGCCGACACAAGCGCGCATCGATTTGCTGCTCGCACTTGGGTTAGGCCTCACCGGCGATGCGCTGCACTCGGTGTTCGCAGACTAACCGCGGAGTTAACGACGTGCATGCTCCCCGCTACGCCGCCGCCAGCAACGGCGTGCAGCGCGCAGCGGCTACGCCGACTTCTCGGCAGCGTGCTGGAGCGGCGTCCAATGCTGGAAGCAGCGCCATTCAAACTCCTGCGCAGCGCGAATCTGATCGGGAAACCCGAATCCGTCGACATAGCCCAGCTGCCGCGCTTTCCATTCGCAGTTCCACTCGAATTCGTAATCATGCACGCCGCTGTCGCTGGTCGTCGCGGTGAGCTTACCTGCGAACTCGGCGCAACCACTTTCACCCCGCACTGCGACGCGATCAATGGCCAGATCCGGTTCGCTGTGAAGCAACTGAGCGATCGTCCGCAGCACTTTCACGCGCGGGTTGTTCGCTGGTGCGCTGATCCGCGCCGCTGGTTGCCGAGCGACGTACGCTGCGAGGTCGGTGCGGAAAGCGTCGGTCGCCTTCGAGGCGGCCAGAAGTGCGGAGAAATCATCGAGTGTCATTCCCAAATCTATTCGGTTCTGGCTCGTTAAGTTTCCTCGACGTTGGGCTCGCAGTCGCGACCCGAGTCCCGTTTCGCCTTCCAGCTCCTCTGCGCACACCTGTGAGCGTCTCAGCCACCCCGATCGTCTCTCCGCCCGCGGCGGTGCGTGAGCTTGCCGCGAAGCTTGAGGCGGCCGGTTTCGAGACGTGGTGCGTGGGTGGCGCGGTGCGCGATGCACTGCTCGGCGAGAACGATCTCGATTGGGATCTTGCGACGTCGGCCACGCCGCTGCAGGTCAAGCATCTGTTCGCGCGAACGGTGCCGGTGGGTATTGAGCATGGCACCATCGGCGTGTTTGGCAGCGATGGACGAATGCATGAAGTGACCACCTTTCGCGCCGATGTCGAGACGGACGGGCGTCACGCGGTGGTCAAGTTTGGCGTCACGCTTGAGGAGGATTTAGCGCGGCGTGATTTTACGATCAATGCGATGGCGTGGTCACCGTCCAAACACGAACTGCGCGATCCGTTCGACGGGCAAGCTGATCTTCGCGCGCGACAGATTCGCGCCGTTGGAGATGCTGAGCGGCGCATGGCGGAAGATCGATTGCGTGCGTTGCGTGCCATTCGCTTTGCAGCACGTTTCGATTTCGTGATCGAACCGGCGACGTGGAACGCGATCATGTCGAGTGCACCCTCGCTTACGCAACTCTCGGTCGAACGTGTTCTCCAAGAGTGGACGAAGACGCTAGCGCAAGTGCACTGTGCGTCACGCGCATTTGTGCGGTGGCGTGACGCCGGTGCGCTGAGCGTTTTGCTGCCATCATTGAACGCTGTACCGCACGAATTCTTCGCTGCAATTGATCATGTTCCGCTTGCGCGGAAGAGTACGAGAGCTGAGCGCGCATCACTACGCACGTTGACGCGGCTGGCGTTGCCGTTTCTGCCGTTGGGTAAAGTTGGTGCACGTGCTGCGCTGATGGCGTTGCGTGCGTCGAACACTGATGTTGCATATGCCAGCGCTGTCGCGGACTCTTGGACGTCGAGTGCCAGTGAGTTGGAAACAGCAGCTCAGGCTGAGACTGTCGATGCCGTCTCGTTGCGGCGAATTGTGGCCGGCATTGGGCGCACGCGCGTGCATGGAACAATTCGCGCATTTGCTGCGGTGTGGGCGGCGCGTCGTGCTGCGGGCTCCGCTGCACCAACTGCCGCGCACGTCGCGCGTCTGGCGCGGCGGATGCTTCGCATTGCGTATCGCGATCCCATCGCGTTGACTGATCTCGCCATCACCGGCGACGATCTTCGCAGCGTGGGTGTGAAGCCCGGTCCGGCGATGGGCCAGATTTTGCAGCAGCTGTTGACACAGGTGCTGGACGATCCGGCGCTGAACACACGTGACCAACTGCTGTCGCTCGCGCGGCGGCCAAGTCAGGAGCCGTAAGTGGCGTTCTTTCGCGGGCCGGTTCCTGAGGTGTCGGTGTGGCGTCGCTTTCGCGACGGCTCAGACACGTACGCGGTTATTCGACGCGATGGACTTGTGGGTGTGCGCGCGCTAGGAAATGCCGAAGCGATGGTCGAACTGTTTTTGGAATTGATTCCGGATTTCGAGAATATTTTTACGCTCACGGTTGATGACTGGCGCACACAATCCGCGTGGCGTGCTGAGGGCGTCACACAGGCCGCGCTGCTCGAAGCGTTTTACACGCTGCGAGTTCCGGTGATTGGCGGCGGCGGTGTGGAGTTCACGTTGCAGAGCGACGATGAGCAGTTGTCACTGTCGGCGCACCTTGAAGTGGTTGCGTGGTCACGCACTGATCGCTGGTTGTATCTGTTGGATCGCGCAGGTCTTAAGGAGCGTCCGCGTATTCGAGGGCGACTCTGGCGTCCAGCGCGCGGCGCATTTCCGCCCGCTGGCACACTCACAGCGGGCGTGCGCAGCATGGTGAAATCGCTCGCGCTGCAACCCGGCTGATGGCGCGTCGTCGCGCGGATGGCGGTAACACGCCGGGCCTGTTTGCAGAGACAGTAAGTACGGCGCCGCTCGCGCATCGGCTGCGTCCGCGCACGCTCGAAGAATACGTTGGCCAGCGTCAACTCTTTGTCCCTGGCACACCTGTATTTGATGCCGTCGAGCGCGGCGTGCTCGGTTCCATGATTTTGTGGGGGCCACCAGGCACGGGTAAGACAACGCTTGGCCGACTGATTGCCCAGCGAGTTGGTTGGAGTTTTGAACCATTCAGTGCAGTCAGCGACGGCGTGCCAAGGTTGAGAGTAATTGCAGAGCAGGCCCGTCAACGCCTGATCTCCAGCGGTGCGCGGACGGTGCTGTTTGTCGACGAGATTCACAGAATGAATTCGGCGCAACAAGATGCACTCTTGCCGATTGTTGAAGATGGCACCGTGACGCTCATCGGTGCGACAACAGAGGCACCCAGCTTTGAGATCAACGCGGCGTTACTCAGCCGTGCGCGCGTGGTGGTGCTGCAGTCGCTTTCCGCTGATGACTTGCGCGCACTGTTGCGGCGCGCGCTCGCAGACACCGATCGTGGTCTTGGTGCGCGTTCGCTGACCGCTGACGACGATACGTTAACCGCGCTTGCGACATGGGCTGATGGCGACGCTCGTCGAGCACTTGGCACGTTGGAAGCGGCGGCTGCTGCGCTCGATGATGGTGCGACGCTGACCGTCGAGCTTCTGGAGCGTGCATTGCAGCAGCGGTTGCCACGTCACGATAAAAGCGGTGATCAACACTTTGATCTCCTGTCGGCTTTTCATAAATCATTGCGCGGTAGTGACGTGCAGGGTGCGTTGTATTGGATGGCGCGGATGATCAATGCGGGCGAAGATCCAATGACCATCATTCGACGTGCAATGGCGATGGCGGCAGAAGACATTGGGCTCGCTGATCCGCGTGCATTGCAAATGAGCGTCGCGGCGCGTGATGCGTATCACATGCTCGGTGCGCCAGAAGGTCTGATCCCGTTGGCGGAGATGGTCATCTATTTGGCGACCGCACCGAAATCGAATCGCGTGAAAGTAGCATTGAGTGCAGCGCTTTCTTCCGCACGCGAGACGCCGAATGCACCGGTGCCTCTGCATCTGCGCAATGCGCCAACGCGACTACACGAGTCATTGGGCCACGGGGCTGACTACGAGTACGCGCACGCGCAGCCGGCGGGCGTTCCAGCGCACTCACATTTACCGGACGAGCTGGCGGGAACGGTGTTTTACGAACCGTCATCTTTGGGGTATGAGAAGGAGATTGCGAAACGACTCGAGTGGTGGGCAGCAAAAATTGCCGAACGACGCGGCCCCGACGTCGATCAATCGAAATCGAACGACGTGTAGATTGCACGATACTTTTATTTTTTGGAGCTACTACTGATGCAGATTCTGCGTCGTGCTGTCGCAATTGGTTCCGTTTGCCTACTTGGCGTAAATGCGGGTTGTGCGGCGGCGGCGAAATCGATTTTTACGCCGCCGGATGTAGCGTTTCGCGGGGTCGGTGTGCGCAATGTTGGCCTCGACGGCGCAGATTTCGTCGTGCAATTGCATATCTACAATCCGAATGCCTTTGCCCTCAATGCCTCGCAACTGCGATATCGGCTGTTGGTGGATAGCGTCGAAGTGGGCGCTGGCGCGCTCGACAGCGGGTTTGCGGTTGCGAAACGCGACTCATTCTTGGTGAGGCTTCCCGTGCGAATTGGCTTTCGCGCGGTGCAGACCGTCGGCCCACGATTGCTGCGCGGTGGCGAGATCCCTTATCGCCTGATCGGTGACGTAAGTTTGAAGTCATTCGCGGGCACGTTTACTCGCCAGTTCAACGAAGCTGGCCGGTTCGACGCCCTCAAAACGTTTCGACAGTAGCCGAGGTGTACCATCGCGCGTGATACGATCACTCTGACGCCGCCAATTGAGCGGGCGTTGCTGGTGGGTGCCCCGCGTAAGCGGACTGCGGCACGCCATCAGGTCGATGAACACTTGGCGGAGCTGGCTCGGCTGGCAGACACGGCGGGTGCTGAAATCTGTGGGCAGCTCACGCAACAGATCGACAAGCCGCATTCCGGAACGTATCTAGGCAGCGGCAAGTTGGATGAGCTGCGTGAGATGGCGAGTGCGACAGAAGCAACGCTTGTCATTTTCGACGATGAGTTATCGCCGACGCAGGGTAAAAATATCGAGCAGATTGTTGGCAAACGCGTGATGGATCGCGCTGAGCTTATTCTCGATATCTTCGCGACGCGTGCGCGGAGCAGTGAAGCGCGCATGCAGGTGGAGTTAGCACAGTTGAATTACATGCTGCCGCGTCTCACGAAAATGTGGAGCCATCTCGAGAAATTTCGTGGTGGAATCGGCATGCGCGGTCCGGGCGAAACACAGTTAGAAACCGATCGACGATTGATTGGGCATCGTGTGCGAGTGCTGCGTGAGCGATTGCAGGATGTGGGTCGCCATCGCGCGACACTGCGCGCGAATCGTGAAGGAACGTTCCGTGTGTCGCTTGTGGGCTACACCAATGCTGGCAAGAGCTCGGTGCTCAAAACGCTCAGTGGATCGTCGGATGTGTACGTGGAAGATCGTTTGTTCGCGACGCTCGATCCGCTGACGCGTGACATTGATCTTGGGGAAGGGTACCACTGCTTGCTGACGGACACAGTTGGGTTCATCAGAAAACTGCCTCATCATCTTGTCGCCAGTTTCCGGGCCACGTTAGACGAAGTGCGCGAAGCGGATTTGCTATTGCATGTGGTCGACGCGAGCCATCCGAGTTGGGAGGAGCATCGCTTGGTAGTGGACGAAGTGTTGACCGAGCTTGGGGCGATCGACACGCCGTTGGTGCACGTGTTCAACAAGATGGATTTGCTTGAGGCGGAGAGCGACGACGCCGTGCGGACGCGTGTCGGCAACCTCATTCCAGATTCCATCTTCGTTTCGGCGAATTCGCTGGAGGCGCTCGAGCCGCTGCGGGCGCGATTGCGCGAGGGTGTGCGCGCCGTCCGGCCGATTGTGCGCGTGCGCGTGCCGGCGTCAAATGGAAAGCTCCTCTCGACGTTGTACCGGCAGGGTGAGGTGTTGGAGCAGGCGGCGGATGGCGAAGATTTGCTGGTGCGGGTGCGGGTAGATGCGGTGTTGCGCGGGCGGTTGGAACGGGACGGGGTGCTGGTTAAAGCCTAGTGCGACTCGCGCGACGAGACTGTTCGTTTTGGTAGCTCGACGTGTCATCATCGGCTAGATTCGCTCTCTTGAAACGTCGCAGCGGAGTCGCCGCGCGCCGCACACGCTTTTCAATTGTCCAATGTCTCCACACAAAGCGCTGATCACCGGCATCACCGGGCAGGACGGGTCGTACCTCGCTGAGTTCCTGTTGGCGAAAGGCTACGAGGTGCACGGCGTCGTTCGACGGGCGAGCACTTTTAACACCGAGCGCATTGAGCCGTTGTACGAGCATCCGCATGTGTCATCCGGTTCAAAGTTGATGCTCCATTATGCGGATTTGGGTGACTCATCGTCACTGCAACGTGTGTTGGCGCACGTGGTGCCAGACGAAGTGTACAACTTGGGTGCGCAGAGCCATGTGCGTGTGAGCTTCGATGTGCCAGAGTACACGACTGACGTTGTTGGCACTGGAACGTTGCGTCTGCTTGAGGCGATGCGCAATCTTGGCATCAAACCGAAGTTTTATCAGGCCAGCTCCAGCGAACAATACGGACTGGTACAGCAGGTTCCGCAGAGTGAATCGACGCCGTTTTACCCGCGATCACCATATGGTTGCGCGAAAGTGTTTGCACATCTGGTGACGGTGAATTATCGCGAAAGTTATGACTTTCCGGCCAGCTGCGGCATTTTGTTTAATCACGAAAGCCCGCGACGCGGCGAGAACTTCGTCACGCGGAAGATCACTCGCGGACTGACACGTATCAAAGTTGGCATTCAGGAATCTCTTGCGCTTGGCAATCTCGATGCGCGTCGCGACTGGGGCTTCGCTGGTGATTACGTCGAAGCAATGTGGTTGATGCTGCAGCAGGACGTGGCGGATGATTTCGTGATTGCGACCGGCGAGACGCATAGCGTTGAGGAATTTCTGAACGAAGCTGCCGCGTATCTCGATCTGGATTGGAAGGCGGTTGTCACGCAGAACCCTCGGCATTTGCGGCCCGCTGAGGTGGATTTGCTGCTCGGTGACGCCAGTAAGGCGAAGCGCGTCTTAGGCTGGGAGCCCAAGGTCACCTTCAAGGGACTTGTGCATCTGATGTGCGACGCCGACCTGGCGCTCGCACAACGGGAAGCGCGCTGATCCCGTTTTTTGCTGTTGCACTGAACAATCCTTAGCCGCTGACATGACGCGAATTCTCCTCACCGGTGCCGCCGGTTTCATTGGCTCGCACGTCGCTATCACGCTGCTCGAGCGCGGTGATGAAGTGCACGGCATCGACAATCTGAACGACTACTACGATCCGACGCTGAAGGACGCTCGGCTCGCGCGTCTGACTGGCCGTCAAGGCTTCTCGTTTCAGCAGCTCGATGTTTCGGATCGTGTTGGAATGAAAGCGTTGTTTGAGACTGGTCGCTTTGACAAAGTGATTCATCTCGCCGCGCAAGCTGGTGTTCGGTATTCGCTCGAGAATCCACACGCGTATATCGACAGCAACATCGTTGGATTTACGAACATTCTTGAAGGATGCCGTCACAACGGCGTGCAGCATCTGACATACGCTTCGTCATCAAGTGTGTATGGTGCGAATACCGCGATGCCGTTCAGCATTCATCAGAATGTCGATCATCCGCTGTCGTTGTACGCTGCCACCAAGAAGGCCAACGAATTGATGGCACACAGCTACGCGCATCTGTTCGGGTTGCCGTGTACCGGATTGCGGTTTTTCACCGTTTATGGCCCCTGGGGCCGACCAGACATGGCGCT
>JANNWU010000160.1:0-4859 GCA_031408755.1 Gemmatimonadaceae bacterium | reverse complement strand
ACCGTCGCGGAAACCCGCGTCGGACAACGTACGGACTACGATCGTTTGACCCTGACGGTGGAAACGGACGGCACGGTCGCGCCGGAAGAAGCAGTCAGCTACGCCGCCGCACTTGCACAAGCACACTTCCAGTATTTCGCCAGCTTCGGTTCTAGCTCGGCGGGCAGCATGGGTGTCGGTGACGCAGATGGCAAAGGAATTTTGTTGTCAGAGTTAGCCGTTGCGATCGATGCTCTTGGTCTCTCGGTTCGCTCAGTCAACTCGTTGAAGAACAACAACGTCCGCTCGCTCGGTGATCTCGTGCGGCAGACGGAATCACAGATTTTGCAGGTCACGAATTTTGGTAAGAAGTCACTCGAGGAAGTCGCGGAACTGCTCGAGAATCGTGGTTTGAATTTTGGGATGCGGTACGAGGAGGCAGGGGACTTCGCGCGTGTGCTCGATTGGGGCACACCACCGTCGAAGGTCGCTGCTAACGCGCCGGACGATCCCATCGAGTCCTCGCAGGAGTAATCGTCAATGCGCCATCGGAAGGCTGGTCGTCAACTTCGTCGCACAAGTGAGCAGCGTCTCGCTTTGTTGCGCAACCTTGCCACCTCGCTCATCGAGCAGGGGGCGATTGAAACCACCGAAGCCAAGGCCAAGGAGCTTCGACCGTTTGTCGAGAAGCTGGTGACCAAGGCAAAGGCGGGTACTGTACACGCGCGTCGCCTTGCAGTGCGGCACATTCACAAGCGTGGCGCAGCGGACAAGCTGTTCCAGGAGTGGGGGCCGAAGTTCGCCACTCGCGCCGGTGGATACACGCGCATTCTGAAGACCGGCCATCGCCTCGGCGACGGTGCGGAGATGGCACGCATTGAATTCGTGGAGAACTGATCATGGCCATTAATCGCAGCCGCTGCTACGTCTGTAACAAGGGCGTGACCTTCGGCAACAATGTGTCGCATGCAAACAATCGTGTGCGTCGTACATGGCGCCCGAATCTGCAGGTGATGCGCATCGTAGATGTGAAGTCAGGAAAGATCATCAAGGTCAAGGCGTGCACCTCGTGCATGTCTGCCGGAAAGATTCACCGCGCGCCGCGTGGCGTGCCTGCTGTCGCCTGATTTATTGCGACGGTAGCGCTGCGGTGATCGATGTAGTGCGGGGGAGTCCATCTGTGGACTCCCCCGTCGTCGTTTTTCCTCCGCGTACACTCGCATGCCGACGTCGCTAATTACTGGAATCACTGGACAAGACGGAACGCTGTTGGCCGAGCAACTCTTGGCGCGCGGCGATACTGTGATTGGCACGACGCGCGGTGATGTGGCGCACGCTCGCACGCTGATTTCTGATGCAGCGCAAGGCGTTTCGCTTCGGACTCTGGATCTGACCAGCACCGCGAGTGTCGACGCGCTCTTCGCTGAAGTCCAGCCAGCGCGCATTTTTCATCTCGCTGCTCCTGCTGCTCCCATGATGGCGTGGCAAGCACCGGCTGCGGCGACGGATTCACTCTGCACCGCAACGGCGCGGCTGATAGAAGCGATGCTGCGTAGTGCGCCCGCGTCGCGTCTCGTTGTCGCCGGATCGTCGCAGGTGTTTGGCCCAGATTCACCGGCACCGCAGAGTGAGCGCACGCCGTTCCAACCGCTCACGCCGTACGGTGCGGGAAAGGCATTCTCGGCGCACCTGGTTACGGCCTTCCGTCACGGACGCGGACTGCATGCAAGCACTGCAATTCTCTTCAACCATGAGAGTGCACGCCGACAATCAGACTATGTGACGGTCAAGATCTGTCGCGCGGCCGTCCGGATTGCTGCTGGCGATCTCACCGCGAGCCCGCTCAGACTCGGATCTATGGACGTAGTGCGCGATTGGGGCTATGGTCGCGATCACATGGATGCGCTGGTGCGCATGGCAGATGCAGATGTCGCGGGCGATTACGTCATCGGTACCGGAGTTGGCCGAAGCGTCGGAGAGTTTTGCGAAGCCGCGTTTTCGCGCGTCGGACTCGATTGGCGTGAACACGTCATTAGCGATCCATCGTTCGTCAGGGCCGGTGACGTGCCAGTCATGTTGGCAGATTCGCGTTTGGCGAAGGAGCGGCTCGGATGGAGTGCGACCACACCGTTCACGACCACATTGGACGAGCTGTTGAGCGCGGCAACTGCGGCTTTGACAGTCGCACCGCTCGCGATGCCGTGACGGTCGCCGATCGGGCTGCAATGCCGTGTGAAACGCTGCGCAGAATCATCGTGAAAATGGCTATGTTTAAGGGCTAGTGTTCTCGCCCTTTTCGCCCTGTCCGCTCCGCGTCCATGCCCAAGCGCACCGACCTGCATCGCATTCTGATTATTGGCTCTGGTCCGATTGTTATTGGGCAAGGCGCTGAGTTTGACTACTCGGGGACGCAGGCCACGAAAGCGCTTCGTGAGGAAGGGTACGAAGTCATTCTCGTGAATTCGAATCCGGCCACGATCATGACCGACCCGGAGATGGCCAACCGCACGTACGTTGAGCCAGTGACACCGGAATTCGTTGAGAAAGTGATTGCGGCTGAGCGACCCGATGCGCTGTTGCCGACGATGGGCGGCCAGACGGCGTTGAACGTTGCGCTCGCGCTTTTTGATTCGGGCGTGCTCGCAAAGTATGGCGTCGAGCTGATTGGGGCTGATGCCCGCGCAATTCGAGTTGCTGAAGATCGTCAACAGTTTTCTGAGGCGATGGCGCGGATCGGACTGTCGGTTGCGAAGGGCGGTTTCGCTCACACGTGGGATGAAGCGCACGCGCTACTCGATGATATTGGATATCCCGCGATTATTCGCCCGTCGTTCACGCTAGGTGGTTCCGGCGGCGGCGTCGCGTACAATCGTGATGAGTACGAGCGCATCGTCCGCGGTGGGCTGGATGAGTCGCCGACGACGCAAGTGCTGATTGAGCGCAGCGTACTCGGATGGAAAGAGTACGAGTTAGAAGTGATGCGTGATTGCGCGGATAACGTTGTGATTGTGTGTACCATCGAGAACCTGGATCCGATGGGAGTGCACACGGGTGATTCGATCACGGTCGCTCCATCCATGACGTTGAGTGATCGCGAGTATCAGATTATGCGCGACGCAGCCTGCGCTGTGATTCGCGAGGTTGGAGTGGAAGCGGGCGGTTGCAACATCCAGTTTGCCGTCAGCCCGGTCACAGGCGAACTGCTGGTGATTGAGATGAATCCGCGCGTGTCGCGCTCCTCCGCACTGGCATCGAAAGCGACTGGTTTCCCGATTGCGCGGATCGGTGCGAAGCTCGCCGTTGGAATGCGTTTGGATGAAATTCCGAACGACATCACCAAGACGACGCCAGCCAGCTTCGAGCCTGTATTGGACTATGTCGTGGTGAAGTGTCCACGTTTCGCGTTCGAGAAGTTTGCGGCGGCTGATCCGCGTCTCACGACGCAGATGAAGAGCGTGGGTGAGAGCATGGCAATTGGACGCACGTTTAAGGAAGCGCTGCAGAAAGGTTTGCGCGCGCTGGAGACGGGCCGTTCGGGGTGGGAGATTGGTGCGCGCTTGAGCGACGATCGTCTCGCTGACGATACAATCGAGACGTTGCGCGGTGCCATGCGCCAGCCGACACCGGAACGCATCTTTCAAGTGAAGCGCGCGATGCAGGCGGGAATGAGTAACGCCGAGTTGTTTGAGATCACGGCGATTGATCCGTGGTTTCTCGGACAGTTGCGCGAGTTGTTTGATGCGGAGCTGGAGTACACTGCACTGAGCGACGTCTCAATTGCATTGCTGCGCCGCATGAAGCGGATGGGTTTCTCTGATCGCCAGCTTGGTGCATTGCGCGGAGAGACTGAAGTTTCCGTACGCGACCGCCGTCACGCCGCAGGCCTCCGCCCATCGTACAAGATGGTCGATACGTGCGCGGGTGAGTTCCCCAGTGAAACACCGTATCTGTATTCGAGCTACGATGAGGAGAGCGAGGCGCCGCGGAGTGGTCGGCGATCAGTGATCATTCTTGGCTCCGGCCCAAATCGCATCGGGCAGGGAGTCGAGTTTGACTACTGTTGCGTGCGCGCGGCGATGGCATTGCGTGAGCGCGGCTTTGAGACGATCATGATTAACTCGAATCCGGAGACGGTCTCCACGGATTTCGACGTGTCTGACAAGTTGTACTTCGAGCCGCTGACGCTCGAAGATGTGCTCGAAATTGTACAGCGCGAGCAACCGATTGGCGTGATCGTGCAGTTAGGTGGACAGACGCCGCTGAAGTTGACGCGTGGGCTCGAAGCCGCCGGTGTGACCATCCTTGGCACATCACCAGACGCGATTGATATCGCAGAAGATCGTCGGCGTTTTGATGCGATTGCGCGATCACTTGGTATTCAGCAGCCCGCCAACGGAACGGCGACAAGCGTAGAGGAGGCGGTTGGCATCGCGAACGGGATAGGCTATCCAGTGCTCGTGCGTCCCAGCTATGTGCTCGGTGGACGCGCGATGCAGGTCGTGTATGACGATGCAACGCTGCGGGAGTACTTCGAACGAGCCGCACGCGTGTCAGAAGAACGGCCAGTGCTGATTGATCGCTTCCTCGAAGACGCTTACGAAGCCGATGTCGATGCGATCTCTGATGGAAAGATGGTTGTTATTGGTGGCGTGATGCAGCACATCGAAGATGCCGGTATTCACTCCGGCGATTCGGCGTGCGTGTTGCCGCCGGTCCGTATTGCGCAAGAGTATCAGGACGTGATGCGGGCGCACACTGTCGCACTGGCGAAAGCGCTGGGTGTTGTTGGGCTGATCAACGTGCAGTACGCGCTACGCGATGGTGAAGTGTATGTGCTGGAAGTAAACCCACGTGCGAGCCGAACCATTCCATTCGTGTCC
>JANNWU010000159.1:0-16251 GCA_031408755.1 Gemmatimonadaceae bacterium | reverse complement strand
CGGAGTTAGTCGATGGGCGTCGCTCGGCGATTGATTACCAACACTATATCGATCGCCAGCTAGCGCCCATCGCCGATAGTATTTTATATTTCCTCGATGACAGCCTGGCCGCGATTATCGATCAGCAGCTGGGTTTGTTTAATTGATGCCGCTGCTAATGCCGCAGTTGAGCATCCATTTGATCGACCACTTCGGTCCAATCAGAGTCCTGCGCCAATGCTTCCTGAATTGACACCTGTGACGACGCGACGTGGCCTTCCAAAATGCCAATACTCTCGCCAATCAACGAGACTTCAGAGGCGTGGCGCTGCTCAAAGAAATTCTGTTGCGCTGCCTGCACAATGCGATAACCCAGCGCCGGCTCCGGCCAATCCAAACCGATCGTAACTGTGCCGTCATTCGTATAAACCCACATCCGCTTTTCGAGCATACCAAGCATCGCCTCAAGGCGATCAGAATCCGTCATGGGACCCTTCAGTCGCTCCATGACGTAATCTTTCGTCTTGCCCAGCGGCGACCGCATCGCATCCCACGATGCCATCAACTTCGTCTGCCGAACAATCTCCATCAGGTTGGTGCGCTTCTTCACCGCTTCAGAGGCGAGTCGCGTTGGAGAATCTGACTCCGTCGGCACAACACGCTTCGGGTTGCCGAGCGCCGGCATCACGAAGTTCTTTTCCGCAAAGAACCTCGTCTCGATCATGTAGTGTTTTGGTGTGATCGCTATCGCGAGTGCCACCAGCGCCAGCAAACTTGCGAAGAGTGCGATCGCTGCCTTCTTGTGCCGACCAAGCGCGCGCTGCGGAAAGCCCGCTGCGACTCGCAGATTGGCCAACACAAAAACCGGCGCATCATCCTGATACACGGGGTTTCGCGGATCACCCAGTGCGCTCGGCATCGGACGCTGCATCGCGTAGGTTCGCGATGACGTCAACGCAACAGGCGGCTGATTGTCGCCTTCAGGCGGTGTCGATCGGGCGGGCAGATGCATAAAAATCTCTCAGAAAACAGACGATCAAGCGGGAAGGCGAGGTAACACGTAGATGATGCCGATCAGGTACGCCACGTTGAACGCAGCCATCCACATGATCGTCCGACGGAGACCACGATTGGGTGACCGATCAGTAGCGGCCCTCATCGGAATGATGACAGTCGCGAGCAAAATCGAGAGCAACACGAACTTCTGCATGCGAATTCCTTATCTCTTAGACGACTCAGTTACTCGATGACCACAATGTCACCCTGCTGCAGTCGAAACGCGCCTGCTGGTCCAGTGTCCGTGAGTGATGCAAAGGTGAAACGAATCCGGATCGGCGTCGGCACTTTGCGAAGCACGAAGATTCGATCTTTATGCGCAAATTCAGTCAAGCCACCGGCACCAGCGAGCGCTTCAGCAACACCGCTGCCAGGATCAACGGAATACGTTCCCGCCTTGTCCACCGCACCTAAGACAGTGATTCGGAAGGGCAACACCTCTTCAACGACCACGTTCACGCGCGGACTCAACACCAGATTCAGGTCGCGAAGCATCTTTTCAACTTCCGCCGCCACCTGCGTCGGCGTCTTTCCAGCGACCGCGACATCGTTGATCAACGGCACGGCGAGCTTGCCATCACTGCGCACGCGACCGCGCGTCGAAATCTTCTCATTGTCGTAGACCTGCACCGCCAGCAAATCTCCCACGCCAACCACGTACGTATTGACCGCAGCGCTCGGCGTCTGTGCGACATAGTCCGCCGCCCAGATGAATGAGCCACCCTTGCCTGCAGATGCACACCCCGTGAACGAAGCCACTGCGGCGGCGATGACAACGGTGCGAAGCGATGCGATGCGGAAGGACGATGTATGCATAGACATTAACAAAAAGTGTCGGTAGGACGCGCGTCGAGCAGCGCGGTCAGCGTGAACCAAAGGTGTAGCCGAACTGCGCTTGCCCAACAAAACCACGAGCATTTGGAACGTCGAGTCGATCACGGTACGCACCGCCTAAACCAAAAGTCACACCGTTGAGCAGTACCTTTCGGAGCCCAGCCGTTGCCGCTCGCGTGCGAAAGCGACCACCGACGCCAGAGGCCTGAGCCGCTTCTGCAATTGAGCCGCCGATTGACACGAAGCTGCCTTTCCTCGCCTCCACTTCGTACTGCACCGACGCGACATCGGTCTCGAGCAACACGCCGAGTCCAAAAGCTTGCGACACAGAACGCGTGTACCCTGCTGTCAATGCACCGCCGGCAATGGAGTCACCGAGCATCGCGGCACCTGTGGGGCGAATTCGAGCCGGACCACCCGTTGAAATTCGCGTCGCGCTGAGCTGAAACCGACCGAAGAACTGTCCGAACTGCGGCTCCCAGCCTGCACCGACCGATTGCGTCGACAGCGGAATGCCTTGCGAGCGCCCTTCCTGCACTTCAGCAAGCGCGAGGACGGCTCCGCGACGCGCGAGTTGACGCGTCACACGTCCGCGCGCGATGACCGAGCTTCCAGGCTGTAAGCTCGGCGTGTCAAACGTGACGTTCGTGAAGCCAACGTCGACCAGTCCAGTCGTATTCGCTGTGAAACGGCGCGACAGCGAACCGGTAGCGGCGATGGATTTCTGGTACGCCACACGAAGCAATGGAAGTCCGAAACCACCAGTGAGGTCGGACGATTGTCGCGTAGCGTACGACGCTGAGGCGGTTCCCGTCGTGCGCGACGTGATGCGCCGTTCTCCGTCGACGCCAACGCTATAAATGAACGCATTGAGATCACGCGTATCGATGTATCGAAGCAGGCTTGCACCTAGGTTGAGCTGCGCACGACCGCGTTCGCCCTGTCGAATGATTGCGAGCGAACCGTTGGCGCGACTGATCGCATCTGCAGTATCGGCTTCTACAAAGCGCACATTGCTATCGTATCCCTGCTCCGCTGTAAATGAGGCGAGCCACGAGCTACGAGCCGGCGTCGCCGGACCATTCGCTCGCTGTGCACTCACGGTATCAGTCATAGCCAACCCAACGCCGATCAGCACGAGAAACTCTCGCGCCGTTCCACGCAATGCTCTGCGCGTCATCGAGCCGCCGTGCCAGTCAGGCTCTCGGAATGCGTGCGAGAACGCGGCGCATCGGCAACTGTCAGTCGACGCCCTTGCGGACGATTTCGCCGGCCGAGCATCAGTTTGAGAGGTACTGGCTTGCGCCCACCAAGCGTGAAAATTGTCGCAGCAAAAATCATCATATCGAGCCGAAATGACACGTTCCGCACATACAGCAGATCGTAGTGAATCCATTGATGGAAATCGCCGACAGCGCGATCCCGACGACATACTTGCCAGAGTCCGGTAATGCCAGGACGCACAGACAACCGTCCGTTGCGCCATGGTACACAGATCTGGTTCTCGCGAAATGGTGAAGGACGCGGCCCAACGAAACTCATTTCACCGCGCACGACGTTCCACAGTTGCGGCAATTCATCCACGTTCAGTCGACGCAACCAATGCCCGACTTTTGTCACGCGTGGGTCGTGATCCATCTTGAATTGGGGGCCGTCCATCTGCTGCTGCGCAGCAAGTGCGCGTTGCATTTCGTCTGCATTAGAGAGCATGCTGCGGAACTTCCAACACTTAAACGGTTCGGCGTCTTTTCCTTCACGTGAATCGCCGTAAAAAATCGGTCCCGTCGACGTCAGCCGCACCAGCAGGCCCATCACAAACAACAGCGGCGAGAGCAGTACGAGTACCGCGAACGCAATCATCGGCTCAAAAATCGCCTTCACAGCGACATACGTGGGCAGCGGACCGCGAGAAGGCTCAGGCGATGCAACGAGATTCGGCGCAGCGTGGCGACGCTGGCCACTGCGAGTTGCCGCGTGCGCAGATTCACCGCTGACAATTCGGTGCCGAACCGTGGAGCCAGCCAGCACCTGCGCCGCAGGAAGCACAAGACACTGCGCCACTACCGCATCTTCGGCGATGACTGCGCCAGCACCAATAGAGCTCGGCCCGATAATCAGCGCGCCAGCTTCAATCTGTGCTCCCGCTCCAACGCGCACCGGTCCAACCAAGCGCGCCGATGGATGAATCGTGGCGCTTGTGGATCGCATCGCGTCGTCAGAGCCTTTGCGCCCCTTTCCAACATCGCTGAGCGTGGACATTGCACTGACCCGGACGTCGCTCAGCGCGAGCGCACCCGCTTCATCCGTCAACGTGAAACAGTCTCCATGGAACGGTTCATCCTGGTTTGGCATGCCGCTGGCTGACAGCTGCATGCGCAATTCTTCAAGTGAACTAATCGTCAATGGCAGGCACATTTGCGCGCACGCAACAGGAACCAGGGACGCGAGCACACCGGACGGAAACGGCCATGTGACGGGTTCAAAGTATCGCTGAATTCGGCGCACCCGTCCGTCAGCGTCGGCTTGCACGAGCTCTTTCGTGGCCAGTGTCGGCGCTTCAAAAGCCACCAGGTGCCGAACCATTCGCGCATCATTTGCATTGCCCGTTAAAAGCGCACGCAAATCCATCCCTTCGGCGGGATAGCACACCGGGGAAACAAACAAAAATGAATCCGACGGGCCGTGACGCTCAATCGCGCTACCAAACCGACTGATGCTCTTCACGCGATCAGCTTCCGGACATACCGCGCGAATGTGCGCTTCGTAGGCCGCATCTGGTTCAAATGACGTCAGTACGATCGGCTTTGTCGCGGTGACACGAGCGACACTTCGCATCAACTCCTGCAACAGCACATCATCGCCCGTAGGCAGCAGCAGCAGTGATTCTGCGCCATGTGATCGTTCGATAAACGATGGCCGCAGATCTAAAATAACGGGAACGATGCTCATTTGACGCGTGCCTGATCGCGCGGCGACGGTCGGAGCAAGCTGTCCATTCGATCGCGTGCAATCGCGTAACCCGTGCGCATTCGGTCGCTCGCGGCTTCAAAGCCCGGCAACATGTCTGCGCGCACTCCACCTGACGCGGAACCCGTACCACTCTGGCCGAACGGTGAACCGTATTGATCAGGAAGTTGCGTCACACTCTTGAGATGATCGCCGGGCGGCACCACGCAGCGGTCGGCGAGAACCGACGAATCGACCATCGCCTCATCGCCGATGACACACTCATCCCACACGAACGAACGAGAGACCAGCGCGCGCGCACCAACAATCGTGCGAACACCAATTGATGCCGGCCCGACAATCACGGCGTTCTCCTCAATGCGCGCACCCTCACCGAGCAACACGGGTCCAATCAAACGCGCGGTCGGATGCACAACAGCCGTCGGGTG
Organism: Gemmatimonadaceae bacterium; assembly: GCA_031408755.1. Taxonomy (GTDB): domain Bacteria; phylum Gemmatimonadota; class Gemmatimonadetes; order Gemmatimonadales; family Gemmatimonadaceae; genus JACMLX01. Next base: position 10,987 of record JANNWU010000159.1, on the reverse strand, counting down.
GTGCAAGCCCTCGCCCACGCGATCGTAGTGCGACAAGAACGAGGGACGATCAATCGAGCTCGCAACGAGCCATCGACTCACGGCGGCGTAACTCGAGTAGTCGAGCACCTTCGCAGACAGTCCACTCACTTCGTGCATCGCAACGTGTTCGCCGGACGCATTCAGCTTGCCCAGCAGCCCCTCTTTGATATCCTGATAGCCATGTTCAGCGACACGATTCAGTGCCTGGCGCTCGAACACATAGATACCAGCGGGCTGCCGACGGATACCGCTCGCCATTCCTCGACGCCGACGATCGAATTCGACAACAACTGTCGCTGCCGCACCAGAGTTTCTATGCGCCGTGAGCATCGCCGCAAAATCGAGCGTCGGCACAATTGTCCCTTCGATCACCACGAACGTCTGCGCGCTACTCATCGCCATCGCGTCGCGCGCGCAACCAGCCGGACCACGCGGCTCATGATCTTCGAAGTACTCGAGCGCGAGTTCCATTGATGTCCCATCGCCAAGCGCATTGCGCAGCGACGGCGTGGCGCTGTTTGCACACAGCACGGCGGAGCGGATGCCCGCGTCGCGCAACCAGTGCAACGGATAGTGGATAAGCGGCGTATGCGCGACGGGAAGCAATGGACCCCGAAGCACGCGCTCGAACACCCCATCACCCCAGTGATGACTGCCAGCTAACACAATTCCGCCAACACCATTCAAATCAGCCAGAGCACTGACGCGAGCGGCCTGCGCATGTTCATGCACGGAGCCCCCGTCTTGCGCGGCGACGAACGGATCCAGCGGAATAAAGGGCAAGCTCACCACCACCAAGCACGAAGAAGAGTCCAGCTCTGTCAGCGCACTTGCGCGACAGCAACGAATTCCGACAACTGCTACGCGCAATATGCGAGTAACTACCGACAATTCAGCGCTTTACGCACTGGAAGGACGGGTTCGACCGTGCGTTCGTAACGGTGCGAGTCGTAGGGATGCGAGAGAACTCGAAGCGGCGGCGCAACGAATGACAGAATTCTAATCCATTTTTGCGCCGAGAGCTCATCAGAACGACTACGCCTCAGCACGTTGCGTCGGATTCGTTACGTCTGTAAAAGAACGCCGTCACCATCGCCGATGTCTCAGTTTTGTTGCGCACGCAGCGCAGTTCGAAGGCGCGTGCCGCTGTGCCGGCAGCCTTGCCGCGCAAATCGAAGCTCGGAGGGCGAGCTCTTGCTTGGGCACACGAGCAGATTACAATAGATCTGGATGTCCGCTGGAGTACTGGCGCGATGTTCCGCCGTGGAATGACTCAGGCCCGCGGTGTGCTGCTCTGTGACTGCATTTTTACGAGCTTTCGCTCAACAATGCGCGAGCGCTGGCCCGAGTTGTGCGCTGCTGAATGGGGCTGGCGAGTGAGACGTCTTCCCGTCGACAGGGAGATGCGGCTGCGGGTATAGACGCAGGGACTGCCTGCGAGTTCAAATTTCAAGGTTCCGAATGCTCGTGTTTTTCCGTTCCGCAGTCCCTTGGCACGCTCATCCTGAGCCTTCGCTCTCGGTCCCAGTCACGTCGCGGAGGTCGCGTTGCGATGATGTGGTGTCGGCGATCTGGGCCACTCTAGGATGATGGATCGCCTTCCCGCCGGCGTGCGGAAAGCGTTACGAAGCACCGTCACCGCCGTTCGACTCCGAGGCTGTCGGAGCGTTGGATCGGGGGTCCGCGTCTACGGCCGGCTTTGGATTCATGGCGAGGGCGATGTGTATATCGGTGACCGCGTGATCTTTGACGGCAGTCTCGCGCCTATTGAACTCTTCCCCTGGGCTGGCGCCACGATCAGCATTGGCGACGACAGCTACATCGGCGGAGGGACGTCGATTGAGGCCACTGCGTCGATCACCCTTGGCGCCAAGACCAATTTGGGTGGTTTTTGTCGTGTAATGGATAATCATTTCCACCCGCTGGTTGGATGTCGGCATATCGTCCCCGAGCCGCGTGCGGTGGTCTTCGAGGATGATATCATTCTCGGCCCGCGATCGATTGTCATGGCAGGCGTACATCTTGCCAACGGCACGCGATACAGCGCCGGCTCGGTGATCAAACGCTCGTCGCGGAAGCCTCGGCAGCTGCGATGATTCGTGATCCCGCAGTGCCTCGTGTCACTGGAGGATTGTTCCTCCGAGAATTTGCTCGACTTGGCCGCCTTATCGCCACCAATCCGTGGGCAGCCAGGCGTCGAGTTCCGCGTCTGTTAGGTGTGCTGCGCGCGCGCTTCCTGCTGCGGAACTGTGAGCGCGGGTCGCTGATCGTGGCGCTGGGGCACGTCAAAGTCCATGCGAAAGGCAGCATCTCGGTTGGTGATCGCGTGCAACTGGCAGGGGGAATGTTTCCTACAGAGCTCGACTGCCGCAAAGGCGCCACGCTGACGATCGATTCGGTGTCGTTTCTGAGCTACGGCGTGTCGATTTGCGCCACGCAGCGGGTGGAGATTGGCAAACGCTGCCAGATTGGATCCATGGTGCGTATCCGCGATCAGAACGAAATGGGCGCAGCTCCCGTCACCATTTGTGATGATGTGTGGCTCGCGTACGGCGTGATTGTTGAACCGGGTGTCACGGTTGGCGTCGGTTCGGTAGTTTCGGCGGGGAGTGTTGTACGCGACGATGTGCCGCCGTATTCGCTGGCCGTCGGAAACCCTGCTACCAGCGTCCCGCTGGCTGGCGCCGCAGTGCGCGCGTCAGGAGCTGCCTGAACGGAGAACGTGTGTCGGAGCCTGCGCATCGAAGTACACCCTCCCTGCTCTCTGGGCGGCTGCTATTTCTCGACGCGCTCCGAGGCATTGCCGCGATGTGGGTGGTGCTCTACCACTTCGGCGAAGGAGGCCAGCTCGCTGCGTTGCAACGCACAATTCCACGCTGGCTAAGCACGGTCGTCTTTACCTCAGGGCACTTCGGTGTGCCGATATTCTTTGTGCTCAGTGGCTTTGTCATTGCCCACTCCATCGGCGACGACCACGTTGGGCTGCGCTATTTCGGGCGCTTTGCGCTTCGTCGCTCAATTCGACTGGATTTTCCGTACTGGGCATCGATAGTTGTAACGCTGGGTTTCGTCGCAATCAAAGCCCGCATGGTCGCGGGTAGCACGCCAGTCTCAGTGAGTGCTGGTCAGCTGTTCGGGCACATGTTCTACATGCAAGACTTCCTGCAACTACCGCAGATCAACTCGGTGTATTGGACGTTGTGCTTTGAAATCCAATTCTACTTGATGTTCTGCGCACTGCTCGGCGTTGCACAACGCTTTCAGAAATCGAGCACTGATCGACGGCCGCAAGCAGTCGTATTTGTCTTCGCGGCGCTCGTGTCGCTGATCTGGCCGCTCTTCCCCGCTCTCCATCTCCGCGGCCTCGCGCTTCCCAATTGGCACGGCTTTCTGCTCGGCGCCTTCGCCTGCTGGAGCCTCAAGAAAGTGATGCCGGCGCGCTGGTTCGCGACCTATGCCGTCCTCGTGTTTGGCGTGTGGAGCATCACGCGAGACAGTTTCACGCTGGCCTGCGTTATCTCAGCATTGCTCGTGTTCGCGGTAGGTCGAGCGCGCTACTTGGGCACTTGGCTTAGTGCACAATGGCTGCAGTTTTTGGGAAAAGTGTCGTATAGTATCTATTTATTGCACGTGCCAGTGAGTGGCGCAGCATTTTACTTGGTCTCGCGCGTGCTCGGTCCCACGCCGGTCGAGCAGGCGCTCGCGATGCTTCTCGTAATCGCCGTGAACTGCGCGGCAGCGCAGTTGTTCTGGTGGGCCGTGGAGCGACCGAGCACTTCACTTGGGCGTCGAATTCGGAAAATGTGAGCTTGTCGCAGTTTTCTGCGCATTGCAGGAGTGCGTGGTTCTGGGTCGGGACATCACGTTGACTCGCTTTCTGGACTTCGGTGACAAGCGTCCCCCTCTGGCAACTGACACTTTTCGCTCCGTGAACTTCCCACGCACACTTGCACATGGACTCGAACGGGGCGACGTGCGCTTCGCGTCAGCCTGTGCGTGTGCCGTGTTTGCAGCCTGCTCGCAACCACCATCTGCGCTCCCGGTGCGTGCAGAGACAGCGATCACCTGCGTGATTGATCGTTCACACGTTTCAGTGCGATGTCTCGACTCACGCGCCACGACACTAACAGCACCGTCTGTTGATACGTCGGGCTCCGCAATCACGCTGACGCTGCATGGGGTGGACGTTGCTATTGAGACGAGCGAGATCGAGTTTCGCGATGACCGCGTCACCTTCGCACTGGCGGTGCGCAATTTGATCGGGCAGCGCCTCGGTACGATAAATGGCGACAGCGCTGATCCGCGAGGCGTGCACGTGGATTTTGTTCCGGCGCCCGCGTCGTTAAGTACAGGAAGTGAAACGACGTTTACGGTTGCGACGGTGATCGTCGACTCGCTGCGCTCGCAGAGTGGTCCGCAGAGTTCAAACACACACAGTGCGACCGCACGAGCCTCGCTGCGCTTTCCAGAAATGCTCGATAGTGGTGCGGTCTCGCAACCAGTGCGAGTCGCTTTATCCGTTCCGGCTACATCGCAGCGTGCGCAGTTTGCGATCGTCGTTCGCGCTCCGGTGCAGCACCCTTTAGGATGGTTACGCGTGGTTACGTCAGCTGGCCAAGCGATAATCGGAACGACCCGCACGTTGAGCGCCACGCAGCGTGACGCGGGCGGCCGAGTAGCGCCCGCACCGCCGCTCGCTTGGCGTACAACAACGGAGAGTATCGCGACGCTTTCACCATCTGGAAAACTGACCGGGGTGCGTGCGGGGCTTGCGCGAGTGACTGTAGAGTGCACTTCACCGTGCGGGTCGCACCCGGACAGCGCCACGCTCGCCGTTAGCGCAGGAAATGGTGTCACGCTCGCCCTCGACCCTCGCGCACGCGCGCCAATCTCGCGATTTGTGTACGGCATGAATTTCATCACCGATGACGGGGTAGAGACGACCGGTGTACCGCCGTGGTTTGGAGCTACCGTACCGCACATCGCGACACTGAACAGAATTGGCGGCAATCGTTTCTCAGCTTACAACTGGCGCAACAATTTTTCGAATGCGGGTTCGGACTATCGCTTCCAGAACGATCGCTACGTGGAGCGAACGACCACCACTGGCGAAGCGATTCACCGAAGAATTTTTGAGGCGTCGATGCGTGGTGCCGCGACGATGGTCACCGTTCCGATGTTGCCATTTGTCGCCGCCAACGATCAAGAGATTCCGCTCGATACGTTGGCCGCCACGCGCGCAAAGCGCATGCGCGAGCACTTCGTGCCAAATCGCGCCGGCCGGACTCTTGGCGACGCCCCAGGCACGGTGTACCAGGATCAATTTGTTCAGTGGATCGACAGCGCATTTCCCAAAGCGCGTACCGACGCCACTCGCGCAATCTTTTTTAGTCTGGACAATGAGCCAGACATTTGGCACGCAACGCATCGCGCCATCATGAGCGATACGCTCGGCGCAGAACGCAAGCAGACTTACGATGTCTACACCGAAACGAGCATTGCTTTCGCGCGAGCCATCAAGCGTGCTCGCCCTCAGTCATTGATATTTGCGCCAGCCGTTGCAACGTACGCCGGCGTCATGAACTTAGGGCAACATCCATCCGTTGACCCACAGCATGGCAGTGCACCGTTCTTCGAAGTGTTTCTTGACAAGATGCGTGTGGCTGAGGGTGATTGGGGAACTCGTTTGCTGGACGTACTCGATCTGCATTGGTATCCGGCATCCCACACGCGCGGTGGGGGAATCACCAACGATTGGGTGCCACAGGATTCTGCCATGATCGAGACACGGCTTCAAGCGCCGCGCTCCCTGTGGGATTCCACGTACGATGAAAAGAGTTGGGTATCCGAAGCCACTGAAGGACCAGTTGCACTCATTCCACGATTGCGCGCAATGGTCGCAAAGCACTATCGCGGCACGCGACTGTCGATCAGCGAGTACTACTTCGGTCGAGGCGGCGACATTTCTGGTGGTCTGGCACAAGCAGATGTACTTGGTATCTTCGGACGTGAGGGTCTTTTTGCGGCAACACTGTGGCCTCACGCAGCCGCAGAGGTGTATGGCAACAGCGGTACGCGAGCGTACGCATACATTTTTGGTGCGTTTCGTCTGTTCCGCGACTACGACGGTGCCGGCGGTACGTTTGGTGACGTGGCGATCGATGCGCGTAGTTCGGATCCTGCGCGTGCATCTGTCTATGCCAGCGTGCGCGCGGACGGGAAGATGATCGTAATCGTGATCAACAAGACCAACGCGGAGCTGCGCGCCGATATCCCGGTCACGTCTGGCCTGCAGCCAAAATCAGCGCAGGTGTTCACGATGCGTCACGGCTTACCGTCGCCCGTTCGCGGCCCCGATCTGAGTGTGAACGCCGGCGGGTATCTTAGCTTCCCGATGCCCGCATTCTCCGCATCAACGCTCGTACTTGATCCGTAGCGCGAACGAGTCGTTCAGTTAGTTGTGGGCTCTGCGCGGGCGCGCGTCCGTATGAGAGGTACGGCAATTTCGACCACACTGTTCTCCGGCACGGACGACATCACGACCGCATTCGCCATGATCTTTGTGCCGCGCCCAATCGTGATCGGCCCAAGCAAGCATGCGCCCGGACCAACGTGGACATCTTCCTCGAGCGTCGGCCCGCCAACTTCCCGAGTGACCGGGTCGATACTTACGCCAAGGGTGACGGACTGAAAGATGATGCACCCTGCCCCAACGCGAGCTTCACGGCTGAGTACCAACCCAACGCCATGCACAAGCGCGACACCGGGTGCGATGTCAGCGTCCCAGTGAATTTCCGCGCCGTACACATGTCGAATGACGCGAGAAGTGATCATCGCGAGCGGCGTCAGGCGGATCGCGCGGAAAAGACGCATGATCCGGTAGACAATCATCATCTGAAATCCGATGCGTTGAATCGCATCTGCAATCAGCCATGACGAACTCGCTGCACCCGGCTTTCCGTACTTCGAATCACCGCGCAGAACGGCGTCGTGATCCGCACGAATCGCGTTCACAAAGAAACTGAACGCACCCGGCGCCGCGCAAGCGCCCACGTCGCTTAACACAACCGCGCTCGACGGTGCACCATCAGGCGAGGAAGGCGCTGTGGGATGATCGCTGGTCAGTGCGCGCCTGCATCGCGCGCGTACACTTCGAGATACGGTTCAGTTGTCTTCGATAACAGTGCGGAAAAATCAACGGGACTCATCCACTTGGCGCTCTTCAATTCTTGCTCGGTTGAGAAGGCGTCGGGTGCCGGCTCCGCGCAATAGTTGAAAAGCACATTCGGCATAACCGTCGAGAGCCGTTGCACAATCTCCAAACCTTCAGCACGGAAATCGGGGAGATTCAACTCGAACGAGATGAATGGAACGCGCTTACTCAGGCCGCGGATAACTTCGAGTTCAAACCCTTCGACGTCAATCTTGATGTAATGCGGCGTGCCGTGCTGCGCGATGAGCACATCCAGCGTGACAACCTTCACAGGATACTGAGCCGTAAACTTGAGCGCCGGACGACCGCCGTCTGCATGCTCTAGCGACTCGATCCACTTGGTGCTGAGCGTGTTATATGCCGAACCTGGGTCAATAACATTGAACATCAATTCACCCAGCTCAGCTCCAACTGCAGCGTCGGCGATGACCACCGATGGATTTCCGCGAAACTTTTTCCGCAAAATCTCGACGTTACTACGATCCGGTTCGACTGCAATCACTTTGCTGGCGAGGCGCATGAACACTTCGCTCTTGAAGCCACGGTTCGCACCAACATCAAAGATCAGCGCACTCTCGGGAATCGGTCCAATTGAGCGCTGATAGAACGCGATCTCGCTGAGGCGTCCGCGGATCTGCGCGGGACGAAAAACTCGCAGAAAGAGCTCGTAGACAAACGAGTAGCGAAAGAGGTCAAAGAGGCCGACCGCGTTGAGCAGTTTCTTGACGGTACTCTTGACCATATCGGGCGAAATCTCGGAAAACGAAGGAAGTGACGGCCAGCGACACGCGCGAGGGGCGCATGGTCGGAGCCACAATCGTGTGGGCGACGCCACATGAACAATAAGACCGCCTCGCCTGAATCCCAACGACGAATACGGCACCGCATCGCCACATGCGCACAATTGAGACAGGAGAAGACACCGCGAACGGTCCGCATGCCTCGGGTACACAAACAGCCTAGGGGCCTATTCGACGACCGATCACCGGGAATGACGCCGCTTCAGCGTTTGCCTTCTCGCCGCGTCATGAACCCCGTAGTCTTCCCCCACGCCTTGCGTCCGCAGTCGCCACAGCGACCGTTGTGACGCCCGGTGCGCCGCAACAGTCCGCAGCCCGGGCGCGTGACGCCCTTCGTTCGCCGCGCTTTCTGGAGAGTTCCGCTCGTGAAGCTGTTGTTCGTATCGGTGGACTTTCCGTTGCCAGCAGATCGCGGCCTCCGCGTTCGAACGCTCACGCAGCTGCGACTGCTGGCGGGCTTAGACGCGGTGACGAGCATCACGATGCTGTCGCTCAAAAACCAGGGCGTCGAGGATTCTCGACTCGATGAGCTTCGCGCCGAGATGCCAAAGATTCGGATTGAAGCTCCAATATTCCAGCCGATCCATATGCGGCAGCATCCGGCGACGTTGCCACGATTGTTATGGCTGCGTTTTTTGAAACGTGTGCCGTACATCGTTGGGAAGTGTGACAACGCGCAGATGCGCAACCTGCTGCGTAGCCACCTTCGGACCGGCGCGTACGACGTGGTCTACCTCGGCTCATTGGGCATGGCGTCGTATCTTGACGACGTGCGCATGATGGCGCCGGCGGCGCGCGTGGTGTTGGAGCAGCACAACGTTGAGTGGGAAATCTTTGATCGTCTCGCCGACAGTTTCGCACCGCGCATGCAGCGCGTTGTTCGATGGGAGGCGAGATCAGTGAAAGCGTACGAAGCGCGCATCATGCCCAAGATGAACTCCGTGATTGCGATCTCAGAGACAGACGCGCGCGCGTTCAAGTCGCTAAGCGGCGTAGACGCTGTCGTCATTCCACCGTTTGTAGAAGCGCGCGCGCTACGCAACGAGACAGCATCCGCGCCGGCTCTCGTCTACGTCGGCGTGCTCGGCTGGCAGCCGAATGTGCAAGGCCTCGATTGGTTCTGTCGCGACGTGTGGCCGCTGGTGCTGTCGATGTTGCCTGCAGCGACCCTGACGATTGCTGGCGGCGGGCTTCCCAAAGATGAGATGGGAAAACCAATCATGCCGCCGCATTGGCAACTGGCAGGCATCAAAGCTCTTGGGTTTGTCGAGAATTTGGAAACGGTGTACCGCGACGCGATTGGACTTGTAGCTCCGGTCATTGGCGGTTCCGGCGTTCGCATGAAGTTGCTGGAAGCGTTTAGCGCCGGCATGCCGACTGTCACCACCACGGATGGTGCCGCCGGTTTGCATGTTCGTGACGGTGACGAACTTCTGATCGCCGACGCACCCGCTGAATTCGCCAACCGTATTGTGCGTTTACTAGCCGATGCGTCGCTTCGCGAGAAACTCCGCCAAGGTGGATACGCGTACTTGGCAGCCAATCACTCTGCAGACGTTGGTTATGCGCGCATGTCTCAGGCGCTTGGGTTGGGAATAAACGTGAGCGCTATTGCGCCACGACGCGACGCAACGGCTTCACGTTAACGCGGTGGCCACTCTCCTACTTGTCGCGCGCGCAACGCTATGAGCAAGCCGACTCCTGTTTCGACGGAACACGCGGAGAGCGCGGCGCGCGACCTTCGCGTCGCTGGACGCAATGCGGCCACGTTGGGATCATCACTGATCTTGACGTGGGGCGTCGCGTTCTTAGTTCGCTTTCAATTACCGAGGTTTTTAGGCCCCGAACTGTTTGGGCAGTTCAATTTCGCCGATGCATTCACAGCGGCATTCTTTACGTTCGCTGAATTTGGTGTTGAGACGTACATCATTCGTGAAGTCACGTTACGCCAGAAGCATGCGTCTGACTTCATTGGCGGCATACTGGTTGTTCGATTGCTTGCGTCGCTGGTGCTGCTAACGGCGATGTACGTAGGGTTGAGTGTGACGGGGCGGCCGGAGATTGTGAAGCAAGCGGTGCTGATCTTTGGCATCACGCAGCTCGCGATGATCAATAACGCATCGATGGCGGCGTTGCTGCAGGCCTCAACGCATGTTGGCAGGCTGGCGGTCGCGAATGTCCTGTCGAAGGTGCTCTGGGGTGTCGGACTTGCTGTAGCGATCTTCTTCAAGGCTTCGCTACCAATTCTGGTGCTACCGCTGATGGTTTCGGAGTTGGTAAAGACGTTTGTGCTGCTGCCAGTCGTGCGACAAAAGGCACAGCTTCAGTTTCGGTTTGATTTTACCGCGACGAAGCTTGTCCTGATCGCAAGTCTTCCATTCTTCTTGAACTCTGGCGCAGTCAGCATCGGCGCTCGACTGACTGCGGCAACGCTCGAATTCGCAACGAGCGATAAGCGCGAAGTGGGCTGGTACGGTGCGGCGGCGAATCTGGCCGGATTGGCGATGCTCCTGTCGCCGCTCATCAGTTGGGTGATGATGCCGCTGCTGGCGCGCGCGAAGGATCGAAGTGAGAAGGAAGCGTACGGCATTCTGCGTCGCGCCATTGAAGTGTTGATGGTTCTCATCGTGCCGGTCACGCTCTTTATTTTCCTTGGCGCGCACGAGATTGTCGCGGTCGCATTTGGTGGAAAGTTTGCTGATGCAGCGCCAAGTCTTCAGGTGCTCGCGTTCGACTTTATGCCGATGTATCTGGCGATTATCGCGTCATCCATGTTGTTACTTACCGGACGACACTGGTACGTGACCGCGATTTCCGTGCTCGCCGTCCCGTTGCGCGGAGTGCTCATTGCTCCGCTGGCAAAGCTCTGCGGCGCATGGCTCGGCACTGGCGGTGTGGCGGTTGGAGCAGCACTCACGGAAGTGATTGGAATCAGCGTTACGGCTGCTGCGTC
>JANNWU010000158.1:0-1565 GCA_031408755.1 Gemmatimonadaceae bacterium | reverse complement strand
TGTGTTGCAAACCGAGGGTGAGCGCTTGCGTGTGGTTTGGCGATTCCACGAAATCACGAAGTCCGGTTGGAAGTTCTGCTCGACCCCACTCGAACCAGATCTCCGTTCCGTCATCTGGTAGCCGCCAATCCATAAAAACGCTAAAGAGCTGATCTCGCCCTGGTCTCTGCGTCTTGTCGGCGTAAGGAAGTGCGTTTGGAGTACCAACAGGCGTGATGGGATCGAGCACGTGCCGTAGCCACTGATTGCCAAGAATCGGTGCAACGACGAGGCGCGCTGCGCCGATTGAAAGTCCTTTCTCGAAACTTGGACGCCATACGATCGACAACCCAGCGAGAGTTCGTGAAGAGTCTTCCTCCTCGCGAAAAAAGTGTGGTGAAAACTTCAAACCACCTATGAAATAGCGGATGTCAATTTCACCGGCCGCGCGAATCGGCGCTGACGTTCTGATGTACGCGCGTGGCGCACCCGCCGACTGAGAACTGAGCAGCAACGCATTGTGCTGTCCAGGCCCCCACCACTCTGATTCGGTCGTGAATCCGACTTCAACGCGATTGGTACGGAACCACAGCGCGAGTGCGCCTGGCTCGACACGCGAGAAAGCTGTGCCACCGAACCGTCGCGGTATGTCTAGTGAGCGAGGGATATAGTGATACGGCGACGCCCACGGGCTGTAGTCCTCTCGCAACGGCGGTACAAACTCTGTGTTATCAGGGAGTCTGAAATCCGCGTTCTCAGAGTACCAATATGTCGGCGCGATAATGGCACCCCATCGAGCTTGCTTGCCACAGAGCGCGATACCACCGGTGATCCCGTACGACAATCCCTTTCCTGCCCAGATCGGTCCGTCATTTGCCGGGAGTGGTGTGGTCGTCTGGTGTGTCGCGAGAATTTCTGGAAGCAGTGCAGCGATGCGCAGCGCCACACGTGAACTATCAGCGAGCATCGCGGCTTTCGCACCGTCTGTAGCACCTCGCTGCAATGCCCACTCGCCACCCGATCGGATTGATTGGGCGCGGACATTTTCGTCTCGTAACCCACCGGGCAGATTCGTGGTCACCGCACCGCCTGCACATCGGCGCGATTCCGGGATCAACTGAGCACGCACTGGGGCAGCGACGCAGAGCACTGCGAAGAGAATCGTGTTTCGCATGGGTTGCGCTAAGTTACACCATGCTTGGAAATAGACGATGGGTTCGCGGTGCATTTTTGGGCGCTGCACTGTGCGCGACGAGCGCAGCAAATGCGCAATGGCAATCGAACGCTGGCCCTTCGGGAATTACAATGGGCGCAGTTGTCGGCAGCGACGTTGAGAGATATGTCCGAGCCCTCACCATTGCCGGCCTCGTCGGGCCCGTGTTATGGGGTACGAGGCCTTTTGGTCCGGAAGATATCTCTGCGTTTTTACGTGACACGTCTGTGGGTCTACATCCGTGGCGATCTCGTATTCGGGCGCAACGCGAAACACCTCTTGCTGCTGGTGCCTCCGGGTTTGTGAGCGCAAACAGTGCGTTTCCTTGGGGGGCCAATGACGGCGCGCTGTGGCAAGGGCGCGGACTCACGAT
>JANNWU010000157.1:0-8198 GCA_031408755.1 Gemmatimonadaceae bacterium | reverse complement strand
GAGGTATTTACCGTCGGGGTTCATCGACATCAATCCGTCCAGAGACTTCATCGTGGCGTGCGCGATGATTTTCACGGTAGTGATGATTGCCTCAAGAATTTCTACGACAGGTCCGCCGGGAATGACATTAAGCGCTGTGGTATAGCGATCAATCATGCTCATCATGTGATCAGGTTGCGCGAGCAATGTCCCGGCGTTTGGCGTTCCAACAAACACAATTGAACCGACGCGCATCTTTCCCGATCCGTCGATACCCGTTGGAGACTTTTCCGCCAGCGCGCGGGAAACAAGTCCACCACGACTATGGCAGATGATATCCACGTCCAGCGTGACCTCCGCTGGAATTGATTCGAAAAATGTTTTTGCGTTCGTCTGCGGATCGTCAGTCAGCGAAAAGTGGTTATACGCAAACACACGTCCTTCATAATGTGCGCTCAACTCCTCAAGCGCGGCTTTCGGAAGCTGTGAGAATCCGCCGTGCGCCGTACTGAACGTGCCATGCACGAGTAACAGCGCGCGACCGCCACCGATGCGTGTCCAATCTGCATCGGTGAAGGTGCCCGTTCCTTCTTTCTGATAGTTGTCTGGCGTAATTGTGCGGACGCCGTACGGGCGTTTCTTCTTCTCCCAGTTTCGCGCAAAGTGCTCACCGATTGGACCTAAAAGTGGATCGGTGATTGGATAGACGAGAATCTTTAGAATCTTTTTCCCGATGGCGCCGATGATGCCGCGCTGTGCACCTGCTGCACCGGCTGGCGGGGCGGTGTTTGGAATACGAAAGACAAACTTCGCACCGGCGCTCCCGCCACGCGTTGCTGGTGTTTGCACGGAATTGTCACTCTCGAGCGGTACGTGCCAACTCAACGCGCCGTCGACCACACTGAGCACGATACATCCTTGCGTTGGGTCAGTCACCGGCACTTCAAGTTCCAGTGCATCATCGCCATTCGGCGCGCGTGTGCCGCGTGTTGGTCCCGATGCAGATTGCGTCTTGATATCGGTGAGCTGAACCTCGCGAATCTCTGTCACATTGGTTTCTGCCAGCGCCGCATCAAGTGCGGGTAACTCCTGTGCCACCGGTGAGCGCGTACCACGCAGTCTGGGTGCATCGCTTGTTGTACCGTTGGCCGTCATGCCGGGCGCGCGCATTGCGTAGCCCTTGCCGAGGTCAACTTTCGCGCCGGTGCCGTCGAGAATGAAGTCCGTCATGAGTTTTCCGTGGTCCGTTACGCGCGAGTGAAGGTGAAATGCGGATGACCGTAATGCACGTACGCGAGCCAAGTGGATTGTCGCTTTCTCAGATCGGGCTCTGTGGCATAGTGCGAGCGCATGTCGGCGAGGACCTCTGCAACACCGCGAGGCGCCGCGACTGTCGGATCAAACATGCGACTGTAAAAATCGAGCGCGATGCCTTTTGCAATCGCATCGTTCACGCTCCATAGCGGGCCGACAAAGCCGCTGAATCCTGCGCCCAGCGCCATACCGGGAAAACCAGCGTACTGCCCAAGCTCATCGCCGCCAACGCCAACTTGGCACGCATTCATAAACAGAAACGACTTTTTCTTCTTCGCCAACGTTGACGAGAGAAACAGCAACTCACTCAGTGGCTGTCCATCGCTGAGATAGAGCACCGACCGGCGCGCGACTCCGGTTCCGACGACTTCGCCGTGGCATGCGAAGTGAAGGAGCTCAGGTGCAATCGTCGCACCATCAAGCGGCACTGCGCCATTCAGCAAATCGGCCAGAGAATTGGCCGTGGCGTCGACCGCTGTCACGCGCGGAAACGATCCTGACATCTGTAGCGCGGTTGCGGCGAGCGCAGTCGATTCTTCTTTGGCGTGCGGCAGCGCTGCCATGTCCGAACCCTCGTAACTGCCGAGCACCACGGCTAAATCGTGAATCGCTAACGTCGCTGGCGGCGATGCCGGTACATCAACTTCGCTGTGTATCCACCGTGAAATCGCGAACTGTGCACCAAGAAACGGTGCGCGTGCTGCGTTCGGCGGTGGATCAAGCAACGCTAGTTCCCATGGCACATGGCACTCGTCGGTCAGCAACAGCACGCGCGCAAGTCGTGACGTACCAACGGCGACTGCTACGTCGCTCAACGCCTTGAGGACTGCTGCGGGAATCGCACGTCGCACAACGGTGCCTACGCCGCGCAGCAGATTGTCAATTGTCGCAGAACCATCGGCGGCGCCAATCTGCTTGATTACTTGAGCGGCGAAAGACGCCGCAGTGTCGCGGTCGCCGATCTTCTGCACCATCGGCGCATCGGGTAACGTGATTGGATAGGCGCAATCCGTAATTACCCAGATCAGTTCTCGCGCACTGTCGCTCTGGTCGCGCCGAGAGATGCGAATTGTCAAATCGACGGGTGTTGTTGCATCGCGAATCTGCAACGGCGACACTGCCGGTTGGCGCACTGCTATCACTTGTGCCGCAGTTGCATCACCGAGACAAACTTTGTGCACTGACACGCCAGCCGGTTGTCCCAGGTATGTAAAGTGCACACGAACCGTTGCGACACGCACTTCGCGGTTCAGTGGTTCAGCGAGCGTAAGCTCAAGCGAAACTTCTGTGTCAAACGGTTGCGCCTTTGCGACGGTCAGCGTGTGCTTCCATCCGGTGTTGCAAAGAAAGTCAGGCGCCTCCACCATGATCCCAATGTCGAGCGCGGTGTCGACACTCGGCGAGGTGAAGTGCATCACACCGCTGGTCGGTTCGGCTGGTGCTTTACCGAGGCCAATTCTGAGCGTGATCGATGCGGCGGAGGTTGTGGGGATGCTGGCCGGTACGGACACGCGCGGTACGGCGGATATCGTGTCAGTCTGCGGTACGTTGGCGAGCACGCGTTCTTCGGTTGCCGTTGCCGTTGCACTCGATCCACCGCCCAACAATGAGCCCAGGACCCCGTCGAGTAGTGATCCTGCCGCACCGGCGCTGGGAGCCCTAGGAGGGTGCGGTGGTGGTGGCGGTTCCTGTTGTTGTTGCTGTTGTTGTTGCTGTTGTTGCTGTTGCTGTTGCTGTTGCTGTTGTTGTTGTTGTTGTTGTTGTTGTTGTTGTTGTTGTTGTTGTTGTTGTTGTTGTTGTTGTTGTTGTTGTTGTTGTTGTTGTTGTTGTTGTTGCTGTTGCCTCGCTGGCTCGGCGCGTTGGCCGCGAGTGCGAGTTGGTCGTGGCGCCGATGCCACGCGCGGCGGCTGTGATGCGGGCTCCACGATGCGCGGCGCCGCATTGGGCGCATCATTTGAGTACAAGCCGAGCAACCGTCGTCCAGCGAAGATCAATACGTGGCGAGTAGCACTCTCCCACGGTTTGCCGGGTGCACTGCACTCGTACGTCTCGGCTGGCGGCGTACTCGACGACAGCGCGATCGAGCCAAGTGTTGTCGTCGCACTCGCCGCAGTACAGTGCGCGTGCAGCGCCGCGCATTCCATCACGTACCACCGGACGTAGATACCGTCGCGACGTCGAATGGCGGCGATATCGCCGCGTGCGCGAAGCGATCGTTCGCCCAAGAGTTCGAGTACATCACCCGCCATCTGCTCGGCGTCGAGCGTCAGGGGATAGATCAGCATTCGGCCACTCCGTTCCGGCGCGGCGGCAAGTGCGGCTGTTCCGCACTGACGTACCTGCGCGTTCGTGCACGCCGCAAATCTGCGACGGCATTCGAGGAGAGACGTTACATGGTGTACGGAGTTCTCGCCGCTGTACGGACGAAATCCGACGCTACCGTACTCGACGTTACCGCAATGAAGAACCGCGCTCGGCCGTGCACGTTGTTGTTTTGGTGTGCAATTGTCGCAGCCGTCGCGACACAGTGACTATGGCGTGCTGATCAGCGGATGAAAATCGCGATACCAGAGATCTGCGCCGTTGCCCAGTGCGCGATCGTTCGCGTTCGCGTGAATCAGCCGAGCAACGAATCCTGCCTCAAGCTGCTCGCGATCGGTGCGCCCTGAGATTGCAAATGCGGCCATGCGCAGCAATAGTCGCGTTTCGTGACCTTCAAACCGATCGAAGAACCAGCCGCACGACGTGAACATTCCGTATCTCGCGCGACGTTGCGGCGTGAGTTCTGGACTCTCGCCATCGGCATTGTCCAGCGCCTCGGCCAACCATCGGAGCGCGTGACGTAGCGGACCGCGCCACTCTTGCGCGCGACCGGTCTCGCTGGTTGCGCCACACCCACAGTTCGCGCGCCACCGTTCCACGCCATGTGCGCAACTCCACGCACTTGGCGACACGAGCTCACCATCATTCCAATCGTCGCGTGATGCGATGATCGCGCCAAAGTTCGTGACAGTCGTGCGTTGCTCGCGTCGCAGAATTCCAACCGCTGCAGCGAGTGCCATTTCACCATGGCGCTTGTGATGACCAAACGTTTCACCGTCGGTTGCGATGCTGGCAATTCCGCGTTCTGCGCTGATAGCGCTCAGTGCGCCGGCCAGTCGCTCGCCGTGCTGCGCCATGTCGCCAAATCCAATTGAGCCACTCAACTCGCCGTGATATGGCGCGAGCATCAACGTGCGACCGTTTGCGCCACGCCAGCGTCGCGGCTGACCGTCGTGTGCGCCATCGCGAATCTGATACGGCGCGACAATCGCGAATTGCACGCCAGCCTCGGCGAGCGCCTGCGCCGTATCGTCGTCCATTGCCGTTTCTGGGCACCAGAAGCCCAGCGATTCGCGGCCAAAGCGCGCGCGAAAATCGTGCAATCCCCAAAAAATTTCGCGCTGCCGTTCGTGTGGTGACGAGAGCGGGAGAATCACATGATTGTACGCGCTTGCGATGGCGTTGCCGTGGCCTAATCGTGCGATGGAATTTGCATCACCGCTGCGCATCGCTTGCAACACAGCCGGTGCTTCGCGTTCAAGCCAGACCGCGAGCGTTGGGCCAACATTAAAGCTGATCCACTCAAACAGATTGACATGAGCGTTCGCCGCCAGATCACGCGCATGCGTAAGTGGCATGTACGATTCAGCGGTAATGCGCGCGTTCCAGTCGTGGAACGGCGCGGCGGTGCGCTCCGCCGGCACGAGGCCCGTAAACGGATCCTCGCGCGGCGGTTGATAGCAGTGCGCGTGTATGACGACCGATGTCACGCCGTTGGCGGATCATCGGGGAAATCGCCGCCAATAATCGCGGGGGCGTAATACTCGGTGGTGTATTGCTGCACCATGCGCGCGGCGGTGAAATGACGCCCCGCTTGGCGAATGCTGTGCTTCATGGTTGCCAACCAACGCGTTGGAATTGCGTCGCGATGCGTGCGATCGTAGAAACGCGGCACGACCTCTTGCTCTAACAACTCATACACGCGCTGTGCAGCCGCTGCATCCTCGTCGCTGCTCTTCGGCGGGTTGACAGACCAGCCATTGGTGCCGTCATAGCCTTCAGCCCACCACCCATCAACGGTGCTGAATTGCGGTACACCATTCAGCGCCGCCTTCATGCCGCTGGTACCAGAGGCTTCAAGTGGCGGGCGCGGCAAATTCATCCACATGTCCACGCCTTGCACAAGCAAGTGCGCAATGTGCATATCGTAATCTTCGATGAACGCCACGCGTCCTTCAAAGCGCGGATCGCGTGTGAACTGATAGACGCGCTGCAACACCGACTTGCCTGGCGTGTCGGCCGGATGTGCTTTGCCAGCAAACACTAACTGCACCGGCGCATCAGGATTCGTAAGAATTTTGCGGAGGCGTTCCGGATCGTGGAACAACAGATCGGCGCGCTTGTAGGTCGCAAATCGGCGAGCAAATCCAATCATCAAGCTTGATCGATCCAGGAGCACACCCGTTCCCACAACCTGCGTCGCTTCTTTGTGGCCGCGCGCAAATGATCGGCGTGACTTCTCGATGATCCGATCGACCAACACGTGCTTCAATTCTTGATGAGCGGTCCACAAGTCGGCATCAGGCACCTTCATGATGCGATTCCACGTGTCCGGCTCGTCCAACGCAAAGCCCCAGCCGCGACCGAGGTGCTTGTCGAGTGTGGACATAATCGGATTCGCCATCCACGTCGCGAGATGCACACCATTTGTGACGTGACCAACCGGCACCTGATTCACCGATCGGTTGGGCCACATTGGATGCAGCAATTCGCGCGAGACTTCGCCGTGCAACTTGGCAACGCCAGTTACGCGTGATGCAAAGCGCACTGCGCACGCCGTCATGTGGAACTGATCGCGACCGTAGTGCGGATGCAACCCAAAGTTGAAGAACGCATCTGCGTCGATACCCAGTTCAGTCCACACTGGTCCTATGACCGTTTCAACGGCGCTGCGCTGAAACACATCGTGACCGGCTGGTACCGGCGTATGCGTCGTGAAGACTGAAGCGCGACGCACCGCCGCAATCGCGGTTGGCATGTCATCGCCACGTGCACGCAACTCGCGCAGCCGTTCGATAAACATGAACGAGGCGTGCCCTTCGTTTGCATGCCAGACATCCGGCTCCATCTTCAGTGCACGCAGTACGCGCACGCCACCAACGCCCAACAGCCACTCCTGACGCAAGCGTAAGTCAACGC
Organism: Gemmatimonadaceae bacterium; assembly: GCA_031408755.1. Lineage (GTDB taxonomy): Bacteria > Gemmatimonadota > Gemmatimonadetes > Gemmatimonadales > Gemmatimonadaceae > JACMLX01. The sequence continues at coordinate 1,664 of JANNWU010000157.1, read as the reverse complement.
CACCGGCATACAGTCGGCTTAGTAGCTCGCGATCTTCCGGTCTGTTCTCTGGCAGATCTGTGTCGAGCAGCAGCACTGCCACACGCCCGACCATCAGCCGCCAAGCACGCACAACCACCACATGCCCCGCGACCTCAACTGACACTTTCAGATCCGTGCCATCAGCGTTCACAATCGGTGTGATTGGCGTGCTGGAAATCTCGAATGTGTCGTCCATGTTCTCTTGCCAACCGTCCACATTGATGCGCTGATCGAAGTAGCCATTTCGATACAGCAACCCAATGCCAACCAGCGGTACGCCAAGATCCGATGCGGTTTTGCAATGATCACCGGCCAACACACCAAGTCCACCCGAATAGATGGGCACCGAGGAGTGCAATCCGAACTCGGCGCAAAAATATGCGATCTTCGAGTTCGTCAATTCTGGATACGTTTTCGCAAACCACGTCGTATCTGTTTGCGATTCGCTGCGGACCCAGTGCATCGCTTCGTCGTACTGCGAGCGGAAGGCGGGATCATTCGCGCAGTACTGCAACCGGTCGTGCGACACGCGCTGCAGGAACGTGATCGGGTTGTGGCGGACCGACAGCCAGAGCCGGTCGTCGATGGCGGCGAAGAGGGCACGAGCTTCGCGATTCCAGCTCCACGAGAGATTGCTCGCGAGCTCCTGGAGGCCGGCGATCCGGCTTGGGATGGGAGTAGTCACGCGGGTAAACTAGAGCGACCTGGTTGAGTCGGGCAGTTCTTGACGCGCGAGATATGAGTATTCCTGAAATGTCGGCGCGCTACGTCACTGGATTTCCGGGCTTGGGCGGCGCACCTTGCGTGACCTGCTCGACTGCGCTCAACAGCTAGGCCACTGTTCGGCGAGAGTGGGCGGTAACGTCTCTGCGCTTGCTCCCCGAAATCCTCCGAGGCCACCCCTCTGGAGGAGCGCGTTCTCTCGCGCGGAAAAATCCTATGCCCATCCGGAAGCCGACCCCCGCGGCGCCCAAGCCCGCTGCCAAGACGCCGCGCGCTGCAGCGACCTCCTCAGCATTAAAAGACGCTGTGCTGGCGACGTCGAGCGCGCAAGTTTCGGCTCTCGAGACCGCAGCTGCAGCGGTGAAGCTGATCGACGCAACCGCGTCTGCCGCGAAGTCGGCAGCGAAGCCCACCCAGAGAGTTGCCGAGCCGAGGACCGCGCCGGAGCCATCAGCAAAATCAAAGGCGGCCGCCAAGCCCAAACCGACGCCGAAGCAAATAGCCGAACCGAAGCCAAAGCCCGCGCCAACAGCGACGCCGAAGTCCGCTCTCAACCCGAAACCCGCGCCGAAACCGAAGCCCGCGCCAAAACCGAAGCCCGCACCCACGCCAAAAGCCGCGCCAGCACCGAAGCCGATGCCACAGGTGAAGCCTGCCGTTGCGCCGAAGGCTGCAGCAGCCAAGCGGCCGAAACCGCCCAAACCCGCACCGGGAGTGCGCGGCGCGGACGGACGATATCTCAAGTCGCTGCCGGCAGCCGGGCTGGTAACGAAGGATGGCCGCCGAGTGGCCGTAGTCCACTTGGCTGCTGAGCTCGCTCCAATTGCTCGCACTGGTGGATTGGGCGAAGTCGTCACAAGCCTCGCGGCGTATCAAGCCGCAGCGGGAATGGATGTGTCGATCGTGATCCCGCTGTATCG
>JANNWU010000156.1:0-3782 GCA_031408755.1 Gemmatimonadaceae bacterium | reverse complement strand
GAGACACCACCGTCGCGCTCATCGCGATCGCCGTGCGGGTGATCGCGAGCGACACCGCGTGCGCCGGCGTATCCGCATCGGGTCGCCAAATCGTTGATGCGCTGGATGCGCTTACAACGCCGGCAAACAGTGGAAAATTCGGGCGACCGCGTCCATCTGGTGTTCGCAGCACTGCCGTCTCGCGCACAGCGCAGCCAATTCTCGGCAACAGCGCACGCCACTTCGCTTTGCTGGCTCTACCGGCACACGGCTGCGTGTCTGGCACCCAGTTCACGGTTGAAGTGAGCGACAGTCGCACCGTTTCTTCAATCGCGATAAATCCCGCCTGATCGCCAGCGCGTCGTGCGTAGCCGCCCCATGTGCGGTTCCACCCCATCGGCTCACCGAGCGCCTGCGTCATGCCGGCGACAGTCAGTGCCGCGATGGCCATGCCAGGGATGCGCCGAAGCACGCTGGATTCAGTCGCTGCCTCAACGCTGGGCGTTGCTGCTGGACGTGCGGCTACAGGTAGAGAGTCTTGTCGCTGTGCAACCAGAGCTGCTGGGAGCACGGTTGCGGCGAGTACGACGGCGATGACGAACGGTCTGGCGGAGAGGTGCATCGCATCGCGGGATGAGGGCGGGGTATCGTACGGGCCTATGATATCCCTGAACCGGCGAACTAGTTCGCGCGCTGTTCCTTGCACCGCCTGGCAATTGAAAGAAACGCGAGCATCCCTGCGCCCAGCATCGCAATCGCTCGCGGTTCTGGTATCATTGTCGGCGAGTAGATGGCGCGACCGAGCAATCCCGCGCTGTACCCATTTGAAAATGCGACGGTTGCGAACATCTGGCCGCTATTGCCATCCAAAAATTCGCTGAATCCGACTGTATTCGCCGACCAGCCACAATCCAGACCTTGTGCAGCACAAAGATCGCGCGTGTTCAAGATTCGGCTGCCATAGAGAAACGGATTTGCCGCCCATGTATCGCCAAAGATCCAGCCAGTTTCGCTGACAGCGCGCACGTTGGCGTCCGGCGCATCAAACGCGTAGACCGTGCCCGTGACGTCGTCGAGCATGTACGTACGGAATGGATCGGCGAATGAGCTACGTGCGATAAACGCATGAAAACTACCGGCGCTGCTGCTGGCGCGAATGGTCTGTTGCGCACCAGGAAAGCCAGGCAATGGATCGTACACCACTCGACCGTCGATCACGAGAAAGGTCTGGGACGCGCCGCGCACCGAGGCACCAAAACCAACGTTGCCGTTTCGCGCGAACAGGGTGCGCATGTCGGCACCGCGTCCGTCGGTTGGAAGATTTTCACGCGTTGAATGATTGACTGGGCGCTGAAACTGAATGCTGCCACGCGTCGCCGTGCCATAGACGTTGCCATTTACGACGCCGATCGCGGTCATGACGCCACCTGCGCCACCGAGTTGCGCATTCGCTGGAGTATCCAGTGACCCGATCCACAGATCGTTCGCATCTCTGAATGGGGTGCAAGAGTTTGTCGCGGAAACAGCAAATGTCTGATCGGCACCAGCGCCCAGCGCCACTGACGTGTACCCAACTGTCCCGCCGCACCCGCCGCTTGGCGGTGTCGGTACAAATGGGAGCACGGTCCGCGACAGAACGACGCCGGAAGCGCTCACTTGCACAACTTGGGCTCTACTTTCACCTGCACCTGTCACATAGTAGGTGTGCCCGTTGACTGGATTTGTTTTCGCCGCCCAAACGCGATCCGCGACTTGTACACTCTGCGCAGCGGCGGTCCCGGTGAGCAAGGCTGTGAGTAAAAAAAATCGATTGATCTGAGTCATCGTTTCTCGTCCGGGATGTGAAATCCGCCAAGAGCTACCGAGTGGCAGTGTAGGGCGAATCGGAGATGACGCTAAGCTTGAAGTTGGTGCAGAGTCGTCGCAAGGGCGTTGCAATGCTTTGGGCTGTGATTGCGACGCAGGCGGGCTGCGGGAAGCGATCGTCGCGTGCAGTTCGCCAATCAGAAGTCCAATCGGCAGGCCCTACGGTCGTGCCGATTGTGCTCGCACGCGTTGCGCCCGGGAGAACTGTTCGCTGCCACACCGGCACGTCTTAAGTTACGGCTGCACTGCCCGAAGCCCCATGCGCCGAAGAATGCGCTGAATCCGGGCGTCCTTTCGCACCTCCGCGAAATCCGGTAGCACACCTGCGTTCACCATCCCCGGATTCCGATCGGCGTACGCGCGTTCAATCAGTTGCACCGCCTTTTCTTTCTCGCCGACGCGAGCCCAGATCCACGCCAAGTGCAGCAGATCAGTTGGCGGTACGCTTCGTTCAAGTTGTTCGCCGCGGGTGCGCCAGTAACCAAGGATTCCCGTTGCCGCGAAGGCTTGCCGTAAAGCCAAAAGCGCGTCAGGCGCAGCGCCATTTAATGAATCGCGCTTCAGGTATTCGGTAAACGCTTCGTTATACCGGCGTTCACGCTCGTATACATGCCCAATCCCTATCTCCATGTTTGGCCCTTGCCCTTTGAGGACCGGCGAGTGTGGCTCAAGCTCAATCGCGCGGCGGAAATGTGCAGCAGCGCGATCAAACTGTCCGGCGATGAGATAGTCAGAGCCGAGCTGCGACGTAATGCGCACGGACAACGGATCGAGTTCATGTGCGCGAAGTCGCTCGGCTATTCCTTCGTCAACTCTTCCGGCAGACCGCAGCAGATTTGCTAATGAATGATGCGCGTTCGCGTCGTTTGGATTGAGTTCAACTGCGCGCCGATACGCGCTTTCGGCCGCTGCCCAGTTCCAGTCAAAGAAGAATGTGACCATCCCTTTCGCGATTTGCGATTCGGATAGCGAAGGATCAAGCCTGATTGCGCGCGCGGCGGCGGCGCGAATTAACGGTTCGCCGAGTGTGCGCGGCATGTGTCCGTACCACATCATCGGACCGAGCGTTGTGGCCTTCCACGCATACGCTGGTGCATACGACGAATCGAGTTGAATGGCCCGGTCGAAAAATTCGACTGCCTTTGCGAGGTCTTCTCTCGTCAGCTTGTTGCGTAAGTGCACACCGCGCAGATACAGATCTCGAACCTCCGGATTATCCGGCGTGCGCGCTGCGCCAAACACTTGCGACGGTGAGAGCCGCAGTTGTAGTGCACTTACAATTGCGCTGGCAATTTCGTACTGCACGGAGATCGCATCGCTCACGCGTCGGTCGAAACTACTTGACCAGAGCTGATAGCCAGTGGATACGTCGACCAGTCGCGCGGTTATTCGCATCTGATTGCCGTCGCGCCGCACGCTCCCCTCAAGCAGTGTCGCGACTCTCAACGTGTCGCCCATGGCGCGCGCGTCGAGACCTGCATCGCGCAGTGCGAACGATGAACTACGAGCCGCGACGCGCAAGCCGTCCACTCGCCCAAGGAGCCCGATGATTTCTTCCGTGAGCCCATCGCTGAACCAGGCGGCATCTTGCGCGGCGCTCAATTCGTAAAACGGTAGCACGGCGATTGAACGCGATGGTGCGGAATCTGATGGTCGCGCTACGACACTCGGTCGTTCAGGCAGCGCCGTCTGCTGTTTCCGTGTGAAGAGAAGGACTACTGATAGCGCCGACACTGCAACTGCCAACATGATCAACCAGCGATGGCGTGGTTGCAGAAATCTTGATCTCGAGAGAACGGCGTCGCTGGCGCGCGCGGCCCGCTGGGGCGGCGCGCTCGCAGTGTCTGAGGAAGGTGAGGCAACATCAGCGCTGGCAGTAGCTGCGGAAGGTGAGGCAACATAAGCGCTGGCAGTAGCTGCGGAAGGTGAGGCAACAT
>JANNWU010000155.1:0-15448 GCA_031408755.1 Gemmatimonadaceae bacterium | reverse complement strand
GCGGCCAAGAAACATCTCCTGTTCATTGTCGCCAACCAAAATCGGACCAACCGCGTCACTCAAGCCCCACTGACTCACGTATCTGCGTGCAATACCGGTGGCCTGCTGAATGTCGCTGCTGGCGCCTGTCGTAACATGGTCGCGGCCGAAGATCAGTTCTTCTGCTGTACGACCGCCGTAAGCCATTACCAAACGCGCTTCAATCTGCTCGCGAGTAACGCTGACACGATCATCTTCAGGCAACGTGAATGCGACACCCAATGCACGACCACGCGGCACAATTGTGACTTTGTGCAACGGATCATTGCCCTTGATCTTGATCGCACACACGGCGTGCCCAGCCTCATGATATGCAGTTAAGCGGCGCTCTTCTTCACGCATCACAAGCGACTTCCGCTCGGCGCCAAGCTGCACTTTGTCCTTCGCCTCTTCAAGATCGGTCATGTAGATCTTGTCGTGACCACGGCGCGCTGCGAGCAACGCACCTTCATTCACCAAGTTCGCAAGATCAGCACCGGCCATACCAGGCGTCCCCTTCGCAAGCGATCGCACGTCAACGTCGTCCGCGATTGGCTTGTTGCGAATGTGCACACGCAGAATTCCTTCGCGGCCGCGCAGATCTGGTGAATCCACCACAATCTGACGGTCGAAACGACCGGGACGCAGCAAAGCAGGATCAAGCACGTCAGGACGGTTTGTTGCAGCGATCAGGATGACGCCTTCGTTTGATTCGAAGCCGTCCATCTCCACCAACAACTGATTCAACGTCTGCTCACGTTCATCGTGTCCGCCACCCATTCCGGAACCGCGGTGACGACCCACGGCATCAATTTCGTCGATGAAGATGATGCATGGAGCGCTTGCCTTGCCCTGCTCGAAAAGATCGCGCACACGGCTGGCACCAACGCCCACGAACATCTCGACAAAATCAGAACCCGACATACTGAAGAACGGCCGATTCGCTTCACCAGCAACCGCGCGCGCAAGTAATGTTTTGCCGGTGCCCGGCGGGCCAACCAACAATGCACCCTTTGGCAGACGGCCACCAAGTTTGGTGAACTTTTGCGGGTCCTTCAAGAACTCGATGATTTCCTGAAGCTCAACCTTCGCTTCGTCGGCACCTGCGACATCGGCAAACGTCACTTTCGGCGTATCACCCGTCAGCAACTTCGCTTTGCTCTTACCAAACGAAAACGCTTTCGCGCCGCCCTGTTGCATCTGTCGGAACAGAAAGAGCCAGAAACCGAATAGCAACAAGTACGGCAGAATGGTAAGCAGGACGCCACCAATCGACGTTCTCGCCTGCTTTGCACTCAATTCAACACCAGCCGCGCCGAGTGCTTTCGTATCGTCTGCGGTGATCTCGCGAACCAGTTCGGCGGTAAAGCGCGTGACGCTCTTCCCGTTCACTATGATCGCTTTCTTCGTTTCCGCTTGGACGGTGCGCCCTTCAACCACGACCACCTTTTTCAGGTTACCGGCCGCCATCTCGCGATCGTACTGCGTCCAGCTCAATTCCGGCGTATCAGCGTTTCCCTTTGCCTGAAACGTGACAAACGTCACCGGGATAAGGATGATGAGCACCCAGAAGGCAAGATTCTTCGAGAACTTGCCCCAATTGAATCCGCCACTTTTGTTCGGGCTCGGATTATTCGGCATGACGGGCATTACAGCAGACTCGCAATGTAAGGAACGTGACGGAAGCGCTCAGCGTGATCCAGGCCGTAACCAACCAAGAACTCATTGGGCGCATCAAAACCAACGAATCGCACCGGATGCGACAACTCCGTAGCGATATGCTTATGCAACAACGCACAAATCTCCAGCGACGCTGGCTTTCGTTCAATCAACAACGCCATCAACCGCGCTAACGTACGTCCTGAATCGACAATGTCCTCAACGATCAGAATGTGCTTCCCTTCCAACGTTGTTTCCGGATCGTAGAGCAGTCGCACGTTACCGCTTGATACTGTGCCATCTCCGTAACTCGACGCCACCAGAAAATCGACTGCGAGGGGCCGGTGCACTTGTCGCACCAAGTCACTCACAAAGATGAAACTGCCTTTCAGCAGTCCAAGCACAAGCAGATCACCGTCAGGATACGCGGCAGTAATCTGAGCACCGAGCTCTCGGCATTTGTCTGCCAGAGCCACTTCGTCAAAGACAATTCGCTTGACCGCGCGCCCTTCCAGGCGCGGATCAGCAACCAGCACGTCACTCACAGATTCGATCGTCTCCCGATGACACTTCGTCATCGTGTTGCGTGTCATCTCGATGCGCGACAGCAGCGGTCAGAACACAGGCAGATCATTAGCTCCGATAATGCAGCACAGTGCATTACCCGCAGATACGACACACAAGATAAAGCGCAGTCACCCGCTCTGTGGTGCCCGCCGTTTGGTGAGGGTCACCGCAGCGGGTCTTTACGTCTGCCGTTCCATCTTCCACTTGCGTCGTTCGCAGCGCACCACGACACCGCCTGAGAGCGGCATCCTGCGCCCTGACGCCGTTCCCGTTGTAAACGAGGCCAACCGCTCAGTTCCCCGCCAATCCATGGGCACGCCGATTCGACCCGCAACAACAGGCCAAAACAGCGCCGCCTCCGCCTCCGAAGGCAACCGATTCGGGTCGCGCGCCACAACGACTGCGCCGTCAACCAGCTCAGGAGCCCAGTACGCATCAGCGGCCAGTTCGACCGCAGCGCGCCACTCTGCCGCCCGTTCGCCAAGTTGTAGCAGCCAAGCTCGGAAACCCGGCGTCGCCCGTTCGAGTGTCGGCAGCAGCTCGAGTCTGACGCGGTTCCGCTGATGGCCGAGGTCGACGTTCGATGGATCGTCAACGAATGGCACCCCCGCCAGCGCCGCGTACTGGCGAACCGCGGCGCGTGAAACGCCTAGCATGGGGCGCAGCACCGGCCCAGCAGCGAGCAGCGCGGCCAACCCCCGGACTCCGGAGCCGCGTAACAGTCTCAGGAAAACGGTTTCGGCCTGATCATCCTCGGTGTGGGCAGTCGCGACAGGTGCCCGGAATTCGTCGCTGACGGCGCGCAGATACTCCCAGCGCGCCATTCGCCAAGCCGCCTCGTTCCGCTGCACGGTCGCCGCCGCCCGCCCAATCCGCACAGACAACCCACGCTCGCGACCCCACTGCTCAACCAGCAACGCCGCCTCAGACGCAGCAGCACCAGTGCCGTGATCGAAAGTCGCCAGCGCGACGATCATTTCCGGGCATCGCGCGAAAAGCACTGCAGCCATGACCATCGAGTCCGCGCCACCGGATACGGCAAGCACCACCGGTTCCGCCAGCAATCTCAGGCCAGTCAACCTCTCGCGTGCAGCGCTCGGCGTCGTTAGCATTCCGCGCAGACCTTCAACTGTTGGAGCGGGCGTGGAAACGAACGGCATTCTTGGCACTCTCTGGATGGGAATCGGGCTCGGCGCCTATTTTCTTGCGCTCACCTGGATCAACGTCCTTCTTGGAGCGTTTCTGACGCCATTGTTCATTGTGCCGATGACATGGCTGCAAGACAAAATCGTCGCCAAGCCGACGCGCAACTGATCTCCAATTTCGTGCAATTTTAGCGGGGCGCTCTCAGCATTCTGGAGCGCCCCGTTTTCGTTTCAATCCATGTCCGTCACTGGTCGGCCAAAAATCTCGTGCGCCGGCAACACCACGCGTTGGCCCAACGTGACAGCTTGACCGGCGAACTCCACCAAACCGCCGCCGTGATATGCCTCTTCGCGGTGCTCCACCGTGTCGATGCCGCCAAGTTCGTCGGCGAGTGAAACGCGCACGGTCGTAAGCGCACTAACGATCAACACAACAACGGGCGTCATCACCGCTACGAACGCAATTGTCGCGACGACTGCGATGACTTGCACGCCGAGCAGGTGCGCATTGCCCGCCAACAAGCCGTCGGCGCCAGCTGCGTTTACTTCTTTCGTCGCGAAAACACCTGTCAACGTTGCGCCAACGATTCCCGCGACGCCATGACATGCGAACACATCCAACGCGTCGTCAATCTTGCTACGCGGCCTCAATTGAATTGCCGCGTATGCAGCGAGTGATCCAATCGCGCCAATTGCGATCGCGGCCATCGGCGTCACAAATCCCGCGGCAGGCGTGATCGACACTAGGCCAGCGACCGCACCGGTTGCCGCGCCCACCGCTGTTGCATGTCGCGTGCGCGCAAATTCCAACCCGATCCACGCGAGCAATCCGGTCGCGGCAGCGGTGTGTGTTGTCAGTGCAGCAGTGGCGGCAATTCCGTTCGCTGCTAACGCTGATCCGGCGTTGAAACCAAACCAACCAAACCACAACATGCCCGCGCCCAGCAACGTGAGCGGCACGTTGTGCGGAAGAATTGCGGTACGACCCGCGTCATGGCGACGGCCCAACATGCGCGCAAGAATCAGTGCAGCAACACCGGCGCTAATGTGCACCACAGTACCGCCGGCAAAGTCCAACGCGCCCAGTGATCGGAGCCAACCGCCCTCGGCCCAGACCCAATGCGCGAGCGGCACGTACACCAACGCACCCCATAGGAGCGCGAACATCAAGTACGCGACGAATCGCATGCGTTCGACCACCGCACCACTGATCAGCGCCACCGTGATACCGGCGAACATCAACTGGTACGCGGCAAACAACATGTGCGGAATGCTGGCGCTGTACGTTGGGTTTGGCGTACCGGTCACACCGCGCAGCCCAAGCCACGCCAGATCACCAAGCCACGATGTACCGCTGGAAAACGCGAGCGAGTATCCGGCCACCACCCAAAACACAGACATCGCAGCCAGCGCACCAAAGCTCATGAGCATCGTGTTCAAGACCGCGCGATTACGCGTGAGGCCGCCGTAAAAACAGGCCAGTCCTGGCACCATCATCAGCACGAGCGCGACAGACGTTAGAACCCACGCAGTGTCACCAGCGACAATTGAAGAAGCGGTGACCTGCATCAGGGCGTCGCCTGTCGCTGCGCGAGCCGCTGTACCGCATCTGCCGTCACAGGCGTGAGTGCGGCGGTGTCTTGCTCGCCGGTGCGGATGCGCACCACTCGCTCAAGATGTTGCACAAAGATTTTTCCGTCGCCTACCACACCAGTACGCGCTGCCGAGACGATCGCGGCGATGGTCGGCTCGACGTATGGTTCGGAAACGGCCATCTCTACTTTCACTTTCTCGTGGAACTCAAGCACCACTGTTTCGGCGCGATACTGCTGGACAATTTCTCGCTCGCCGCCGTGTCCAGAGACGCGAGAGAACGTCACGCCAGTGACGCCCGCTCGAAACAATGCTGCCTTGACGTCAGCCAGGCATTCGGGTCGGATGATCGCAGTAATGAGCTTCATATTGACGCGGTCCTCGGGGAGCGAATGGGTGGGAGGTTGGCAAGCCGGAAGGCCGCGGCGGCGTTCGCTGCACGCATGATGGCGAGACCAGGGAGTTTTTGCTACGAGTCGGTCAGCAATTGCCCGGAATTGCTACGAGCCAACGGGCAGGCGTCGACTTCCACCATCGCTGTGAAACCGAATACGGGCTCCCCTCGTGTTCCAGATTGGCTATCCTTGGCCCATATCGGCTCTGCCTGGCCGCCGCACACTTTAGCTCTCCTGTATGCCACAGTCTGACCGCAGCACGCGCAGCCGCTTCTCGCAGCTGGTGTGGCTGATGCTGGCGACGTTCCTTTTCGGCGCACCGCGCGCCACCGCGCAAGAGATTCTTCGCAGCTCGCAACCATGGCGCACGCTGGAGACGCAGTGGTTCACCGTGCACTATCCGTTGGATACCGAGCCGTGGGCACTAGATCTTGCGCCGCGACTGGATGCGATCCGTACGGAAGTTGCCGCGTTGGTTGGATACGCACCGCCTGGACGCACGACGATTGTCATTGATGATCCGTACAACGTCCCAAACGGTTCTGCGATTCCGCTGCTTGGTGCACCCACGATTCACCTCTGGGTCACACCGCCGGGACCAACTGACCAGATTGCGAATCATCGCGGTTGGGGGATCAAACTCGCCGCACATGAATTTGGTCACATTGCGCACCTATCTCGACCGGCGCGACGTTCGCAATGGTTCTGGCATCTGCTACCGGCGCAAGTCAGCCCACTCTCAATATCTACGCCACGTTGGGCCATTGAAGGTTATGCAACGTGGATTGAAGGAAGGATCACTGGCAGCGGACGTCCGCACGGCGCGTGGCGTCCCGCTCTGTTGCGTGAGCTAGCGATTGGTGGAAGGTTGCCGAGCTATGGCGCGATGAGTGGCGTTGGCGGGTTTAAAGGCGGAAGCATGGCGTACTTGGCTGGATCTGCGTTCTGGGAATGGTTGTCTGTGCAGCGTGGTGATACGGCAATGCCGCTGGTGTTTCGCCGACAGACGGCGCGCACCGGACGCTCGTTTGACGCAGCGTTTCGAGGAGTGTACGGCGATTCACCGGCAATGCTATACGGTCGTTTTTCAGCTGAGTTGACGGCGAAAGCGATGACGGTTGATAGTGCTCTCCGCATCGCTGGCGTTGTAAGCGGCACGCGCTTGACGCGGTTTGCGAGCGTCGTCGGTAGCCCTGCAGTGTCACGCGATGGGAAACGAATGGCGATCGTGATTCCGGGGCTGAATGGTGCGAAACCACGATTGGTGATCTCAGCGCCAGACACACTGATGACGAGTGATGTCGAGCGTCGCGCGCTTGTGCGGAGTATGGAACGCGACGCGGAAGATGTCCCAGCGATTCGACTGTATCCTCGGCTCGCAAAGCCGATTGTGACGTTGCTACCGCGCCGCGGAAAGTTTTTCAAAAACCCACGCTTCATCACCAGTGACGGCACCCAGGTATTGCTGGAATCGTGGAGTGTTCGCGCCGATGGCAGTCAGCGGCCTGACCTCGTGACGTGGAACACGGCGACTGGTGCGATCACTCCGCTCACGCGCAACGCGGCGGTACAGGATGCCGACCCGTCACCAGATGGTTCACGCGCCGCAGCGGTGCGATGCGTAGGCGGCAGTTGTGATCTGGTGTTCGTGTCGCTGGCATCGGGCGCTGTCACAACACTGGTCGCAGGCTCACCGACGCGTGTGTTCAATCATCCGCGCTTTTCGCCCAACGGGACAATGCTGTCCGCTGGCGTGCAGGATCGCGACGGAATCTGGCGGTTGGTTTTGGTTGACGCGCAAACGGGAATAACGCGAATCGTCAGTCCCAACGACAGCATCAACCGACACTCCGCGAGTTTTGATGCACGCGGCGAGCAGTTGGTATACGTGAGCGAGTCCGGTGGCATTCCGAATGTGGAATCGATGCAGCTCAGTGACAGTCACATCACGCAGCGCACGCGTGTAGTTGGCAGCGTGTATCATCCAACGCCGATGCCAAACGGAAGCGTGCTGTTTCTCTCAGAATACGCCGGTGGCATGGACTTACAGCGCGTCGACAGTACGCATGTTGTGAGCAACGTACCAATTGGAATTGATCTCGCATCACTGGCGCCAGCGATGCCGCGTGCACGTGAGCCAGAGACTGTGCTCGCTGTCGCGCCGGTTGCGGCACCGCGCGCATACGGTGCGGGACCGCGGCGTTACAGATTGCTCGGGCACACCGCGATGGCACGCGACGGCATTATGCATGGCGGTGCGCTCACCAGCGCTGACCCGGCGAACAAGTTCACGTGGATGCTCTCTGGCGTGGTCGGAACGGCAGCTGCGTGGCGCGGTGGAGTGGCGAGTGCCGCGTGGTACGGCTCCCGCCCCAATCTTCGCGCAGAATTCTTCTGGCTGGAGCAGCGCGCGTCGCGGCAGAAAGCGGCGCAAACACTCGGCGTCGCGGATTTACGCTTGGCCGGCGGCGCACTGCAGGCAGAACTACCAATTCTTGGATCGACGTCCTCGCAACGGCTCCTTGCGAGTGTCTTTGCAGGCCGCGCGCAGCAGGACACGCTGGCGGACGTCAATCGCATGTTGCTGAGCGTGCACTACAACGCCAGTACATCTGTCGGCTGGAGAAAATCTGCTGGCGTTTTTGTGCGCACAGCAGCCGGATCGACCGACGACACGAGTTTCGTGCGCGCGAGTTTTGGTGTTTCAATGAGCGCGTTCTCAACGCAAGTAGACGCACGAATGCATCGCGCATCAGACAACACTCCGCTGATCGAACAATTCAGCGCCGGAGGATTCGCACCACCGGTCAATGACGATGCCACACTTGCGCAGCGCCTTGCGATTCCGGCATTGCCGGTGGGCATTGCGCGTGGTCGCGAGCTGTACGAGTACCGCATCTCCCATCCGATGTTGTTTCTTCCCGGCACGCTGTACGCGCATTCGGTGGGCGCGCAGTGGAGCCCCGACAAACACTCAGCCGTGATCGGTCTCGAGCAAGGTTTTGCGTTTGACCATCTTGGCATTGTTGGCATGCCTCGTATCCGCGTACTGGGCGGCGTTGCGTACATTGTACGCGGGCCACTGCGGGATAAGTCGTCGGCCTATCTCATGTTCCGGTGGCGTCCATGATTAAACGTGTCGCGTGCTTAGTTGGGCCAGAGTACGAAGATTTGGAAGTGTGGTATCCCAAGCTGCGTCTGGAAGAAGCGGGCTACGATGTGCCGCTGGTGGGCATCGGTGATGCGTCGTACTTCGGAAAGCACGGTTATCCTGCACCCGTCGACGTACACATTGATGCGCTGGACCTCTCAACACTGCACGGCATTATCGCGCCCGGCGGATGGGCTCCAGACAAACTGCGGCGTATTCCCGCCGTATTGCACGCGGTGCGCGAAGTACATGCGCGCGGCAAGATGGTCGCCACGATCTGCCACGGACCGTGGATTCTGATTTCAGCGGGAATTGTGCGCGGTCGCACCCTGACCAGCACTGTTGGTATCCGCGATGACGTGGTGAACGCTGGTGCAACGTGGATTGATCAGCCAACGGTCATTGACGGAAATATCGTGAGCGCACGCGTACCAAAAGACTTGCCCGCGTTCGGCGTCGCGATGCTACAGGTATTGCAGGCACAATAACGCGAAACGGGCCGCGCACTGGAGAGAGTGCGCGGCCCGTTTTGTTGTACGCGAGCGACTGTTACTTGCCGCCGCTGCCGCTGACGTGCGTGCGGAACGAGCGAACGATCAGATTGACGGTGTCAAACCACACCTTGATCGACTCGTCGCTGACGCCGCCTTCCAGATCGTAGTCCAGCTCAACGCACGGATCGCCATCGGCATCAATGTAGGCGCGGCCAAAGCGCTTGGTCTTGTTCCACTCATTGACCAGCGTCACGTTGGCCGAGGTGCCGGTGAGGCCGAAGTACGCCTGCAACGTCTGGCCCTGAATGAAGTACACCACCTTGCTGCCGTTCGCCTGCACGATCACGTTGCCGCGCTCGTTCACCTGCCCTTCCATGCCCTTGTCGCGCAGAAGGCCGGTGAGCTGCTCAGCCGTGATGCGCTCGCGGTTCTGCTGAGCTGAAAGTGGAGCAACAAGGACCAACGCGAATGCAGCGACGGCAACCAAGCGGAGCGTGCGAAAGACAGACATGGAGCAGACCTCATGAGTGAGTGAGCGGAGCGGTACCGCGTCGTAACGTGCCGTACTCTACCATCGCGAAAGCGGCGCGGGTATCACCCGAGCAGGTGACTCGCGGAAAGCGCGTGCGTCAGAGGACTCCTGGGTCTACTTGGCGTCACCTCGCGCGGCGCAGAAACCATTCGCCCGCCCGTGCTAACGCGCCTCGTAAGAATCGCGAAACGTTAGCCGCGTGCGGCCGTCGCCGCGCCGATCCCCGCCGCGCGGCCAGTTGCCCACGCCCAGAGAAAGTTGTAGCCGCCGATCGGACCGAAAGCGTCAAGCACCTCGCCGCACAGAAAGAGACCAGCGTGCAGGCGACTCTCCATCGTCCGCGCGTCGATTTCAGCGAGGCTTACACCGCCGCCCGTCACTTCAGCCTTCTTGTAGCCTTCGTCGCCGGACCATGGCAGCTCGCCACGTACCAGCGTGTCGATCAGGCGAAGTCGCTCCTCACGGCGAAGCTCAGTGAGCGGCCGCAGTGGATCGACATTGGCGCGCTCGAGCAACACCAACGCCAGTCGTTCCGGCATTTCCGCGCGGACTGCTCCACCAACTGTGCGCGCTCCGTGCGGCTGCAGTCGGGCATTCCATTCGTCGTCATCCAACGGCGTCCATTTCACCGACAGCGTTGCGTTTGGCGCCGCGATACTTCGCGAGCGAACGGCAACGTGCGACACGTTGAGCACGGAGGGTCCGCTGTATCCGCGATGCGTAAAGAGAAAGCCACCGGTCGCCTTCGCCGACTCTGTACTCGATTTCGCAGTTACCGTGATCGGCAAAGAGATGCCAGCGAGCTCAGTGAATGCGTTTGGCTCAGTGGTGATTGGCGTCAACGCCGCGTATGTGTTGTGCAGTGTGTGACCGAGTTTCCGCATCAGCGCCAAGCCGCGACCGTCGCTCCCGGTATTCGGAACTGACAGGCCGCCCGTCGCGACAATGACCGCGTCACCATCGAATGTGGTCCCGTCATCGCAGAGCACGCGCCATGCAGCGCCATTTGGCACAATATCGGAGACCGCCATTTCAGTTTCTATCCGAACGCCCTCTCGACGTGCGCACTCCATCAAACCATCGCGAACATCGCGCGCTTTGTGCGAGGCCGGAAAGAGTTTCAGCGACTCTTCCTCATGCTCCAATGGAATGCCGAGGTCTTGCTCAAAGAAGCGAATCTGATCGGGCAACGGCCACGATCGGATGATTTTGCGCAGGATGTTGGGCGAGGAATCGGTGACGAAGCGTGCTTCGTCGATACGTGACGGGAGCACGTTGCAGCGCCCACCACCGCTGATCAGAATTTTACGGCCGCCATCCTTAGTGCGCTCCAGCAGCACAGTGCGTGCACCCGAACGAGCCGCAAAGATGGCGGCCATTGTTCCTGCAGCGCCTGCGCCCACTACGATGACCACGCGCGGTGTCGCGGGAAGCGCGGTCATTGAAACACACACAAGCGTGAGATCATCACATCAAACTAACACCTCAGCGCTAACGCTCGACAATCGCGCCGATACGCTCTCCAGCTTGCGCCCAGAGTCGCGTTGATACCACCGTGGTCGCACCGCCGCGAATCACGACGCTCGGCAGGCTGACACGTCGCGTTCCACCGACGTCAATCAGCAACTCGCTCGTGCCCGCAGGCACGCGAAGCCGCATGACGGTCACACTACCGGGAAGCAACGTCCAGGCGCGGGTATCTGCACGCTCCATCGCCGTTGCCGCAACGTTGGTGAAGATTCGCGCCACCATTCCTGCCGCGCGCGCTGCAGACTCACGATCCTTCTTCTTCGATTTCTTGTCGTCGTCTGAATCACCTGATCGCGCGGCGGCTTCAACCGCCGACTCAACCGCACGCGCAGCGAGATACTTGGCGGCTGCACGCGTGACCGTCCGTGACAGAATCGCAGAACGATCGCGACGATAATCAGCGGCGATTGCGTCGCTGACGTTGCCAGATACAACAGCGGTTCCGGAAGCGTGGTTGAGCGCCTGCACTGCCACGCTACCCAACCATATCGCGCTTGAACGCCGCAGCACCGGCCAACTCATGTCGAGCAGATAAGTCGCGCTAAGTGCCTGGAACGGTGCGTAGCGCGTATTCGTGAAACGCCACGACGGTGTATCGTCCCACCAGACGCCACCGTTACGCAACGCGCCAAGGTCGCCGAGCATGCGCTGTGCTGCAAACGCGCCATTGCCGCCGCTGGCGTTGTCTCCACTGTAAATCGGGACCGTCAGACCTACCGCAACCTTGTGCGCCACGTCGCCCTGCTCCACAATCACGACCACATCACCAGAGTCGGTTGGCGCCTGCATTTTTACACTATCCACAGCAGCGCCTAATCGTGCGGCGTTGCGACGCGCGACATCGGCGTCGCTCCAATCGCCGGCAGCTTCAAACGCCGCTGACGCAACCGTATGCAGCGTCGCGCGCATTGCACGATCGTCGGTTGACGGTTCTCCAACAGCCGCCAGCAACGCGACCAACCGCCGCGCTTCTACAGCGGCTGCGTCAGTGTCGCCCGCCGCACTCCACGAAAGCAGCGCGCTGTAGTGCAGCATCAAACGCTCGCTCTGGCCAGCGGTGTACGGTAACGCAAAGTCGTTGGTGAGCAGCGCTGTCGCGGTGCGTGAGATGCTCTTTGTGTAACGCTCCTCACTGACGGCAAACGCCGCGTCGAACAACGTCGCCGCCTCGCGCGATTTGCCCGCGTATCGTGCAGTCGTGGCTTGATAGAGCAGTCGCAGCAAACGATCATCGGGACTCAAAGCTGACTGACGATTCGTGACCGCACGCATCGCCGAATCTGCCATCCCACGATGCATCAACGTACGCACGCGCTCGTCGTCAACCTGCAACCCATTGGAAGCGGTGAGGTAACTGCGAGCAGTCGTGGACAGCGTGGAGCATGCTGCCAACGGAAACAACGCTGCGATGATGAAAGAAGAGCGCCGCATGACGGGGAGTCTCAGCTAACGAGCGGATGAAACAACATCGGGGAGTGACACGATCGGGGCGTGGGTGCAGTGCCGTCTACTGCGTGCGCTGCACCCACACACTGCGTTTCTACTGCAACTGCATTGGTGTCGCACTGGTATCTGGCGGCGTCGTGACCGGAGCCGTTGACCGCGGCTCCGTGATCGGCGGCGTTGAGACCGGCGGCGCTGGTTGCGGTGGCGCAACCGAAGCACCACCCTGACGTTCAATCACAATCAAGCGTTGCTGCGCATACGCAATTGCTTGCGCCAACTGTGCATTTGCATCGCCGCGTGCACGAATCAGTTCAATCTCAAGCGACTGCAAGAATCGTTGGTAGCGGATCTGCGCCTCCACAGGCCGCATCTGCAAATCCAGCATTGTCGCAACCTTGTATTCCAACATTGGATCGGCGCGCTTCAATGCCAACGCACGGTCGTACCGATCCAGTGCGCGTGTACGATCGCCCGCAGCATTAAATTGATCGCCTTCGCGAATGAGGGCATCGGCCATCGCCGTCGCGCGTCCATCAGTGGTTGTGTCTGCCGCTGAACTCACCACACGAATGCCCTGCGTTTCGCGATAGCTGACGGCATTCACACGCTCGTCATCAAACTGAATCATGACGACTTCACCAGTCGCGTCACGCGGAGAAATACCAAGCACGCGCGGTACCATCACCGTTGCAGCGCCGCTCTCGCGAACGGTCCATGCGGCTGGAGCAGTGCGCGTTGCAGCCATTGCCTGCGCGAGTGTCATGCCAAGCGAAATCTCACCCTTCACCACCGACGCGCAGATCGTGCCCTTACAAGTCGCAACTGCCTTTGCGTACACGCTATCACGAGACTGCGTGAGCATGGTGTTGTCTGTGTTGCCCTGCGCTGCGGCACCCGCGATGATGCGCTCTTGCGACGCTGTCCGATCGCCGTTGGTCATGATCGGACGCTCACGAATCCGCCGAGGACCGTTGCACGCCACGAGGAGCACACCTGCACTCAACATCACGCTGACCTTCATTGTGTTTTTCATGGTCATGGCTCCGGGTTACCAACCGATACGGCGACGATCGATGTACTTCTTGATCTTGTGCTGTCCAATCCAAACTTTCTGATTGCTTTCGAGGTCCACCAAGAACGCATCGATCTGATAGAACACAACCTTCTCGCGACCCTCAGCATCTTCAATCGCTTGCACGTCACCCTGCAGCATGTAATTCGCGCCGCTTTCTTTTCCGATGCGTGTACGAGTTTCCGCAGATGCGTTCGTCTGTTGATCTTGGCGCTCATCACGGACCTCAGTGCGTTCATCGCGACTCGCGACCAATCGCACGCGGCCACTGTTTACGTAAGCGCGTTCCATGTCTTTCACGAACGTGCCAATTGGCACATGCTCGAGTGTGCGATTACGAAACGCTCCCACAATCACCGTCGGTGGTGTTCCGCCGTGCGCAGAGGAGAACTGCCCGCTCCATTGACCGCCGAATGATTGATCGATGAGCGCATTCGCGACCAGCTTGGAATCGACGTCATTCCATCGTCCTGAGAGATCGGTGACGCTGGCTGGATCGACTCGGCTGACGCGCTTGTTGTTGCACGCAGCCAATGTCACCGCGGCCAGGCTGAATAGCGCAACGCGGCGCAAAACGACTGAAGTTGGGAAGGTCATGGCGAGCTCCTCGGGGTGCGAACTGGAGAGATCGAGGCCGGCGGGAGTGCGCGGATCATCGACTCGGTGGCGTAGCATTGCACGGCATGCGCCGTAGCTTCAGTTTGTATAACGAATTGACAGTCAACGAGTTACACATTCGACGCGAGAGGCGGTGTCCTCTCTTGGAGACACATCCGTGTCTGAATTTCGGTTACGGCGTTGGCCGCTAATGATTCTGGGAGTCGTGATGTCCGGATGCTCTGGTACCCGCCCAGCGGAACTCGGACTTCGCGTCGGCAAGCTGCGCCCCTGCCCGGCGACGCCAAACTGCGTCAGCTCTGAGGCGGGAACGCCGGCGGAGCAGACTACTTCGGCATTTTCAGCACCGGAACAGGGCGCAATGCAGCGGCTCGCGGCTCTGGTGACCGCGTGGCCTCGCACCAGCATTGTGACAACCACACCGGAGTATCTCCACGCCGAAGTCACGACCAAGCTGATGCGCTTCGTTGATGACGTCGAATTTCGTTATGACTCAGCCACGAAGCTCATTCACGTGCGCTCGGCGTCGCGGATTGGTCGCAAAGACTTTGGCGTTAACCGCGAGCGGGTGAACGCAATGCGAGCCAAGTGGGACGCGCGTTGAACTACTTGGCTGTCATGGGCGTGTCGCGTGGCAGCGGGGCGTACGCCACTGCGCTGATCTCGATGAGTATTCCGCGCAGTTGTGCGCCTACTGTCGTGCGCGACGGATACGGCGCAACGAACGACGCTTTCCAGATTTCATTCACGGCGCCCCAATCTTCTTCATTGGTCAGGTAGATCGTGGCCGAGACAACGTCGTGCAGCGTTGCACCGGCAGCGTGCAGCACGTCGCGCAGATTTGCGATCACTTGATGTGCTTGCTCTTCAACTGTTGTGCCGACGAGTGCGCCAGTCAGCAGGTTTTTCGGCACTTGACCGGACGCGTATACAAAATCGCCAGCGCGAACGGCTGGGCTGTACGCACCCGCAGGCAGCGGCACGTGGGCGGCAAGAAAAACTGGACTCCAAGTCCGATCAGTCATGGGTTTTCGAGTGTATGAAAAAATGCAGTGATGAGGGAATTGCGCGTACCGTCATTTGATGATATCTGTTAGGTGCGATCATCGTGCGCGGTGATTCGCAGTTCCGCCCACTGTTCAACGATTTTAGAGGAGGTGATCCCATGGCTAGTCGCAGTCCTTCCGCCGGCTCGACCTGGGCAAACGGTCACCAGACCGTCGCCTGA
>JANNWU010000154.1:0-3179 GCA_031408755.1 Gemmatimonadaceae bacterium | reverse complement strand
CATCGAGAATTTCGACGCGGGTTTCTTCGGTATTAGCCCGCGCGATGCGTCAGTGATGGACCCACAGCACCGCTTCTTTCTTGAAGTGGCGTGGGAAGCGCTGGAGCGCGCAGGTTACGCTGGAAAGTCGGCACCAGTTGCGACGGGCGTGTTCGCAGCGGCGGGGATGAATCACTACATGATGCATCACCTGGTGCCGAACAAAGAGGTGATGCGCACTGTTGGTGAGTGGCTTGTGCGCCACACCGGCAATGACATGAATTTTCTCGCGACGCGCGCATCGTATCAGATGAATTTGCGCGGCCCCGCGATGAATATTCAGACGGCGTGTTCATCGTCGCTGGTCGCGATTCATTTGGCGTGTCAGAGTCTGCTCAATGGCGAGAGTGATATGGCGCTCGCCGGAGCGTCAACATTGTCGTTGCCACAAGATCGTGGATACTTGTTCAAGCAGGGAGAAATTCTCTCAGCTGATGGGCATTGTCGGCCGTTCGATGCCGGTTCGCGTGGCACATTGTTCGGCAGCGGAACGGGTTGCGTCGTACTCAAGCGCTTGCAGGATGCGCTTGATGATGGCGACACAATCGTCGCCGTGATTCGTGGCTCGGCAATCAACAATGACGGTTCGCAGAAGGTAGGTTATCTGGCGCCGAGTGTTGAGGGGCAGGCACGCGCGGTGTCAGAGGCGTTGGCGATTGCGGGGGTGCCTGCCGAATCGATTTCATTTATCGAAACGCATGGCACTGGCACCGCTGTGGGCGATCCGATTGAAGTCGCGGCACTGGCGCAGGCGTATGCACCGCTGACGGACAAAAAGGGCTTTGTCGCGCTCGGATCGGTGAAGGCAAACATCGGTCACCTCGGTGAAGCGGCGGGGATGGCTGGTTTCATCAAGACCGCGCTGGCGCTGCAAAATCAGCAGTTACCGCCGTGCATCAATTATTCCGCGCCCAATCCGGAAATTGATTTCGCGTCGAGCCCGTTTTATGTGAATGCGACGCTCGCGCCATGGCGTAAGACTGCGGTGCCGCGCAGAGCGGGCGTGACCGCACTTGGTGCTGGTGGAACGAACGCGCATCTGATCATGGAAGAAGCGCCGGTTGCATCACCATCATCGAAACCGTCTCGCGGCGCGCAGCTGCTGACGCTGAGCGCCAAGACTCGCACGGCGCTTGATAGCGCTGCATCGCAACTCGCAGATTTTGTAGAGAAGACACCGTCGTTCAACGTTGCCGATGCAGCGTGGACGTTGCAGGTTGGCCGCTCGGCATTTCCGTATCGTCGTAGCGTTGTGTGTCGCGACGCGGCGAGTGCGGTAGCGGCGCTGCGTGAGCCGCAGAAAGGCGCGGTAAGCGCGACCACGACAGACGATGCGCGCATCATTTACATGTTCCCTGGCGGCGGCGCGCAGTACGCCGGCATGGGTCGTGAGTTGTACGATACGGAAACGGCGTATCGCACTGCGTTCGACGAGTGTTTAGCGGAAATGCCCGATGCGTTGGCCGGTACATTGCGACGGTTGGTTTTCGCTGCACCTGCAAATGTTGCTGACGCGACGCGTGAACTTGAAACGCCACGATTGGCGTTGCCGGCATTGTTCGCAACGGAGTACGCGACAAGTCGTTTGCTGCAAGCGTGGGGCGTTGCGCCATCAGGTTTGATCGGCCACAGCATGGGTGAGTATGTCGCTGCCTGTTTGTCGGGCGTGCTGACGTTACGTGATGCGCTGACGCTGGTAATGGAGCGCGCGCGCTTGTTCGAGACGTTGCCCGCTGGCGGAATGCTCAGCGTGGAATTGTCTGAGGCAGCGCTGCTGCCATTGCTTGGACGTGAGTTGTCGATTGCCGCTGTGAACGGCCCCAATCTGTGCGTAGCATCGGGGCCGGTGGCCGCGATTGATGCGCTGCAAAAGCTGTTGCAAGAACGTGAGATGGAGAGCACGCGCATTCACATCTCAGTCGCTGCACATTCCGTGATGCTCGAGCCGATTTTGGCGGAGTTCTCACGCGTCTGCTCGCGTGTGACATTTTCGCCGCCGACCATTCCGTTCATCTCGAATCTCACGGGCGCGTGGATCACCGCCGCCGAGGCCACTGATCCCCAGTATTGGGTCCGACATTTGCGCCAGTCGGTGCGCTTTGCCGATGGGCTGAAAGCGGTATTGGATGATGGTCGGAACGTATTGGTTGAGATCGGCCCGGGTCGCACGCTGTGCAGTTTGGCGCGCGCGCAAACCCCCGTGCCTGTCGCGTTGCCAACGCTGCGTCACCCGCGCGAAACTGCTTCTGACGTTGAGTTTTTGCTCGGCACAGTTGGACGGATTTGGGAAAATGGTGGTACAGTGCGGTTACCTGATTTGCATGAAGGCACTGCACGTCGCCGCATTCCATTGCCGACGTATCCGTTTGAGCGCAAGCGTTTCTGGATTGAAGCTGGTGTTCGCACCGAAGCGACAACGGCGAATGAAGGTGCGCTTGTACGCAACGACGATGTGCGCGATTGGTTTTCGATGCCAGCGTGGCGTCGATCGGCACCGATTCGCACCGCGACCGATGCCAACGAGGGGATGTGGTTGGTGTTCGAAGACCACGGTGGCGTCGCGCGTTCGTTGGCGGCACTGCGTCCGGCAGAACGCACGGTACTGGTCAGCATCGGTGATCGCTTTGAGCGTCGGAGTGAGCGCCATTATGCGCTTCGGGCCGACGCTCGCGATGACTACACCGCGTTGATTGAAGCGCTGTCACTGAATGGACAGTGGCCCGATCAGGTTGTGCATCTGTGGGGCGTCGAAACGCCGCGAACCGGCTTCTTTGATCGCTATCGCCGCAACGATCCGATTCGCAATCTTGAACGCGCAGAATCGGAGTTGTATCGAGGGTTGCTGTATCTCGTACAGGCGTTGGCAGACCAGGAAAAGCCGCTCATTCTCTCGACCGTCGCGACCGGCCTCTTTGCGTGCACGGCCGATGAAGCGCCTGATCCGGCGAAGGCAATGTTGCTTGGGCCTACGCAGGTCACACCGCGCGAATTCCCGCATATCCAGAGCCGTTGCATCGATCTTGGTGCGGAACTTTTGGCTAGTAAAACGTATGCAAGTCGGCTACTCGGCGAGCTGAGTGAAGGCGTTGTAGATACGGCGATTGCGGTGCGTCAGAATGCGCGGTGGGTGCGCGTGGTGG
>JANNWU010000153.1:0-7764 GCA_031408755.1 Gemmatimonadaceae bacterium | reverse complement strand
CAAGAATCGGCCGCCAACATTGGAGGACTGGACCACAACGAGCGCGCGTTACTCGAGGAGGATCTCCGGTCTCCATGCACCGAGGAAATCGCGGTGTTCCGCGCATTCGCACGCACCGTGGCCGAAGCTGAAGCGGCGTTTGTCGTGCTTGACACGGCTCCGACAGGACACACACTCATGCTCCTGGACGCCGCCGAGTCGTACCATCGCGAAGTAGCGCGGACTTCTGGCTCGCACGTTCCGGAGTTTGTGCGTGTCCTTCTCCCACGACTTCGCGATCCTGTTTACACAAAAATGCTGCTCGTCACACTTGCCGAGTCCACGCCGGTACACGAAGCGTCGCGCTTGCAGGATGATTTGCGCCGCGCCGGAATCGAGCCGTTCGGATGGGTTGTCAATGCGTCACTCGAATCCAGCGGTACGACACACCCACTGCTGGCAGCGCGCGCTGCGCTCGAAACCAAACATCTTGTGCACATCCGTTCCACGCTGGCCGAACGACTGTGGCTAGTTCCGTGGCGCGCTGAACGATAGCTCGACAGTGCGAGCGTATTCCGGCGGTAGCGCACTGAAAAGGCATCTTCAACACGTACCGGCAGTACCGCTCAGCTTCAGGGCACCGTATCACGAGTCTGTCATGTCCTGCTTCTGGAAAGATTGCATCGCGACGACCATTCGCTCGTCACTCACCAAGGGATTTTCGCAGCACGTTCAGCTCCTTTCGCCGCTTGGGTGTCGTCTCCGGATACGCCATCGGCAACGCTCGCATCGTGTCCACCACGATCTCTGACACAATCAATCGCGCGTTTTTTTTGTCGTCCGCGGGCACCACATACCACGGTGCTTCCGCGGTACTCGTGGCCGAGAGACACTGTTCGTACGCACGCATGTAGTCATCCCAGAACTTCCGCTCTTCGACATCGGCAGCGTTGAACTTCCAATTCTTGTCCGGCTTATCGATCCTGTCAATGAATCGCTGCCGCTGTTCTTCCCGCGACATGTGCAGAAAGAACTTCATGATCCGCGTGCCGTTGCGGGTCAGGTGTTTTTCATGGTCGACGATGGATTCGTATCGGTGTTCCCAGATTGTACTCGGGTGCTGCAGTTCGTCCGGCAGCCCCTGACTCTGAAGGATCTCCGGATGCACGCGAACGATCAACACCTCTTCGTAGTACGAGCGATTGAAAATGCCGATCCTGCCCCTTTCTGGCAGGCATTGCGTCGTGCGCCAAAGAAAGTCATGCTCAAGTTCACCGGGACTCGGATGTTTGAAGCTGAACACTTGGCATCCCTGCGGATTGATGCCTGACATCACATGCCGGATGATGCCGTCCTTGCCGGCTGCGTCCATCGCCTGAAAAATCAACAACACTGAGTATGTGTTGGATGCGTATTGCAACTGCTGAAGCGCGCTCAGTTGCGCGACATGGTCGGCCAGACATCGTTCGTAGTCCTTCTTGGATGTGTACACGTCATCCACTTGCGTTGGCCACTGGGCCAGATGTACGGTCTGGCCTTTCGAAACGCGGAAGTCATCGGGATGAATGTTCATGGAGCTCCTGACGTGACTGATGTGAAAGCGGAGTGGTGCGAAGTTTTTGTGCGTAAGTCGCCGCATCGAGTGAAATCTGCAAGACAGGAACCTTGGCGCGTGACTGATGAAATCGTCGGAAGTTAGGAAAAGTCAATCACATATCGTCGCTTATGCCCGGCGCGTTCCGCCCGCCGATAGCTGTCACGCGACAGCCCGACTTGATCAACCCGCCGACGAATCACTCGGTCGACAAGCACGGGAGCTTGTCTGCGTATGTCGCACGACCCGGCGCGTTGCTGCGCCACTCGTCCGTCGCTTAAGAATCGCAGTGCCACGACCAACGTCGTCGAGAGTACAAGCGCCAATCTGCACCTTCAGATTGAACCGCAAAATTGCTCACGCAACCCTCCCGGAAACGCGCCTCTCGATGTTGACAGAACGGTAGTGAAGCGTTGCATCCCAGCTGTGCCATTCGGGTGCGGTCCGGTGCCACGCATCAGTTGCCACTTTTGCATCCTGCATGGGTACGCGAGCAGGTCGGGGTCGCTGTGTCCATGTGACTACGATTCAGGAAACGACCACCTTGAAGACGGA
The DNA here is from genome assembly GCA_031408755.1 of Gemmatimonadaceae bacterium. GTDB lineage: Bacteria > Gemmatimonadota > Gemmatimonadetes > Gemmatimonadales > Gemmatimonadaceae > JACMLX01. Next base: position 5,636 of record JANNWU010000153.1, on the reverse strand, counting down.
GCTTTCGATGGACGAGCACGCTGCACACAAGCCATCGAAAGATGACAATGCGATGCAAGGGCACAGCATGCCCACATCGCTTAGCGCCGGCGGTCAGCCGAAGCCCGCGACGACGCACGCGGGCATGTCTATGAACCACAACAAACACGCCGGTCACTCGGTCGCGATGTTCCGTGACAAATTCTGGCTCTCGCTGCTGCTGACCATTCCGACGCTGGTGTGGGGTCACATGCTGCAGACAGCGCTGGGCTACACCGCGCCGCAATTTCCAGGCGCGACGTTGTTGCCGCCGCTCTTCGGTACGGCAGTCTTCGTGTACGGTGGCCTCCCATTCCTGCAAGGAGCGGTGCAGGAGATTCGTAACCGCCTGCCCGGAATGATGGTGCTGATTGCGCTCGCGATCAGCGTCGCCTTCGGTTTCAGCGTGGCAGTGCTGTTCGGTTTTCCCGGCATGCCGCTGTGGGAGGAGCTCGCGTCCCTCGTGACGATCATGCTGCTCGGCCATTGGCTGGAGATGCGGTCGGTGAATCAGGCGCAGGGTGCGCTCGGTGAATTGGCGAAACTCCTTCCGGACATGGCCACCCGAATCAGCGGCGCTGGCGACGCTGAACAACTAATTGACGTGGCTGTTTCTGAACTTCGTGACGCCGATATCCTGCTCGTGCGTCCCGGTGCCGCGGTTCCTGCAGATGGCGTCGTGCAATCCGGTGACAGCGCGGTGAACGAAGCGCTCGTGACTGGTGAATCTGCGCCGGTGAAAAAATCCACGGGCGCGAAGGTGCTCGCCGGGACGGTCAATGGATCCGGTTCGCTAAGAATACAAGTCACGGGCACTGGCACAAAGACCGCACTGGCGGGGATCATGCGGCTGGTTGAGCAGGCGCAGAATTCAAAGTCTCGCGCGCAAGCGCTCGCCGATCGCGCAGCGTTTTGGCTCACGTGGATCGCGCTAGGGTGCGGTGTGCTGACGTTTGTGGTGTGGCTGGCTGTTGGCGCAGGTGCGGCGACGGCTGTGGAGCGGTTGGTCTCTGTGCTGGTCATTGCCTGTCCACACGCACTGGGGCTCGCAGTACCACTGGTTCTGGCAATTTCGACCACGATCGGCGCACGCAACGGACTGCTCGTGCGTGATCGCACCGGTTTCGAAGAGGCGCGCAAGCTGACGACCGTTGTGTTTGACAAGACGGGAACACTGACGCTCGGCCAGCATCGCGTTGTTGCTACGCGCGCGGCGGACGGTATCGGTGAATTAGACGCGCTGCGCCTCGCGGCGAGCGTCGAGCGCGACGCCGAGCATCCCGTGGCGCGTGCGATTGTGCAGAGTGCCGCTGATGCGAAGCTCGTCGTGCCTGTCGCGAGCGGCTTCGCCTCAATTCCCGGTCACGGGGTGAGCGCGACCGTTGAAAATCGCGTGCTCTCCGTTGGCGGCCCAAACCTGCTCGCGCAATTGAAAGTGAAACCGTCTCCCGACCTTGCGGCCTTCGAAGCAGAAGTCGCGGCAAAAGGGCAGGGAGTGATCTACCTCATTGAAGGTGTCGAGGCGCGGGCCGCGTTCGCCGTGGCAGATGCCGTGCGCCCGGAATCTGCAGAGGCCGTCGCAGCGTTGCGAACCGCCGACGTCGAAGTGGTGATGATGACGGGTGATTCGAAGGCGGTTGCCGAAGCGGTCGCGAAAGCGCTCAACATCGACACGGTGTTGTCGCAGGTGCTTCCCCAGGACAAGTCCACGCAGATTGCGGCGTTGCAGAAAGCCGGGAAACGCGTCGCGATGGTCGGCGATGGTGTCAACGACGCGCCGGCACTGGTGACGGCCGATGTTGGCGTGGCGATCGGCGCCGGCACCGATGTGGCGGTCGAAGCCGGTGATGTGGTCCTCGTGCGCAGCGATCCGCGCGACGTGGCACGGATCATCACGTTGTCGCGCGCCAGTTATCGGAAGATGGTTCAGAATCTGTGGTGGGCTGCTGGGTACAACATCGTTGCGATTCCTCTCGCGGCGGGCGTGTTCGCTCCGTGGGGATTCGTGTTGACACCAGCCGTCGCCGCGGGGTTGATGTCGGTGTCGACGATAGTTGTAGCGTTGAATGCGCAACTGCTGCGTCGCGCAAAAATCTGACGCGCAGATCGCCGAACTTGCCGTATACCAACGTATTGTTTGCCGGATCGTGGCGCCGACCGAGTGCCTTTGCTTTTTCAGAACGGAAGGGCCTGTCTGGAGGTCTGTCGGTCGATTGTTCTGCTGTTCTTATAGCGCTTGTCGCGTTTCGGCGGCGGCGCTCAGGACCGCCAACGTCGGAAGTCCGCCGGCGATACCGACTGCTCCACATCGTACTCAAACCCCGGATTCCCGAACGCCGACGCGATGGCCGCGACATCCGTATCAGTCGCCCCGTATCGCCGCACGTCCCGCTCCCACTCGCTCGCGATGACTACCTGCATCGTGTCAATGATGCTCGTCGCCTCGTCGGCCGACAGACCGAAAGCTCCGCTCGATGCCACGATGTTCTGCCGCCGCGCAATCGTCCCCGCCGGCCCGCACCGCATCGCGAGGTGGATGTCGTGGCTCGCGACCCGCGGGGCTGGTGTGAGGTCATACGCTGGCGCCAGACGGAAATCCGCACCACGCGCAACGAGTGCGTGGTTGCGCGGATGGTCATCCGTGTTGCTCACCAGCGCGTTGAAAATCATGCGCCGAAACAGGTCGTGCTTGTCCGTGCGCGGGTCCGCCGAGTAGCGCTGAAGTTCGTCGGCAAGCTCTAAATACGACCAGCGCGCACGATCCTGCCCGCCATCGTCTGCACGTAAAATCGTCGCCGCGCTCAGCACGCGGTGCCGCAGAAAGTACGCGTCGTCGTGGTCGCGCCTCTCGCGATCAAACCGGGCGACAAGTAGCACACTCCTGTCACCTATGTCATGCACCACGGCATCGGGCGTCGGGATGCCGCAGCGCCGAGCGAGGCGCAGCATCCCCGCCTCCACGGTTGCCACATTCCAGCGGTCGGCGGGGTGCGGGAACTTCGCGACCCAGAGGCGGCCTCCCTCGCTAACGGCGCTCTTCGGCCGCGCCCCTCCCATCGTCGAACCTGGTGCGTCGAGCAGGCGCACCAACGCCGCGTCGAAGGACTCGGCCGTAGACGTCTGCTTCAGCACCGCGTCAGCTGCCTGAGTGAGATCCGCGAGATCGACAACCCGGTTGAAATCCCGCACCGGTACGGGCGGTGTCGCACTCAGCCCGAAGGTCAACGCGCCCACATGCTCCTGCCCAGCGTGCAGCAGGTAGTCGACCTCCGTTAGGTCCGGACGGCCGAGGCTCGCTTCGATCAGGCGTCGGCCCCAAGCATCGGGCGACGCGTCGCGGAGCGCACCAAAGATGCCACCGTACTCGGTCGTCGCGGTCGGGGTGCCGGTCAGCGGCAGGTTGTACGGGTCGAGCGGCACCGCGTCCGTGCGCTCACGGTACGTCCGTCCATAGATGAAGCGCCCAACGCCGGGCGTGCGACCATCGCCTGTAGTGACGAATCGACCGCATGGCACCATTTTCGTTGTGCCCGGGAGTTGGATGTGGACGAAACACTCGGTCGCCATGGCTCTAGAAGTCGTCGTCGAAGGCACGGGGCGGCAAACGCACGCGGGTCGTCCGGCGCTGTGCCTCCAAAAGTAGGCCAGACTCATCCGCGGTCGAGTCGGTGACCGGTTCCACAAGGTGCAGCAGTCCCAGCGCCCACATCGCGCTTACGTACGCGCCGACCCCGACACCGGGCGCACCCTGCTCGACGGCCTGCAGCGTCGATTCGGACACTCCAGTCTTCACGGCGAGATCAGGACGTCGCCACCCGCGCCGGACTCGCGCAATCCGAATGGCGCGGCCCCAAGCACTCAGTGCATCCTCGACAGCGCGCGGCGGTTTGAGAGCGGCTCGCCCCATTCAACTCCACTGAAAATTCACTGCCTAACCGAGATAAAAAGTGAATATACACCTACTTGCACAGTCTTGATAGTTTGCTGAACACTAGTGGTAGGTTGGCGGAACGAGTCCTCTCTTGCATTTGAGGTGACCTGTTCCATCGCGCCAGCGGTGTGAGAGCGCCGAGTGGCAGCGACGCAGATTAATGGCGCGCCCACGGCACTTGATCGCCGTCCTCAGCCTAAGTACGTTTTCAGACTGTGTTCGACCCGGATTATCACTCGGTGCCGGATCGCGCACCCTCAAATGCCGTTTCGCTCGCATAGCTCAGTCGGTAGAGCACATCCTTGGTAAGGATGAGGTCATCGGTTCGATCCCGATTGCGAGCTCTGTAGGGCTGCTCCACCACGGCGGATTCGACTCGTGCCACATGGCCACGAACGAACCCGCCGCTTGCGCTAGTCGCGGCAAACTTTGCTGCAGCAAACGCTGAACGAACGCACTGTTTACTTCACCACCTTTTTTTCCAGGATTGCGCTGTCATGGGCAAGGCAAAGTTTGAGCGGAACAAGCCGCATCTGAACGTGGGGACGATTGGCCACGTGGACCACGGCAAGACGACGTTGACGGCCGCGATTACGGCGATTCAGGCGAAGAAGGGGTTGGCGCAGGTGATGGCGTTCGACCAGATCGATAAGGCGCCGGAAGAGAAGGCGCGCGGCATCACGATCGCGACGGCGCACGTGGAGTACGAGTCGACGATGCGGCATTACGCGCATGTGGACTGCCCGGGCCATGCGGATTATGTGAAGAACATGATCACGGGCGCGGCGCAGATGGACGGCGCGATCTTGGTGGTGTCGGCGGCCGATGGCCCGATGCCGCAGACGCGCGAGCACATTTTGTTGGCGCGCCAGGTGAACGTGCCCTACATCCTCGTGTTCATGAACAAGGTGGACATGGTGGACGACGCGGAGTTGTTGGACTTGGTGGAGTTGGAAGTGCGCGAGTTGTTGAGCGCCTACAACTTCCCGGGCGACGACACGCCGATCATCAAGGGCTCGGCGCTGAAGGCGTTGGAGAGTGGCGATCCGAACAGCGAGTGGGGCTTGAAGATTGGCGAGTTGATGGATGCGTTGGACAGCTACATCCCGCAGCCAGTGCGCGCGACGGATCGGCCGTTCTTGATGCCGGTGGAGGATGTGTTTTCGATCACGGGCCGTGGCACGGTGGCGACGGGGCGGATTGAGCGCGGGATTATCAAGGTGGGCGAGGAAGTGGCGCTGGTGGGCTTCAATAGTGAGAAGCTGACCGTGGTGACGGGCGTGGAGATGTTCCGCAAGCTGTTGGATAGCGGCGAGGCGGGGGACAACGTGGGCCTGTTGCTGCGCGGCGTGGGCAAGGAAGAAGTGGAGCGGGGGATGGTGTTGGCGAAGAAGGGGAGCATTACGCCGCACACGAAGTTCTACGCGGAAGTGTATGTGTTGACGAAGGAAGAGGGGGGGCGGCATACGCCGTTCTTCAAGGGGTATCGTCCGCAGTTTTACTTCCGGACGACGGATGTGACGGGGAATGTGGAATTGCCGGATGGGATGGAGATGGTGATGCCGGGGGACAACGTGCAGATGACGATCGAGTTGATTACGCCGATCGCGATGGACGAAGGGCTGCGCTTCGCGATCCGCGAAGGCGGTCGCACGGTCGGCGCCGGCGTCGTCGCCAAGATCCTCGC
>JANNWU010000152.1:0-1827 GCA_031408755.1 Gemmatimonadaceae bacterium | reverse complement strand
GATTTGAGGATCAAGGGGTCAGAGATCTTGATTTTGAGATCTTGATTTTCAGGACGCAGAAACACGACTCTCACCGCCTCTCCCGCATCACCCGCTCCATCTCCCCCGCCGTATACGGCAACCCCGGCGTCAGATTCCGGTACCCGGATCCCTCAACAAGCAGCATATCCTCGAGATAAAAATGCTCGCCGCCCACCGCGAACATGATCTCGTACGCCACCACCATCCCCGCGCGCAGAACTGCAGGCCCTACCGAGTCGTCCAGCCCAACGCCGTGAAACTGCCACGCCTCGATCCCGCGTGGTGACAGGATCTCCATTGCCGCTGCCTGACCAAGCGGCGTGACAAGCGATGACTGCCGCGCACGAATCGTGGCGCGGACGGCGGTGAAAATGTCACTGACGCGCGCACCATCGCGCACCAGCGGCCATCCGCTCTTGTATGCAGCAATGAACAGATCCCACGCTTCGCGCTGACCTGGCGTGTAGCTTCCGCTGACCGGTGCGGTACGGCCGACGTCGCCCATGTACTGCTGCAGCGCACAGCCAACATCAACGCGCACGAGCTCACCGGCGCGCATCACGCGATCGTGGTTGTCATAGTCCACGAATGAATCCCCCAGATCGGTATACAGGCCGTGCGGGCCCGACATGGCCCACGGCCAAAACGAATGCACGCCGCCGCCGCGGATACATGCGTTCAGCACCGCCGCTTCAGTGATGCGTTGGCGTTCACCGGGACGCAACGCGCGCATGCCGGCCAGCATCGCCTGACCGCTCAGCGCACCGACGCGCGCGAGGATCGCAATTTCATTCGAATCCTTTACTTCGCGCAACGGACGCAGCACCGGCGTGGCGGATGACACTGCGCCCAGATACCCAAGACTCGCGAGCCATGCGCCCCAGCGCGTCACGGTACCGGCCATCGGCACGGGGCCGCGCACTGCGCCGCGTGGATCGTTCGGCGCGACCAGGATTCCGGGGTGATCGAGGTGACGCCGCAGCCACGATTCGAGCGAATCAATGGGCAACACGGAGTCGATGCCGAGTCGCGTGGCATCGCCGTCGCGCGGCCAGGGGCGTGTGAGTGCTGGTGGTTGTGCGGGCACAAACAGCACCGAGCGACGCGCGTTGCCATCGATCGCCAGCACAGCACCGACGACGTCACTGATGCCGGTGAGATACTGAAAGTCGGTGGCCTGTTTGAATCCCGCCTGATCGTCGCCTTTGAAAGACTGCTGCGATGGCACAAGCAGCAGGCGCGGGCCGAGCGGTTCGAGCGCACGCTGCCGTCGCGCGCGATGGTCCATCGCTGCCGGCGTTGTCTGTGCAGCCGCGATCGAACCCGCGCCGCAGAGTGCGACACCAATCAGGACAACGGCAGAACGGAGGCGCAAGACGGCTCCTGGCAGCGAATCAGATGGGCAGTGCGGCGGCAACGTCGCTCGCGCTTGAACGAATGCTGTGCAGATCGCGTGCGAGCGCGTCGGCCCAGCGAACCGTGAGAAAATAACGCCGTGGCGCGCGACCGGGAGACTGCGCGCCAGACAGTGCCGTTCCACTGAGGCTCGCCGTCGATTCGCGAAACGTTTGCCGAGCGAATTGGTGCGCCGGCACGTTGTTGCAGCGAGTAGCTTCGGCGGGTGCGCCGAAGCATGGCTGCACCGCTCCTCTCAACCCGACGCATGCCCAACACCAAACGGACGACGTGCTGACACACCGATACAACTGGCGCGCGTCCGCGCACGTGATCGCAGCCTGTGTACTGGGATCCGTGCTGGTCTCGCACCCACAGCGTGCCTCGGCGCAGACATCTGGCACGCGGGCG
>JANNWU010000151.1:0-3320 GCA_031408755.1 Gemmatimonadaceae bacterium | reverse complement strand
GCTGGCGCGACAGATTCCCTCAGTTGCCAAACGCCGCAGAGTCAACACTGTACGCGGACCGTTAACCGTCACCGTTACGCACGACGAGGCGGGGAAGCAGCACATGCAGCTATTTCTGGGCGATAAATTGCCCGTCGTGCTGCCTCCACACTGGACGCCAGCGCTATTAACAACCCGCGACGAGCCGGTGGAGCTCGATCTGCGCGTGTCTGATTACACTGTCGTACGATTTGGGAATCTGTTGTCGGTGGATCGCGAGATTGATCGTTTTCCGCCAACACGCTGGCCGCGGCATTTTGCAATTGCGATTAGCGCAGCGGGGTTGGCGATCACTGCTGGTATCTTTTCGTGGATTTTACGAGCGGATCTGCTGCACGTTGCGTCGGTTTTCAAGCGGGGTGCGCAAAACAGCGTCGTCACCGATGCGGCGACGCTCAAAGGTGCTGGCTACGAAGTGGGCACGATGATGCACGCACGCGGAAATGCGCGTTGTTCGGTAATCGATCAACCAGGAACCGGACTGCCGCCGGATGTATCGTGCGAGCATCTGCGTTGGGGTGGTGTGCCATTTGCGCTCGGTACGTTACCAAAATCTGCTGCGCTGCAATCGTTACTGGACGGGACATTCCTCGACGCGCGTCGCGACAACGGGTTGGAGTTGCTGAACACGGTATTGGGAGTGCGTCGCGCAACCCGTTCCGATGACAGTGTCGCGAGCGTGTTACGTCCCGTAGAGTCAGAGATGCAGCTTCGCCGAGTGTACGGCGCGGCGAGACTGGTGACGATGCTGGATTCGGTGTGTACGGCGATCCCGGCTTCCGAGCCTGCTGCAATGCTGTGCACACGACTGCAGCAGCAAACGGTGAGCGCCGTTGCAGTTATTGAGTCAGAGTATTCAAGAGATTCATGGTCGCAGCTTCTCGCACTCGCGCGCGGCGGGAGTATTTCTGACAGCAGTCAAGTAATTGTCGACGCGCGAAGGCAGAAGCAATTGGCCTCGCAAGCGCGAGTACTTGCTGAGGAGTTGATGCGAGAACACGCGATGGCCACGCTCAACGCGGCGCTGACCGCCCAGCGTGGTGGCGTCAACCTCGTCGGCACAAAGCATAATAATCCGACTCGGGTGATGAAGATTTCCCGTGAAGACGACTTAGCGTATTCGGTCGCATTCACCGACTCGCGCATTGAGACGCAGTGGGACAACTATCTTGCGGTGGCTCGCGGCGAGCGTGCAGGAAATTTTGACATACGCGGACTGATTGTCCGTCGCGAAGCGAACGAGGCAGGGGAACCGCTCATCTTTGTGGAGACCACGCGCACGGTTGGCACACTTTGGAAAGCGTTGCTGCGCCTTGCTTTGGTTCTCCTACTTCTGACGCTCTGCGTGTGGCATGCGAGTAAGCTTGTTCAAGCACTGCGCAACAGGAGCGGGGTGAAAGCACGATTGGACAAGTTTGTGGCGGAGCAGGTCAACGCGTGATGCGCGAAGCGTATATTGTGATTATGCAACTCATCGTGAGCGAGGAACTTTCCTGATGCGACAGAGTGCATGGCTGCTCGGCTGCGCGATGACGCTGCTCTCTACGTTGCAGGCGCACGCCCAACCTCGCCTACTGCTCAACGGCCGCGACTTCACCGGCTGGCACACCGACGTTCCCGCCATCGACACGACGCCAACGCTCCCGTCTCCGTTCTCTATGCGCAACGGCGTGCTTGTGATCGCGGGCGAACCGCGCGGACATCTGATCACCGACGCGGTCTATCGCAACTACACGCTGGAAGTTGAGTATCGATTTACCGGCGCGCCTGGCAATGCTGGCGTCTTGGTGCACGCGTCGACACCACGCGCGCTGTATGGCATGTTTCCAAAATCCATCGAAGTGCAAATGGAATCCGGCAATGCTGGTGACTTCTGGGTGATCGTCGAAGACATCACGGTGCCGAACATGGTGTGTCGTCGCGGTCCCCGTGCGGACTGGGGCATCAGAGAAGGGAAAGGCCGACGCATCGCCAACCTCTCCGACAACGCGGAGCGTCCGCTCGGCGAGTGGAATCGGATGGTGGTTGAGGTCCGCGGACGAACGATCACCGTGACAGTCAACGGAGCCAAGGTGAATCGCGGCACCAACGCCACCGTCGATCGTGGGCAGATCGCGATTCAGTCAGAAGGTGCGGCCGTCGAGATCCGCACGCTCAACCTGACGTCTCTCAACGCGCGTTAGCATTTCGGCTTCCACAATGCTGCGCAAGGATTAGCGTATCCTCATCCATCAACTCTTCTATTCAGCATGGGTGTCTCGGTAAATGATCTGATAACTGCGGCTGAGGCTGGTGATCGCGCCTCGGTTGAAGAAGTGTTCGCGGTGCTTTACGCCGAGCTGCATCGGCTAGCGGAGTCGCATCTGCGGCGTCAGTCGCCAGACTTCACGCTCGGCACGACCACGCTCTTGCACGATACGTATCTGCAAATGTCGTCGCGTGCCGGCACTGAATTTCCTGACAAAGCACGGTTCTTCGCGTATGCGTCGCGTGTGATGCGCGGGATGGTCATTGATCGCGTTCGGAACCGGAAAGCACAAAAGCGCGGTGGCGAGTTTCACTTCACAACGCTTAGTGATATCGGTGTTGCCGTGCATGATGAAACGAGTACGCCTGATCTGGACGCGCTCGCGGTGGCGATGGCTGAGTTAACTGAGTTGGATGCGCGATTAGCGGAGCTGGTTGACCTCCATTTTTTCTGCGGTTTTGCATTTATAGAGATCGCGGCGTTACGCGGTGTGTCGGAGCGCACGGTCCAACGCGACTGGCGAAAGGCGCGGATGCTGCTGGCCTCACGTGTCACGACGTGGACGCGTGATGAGAGTGGCGCCGTGTAGCTGGCGTGTGATCCGGCTGGATGACGGTGTAGGTGTCGGCTTCTGCGGGCCGAATTCGATTGAGAGAGTGCAAGGGTCGCGAGTCACCGCGAATGCTTCTCTCTCTCTCTCCATGTCATCACCGATGCCGAACGCCATTGTTGTCTCGCGCGCTGCCGCACCGCTACTCAGCACCGCACGTCTGTTGGATTGGGCCCGACGTCGCGCGTATCTCGACGATTTGCGCACGGATGCGCCGAGTTTGATTGCGGAAGTCGAGCGGTGCTTGGCGTTGGAATCTGCGGTTATCGCAGAGCCGCCAGCGCGCACTTCGTCAGTTAGCCTTGCACGCGTATGCATGCAGTATCTGCGAAAGTTTAACCCGAGTACTCCCCACTGACCGGAACAGCACATGCAAGAGATCGATGCCAGCCGATGGAAAGAGTTGAGCCCATTACTGGACAT
>JANNWU010000150.1:0-21186 GCA_031408755.1 Gemmatimonadaceae bacterium | reverse complement strand
TGTGGAAACTGGCGGAACTGGCGATGCAACGCCCAGGTTTAGCAGCACAGCTCGCGCTGGCGTCGCCAGAGGATATCATGCGTGGCAACGAAGCCGATCTGGCGGCGCTGGTGCAAACTGGAGAAGTTGATGCAGCATGGTGCTACGAGTCACTCGCGAAGGCGTTGAAGCTGAAATACATCACACTCGGTAATCAAATCGATCTGGGATCAGCGGCAGATTCGTCATTCTATATGCGAGCCGCTGTGCGCGTGGCCGGTGACCAACCGGGTGATTCGATCGTGATTGCTGGCTCACCAATTCGGTATGCGATGGCCATCGTGACGAATGGCGCAGACGTCGTGGGCGCTGCGACGCTGCGTGATCGTCTGCAAGACAGCACGAGCCGCCGGATCATGCGGCGCGCCGGACTTGATGTGTTGGACTCCGTGCGAGTAACCACACTCCGTAGCAAAATGCGCATCGCCCAGTGACGCGTCCGGTCTTTCGCTCGCTGCTGACTGGATTTGCGACACTCGTTGGATCGCTGCTGCTCCTGGCGCTGATACTGCCCACTGGAACGCTGGTGTTTGCCGCCGGCGCATCGGGTGTGTTGGAGGCGTTTCAAGACGCGGAAGTGCAACGCTCGCTCGCGCTGACTGTGCTGTGCGCGACCATGGCGACGGCCTTGACGGTATTGGGCGGATTGCCGGTGGCGTATCTGCTGGCGCGCGTATCGTTTCGTGGCCGCGCGGTGGTTGAGGCGTTGCTGGAATTGCCGCTTGTCATTCCGCACCCGGTCATTGGAATCGCGTTGTTGCTAGCCGTTGGACGTGAGAGTGCGATCGGCAGCGCTGCGTCACGATTTGGATTAGCGATCGTAAGTTCGCCGCTCGGCATTGTGCTGGCGATGTTGGTGGTCAGCGCACCACTGTTCATACTGAGTGCACGCGAAGCGATCGCGCGCGTTGATGCGCGGCTTGAGTCGGTCGCGAGAACATTGGGCGACGATCGGTGGCGCGCGGTGCGCCGCGTGACATTGCCGTTGGCCCGCAATGGCATTGTGAACGGCGCCACCGCCACGTGGGCACGCGCAACCAGTGAGTTTGGCGCGATTGTGTTGGTGGCGTATCATCCGCGCGTGGCGAGTGTGTTGGCGTATGATCGGTATGTGACGTACGGATTGCGCGAGGCGTTGCCGGTAGCTGCGGCGCTGATCTGCGTGGCGACCGGTTTTCTGCTCGTGATTCGACTTACGCGCAGCAGAGACACGACGTGATTCGCGTACACGAACTGACCGTGCGTGTGCCGGGTTTCGCGCTGGAGCGCGTGAGTTTCACCGTGCCTATTGGACAGCTCGGCGTGCTGACCGGGCCCACTGGTGCTGGCAAAACGACGCTTCTGGAAACAATCGCAGGAGTGCGTGTGCGCACCAGTGGTTCGGTAGTGCTGCGCGATGTCGATGTGACAGCACTGCCGCCTGAACGGCGCGATGTTGGGCTGGTGTATCAACACGCGATGCTTTTTCCGCATCTGAGCGTGCGCGAGAATGTGTCATACGGCGCGCGTAAGTCAGCGGTCGTGCGGGATGTAATTGACATACTGAGTGTCGCACCGTTGCTGGATAAGTTTCCGGCAACGTTAAGTGGTGGTGAACGTCAGCTCGTGGCACTCGCGCGTGCGCTCGCGCGTGAACCACGCACGCTGTTGCTGGATGAGCCGTTCGCTGCGATGGACAGCGCGCTACGCGGATCGGTGCGCGCTGCGGTGCTGGCGTGGGCGAGTGCGCGTGACATTTCGACAGTCTTGGTCACGCATGATGCGCTGGAAGCGGCGACATTGGGCGGCGTGGCGCTACGGATGGCGGGTGGAGTTCTTACCGCGGGCGCGTAAATTTTTTGGATGCTACCGCTCCTCCGTCTCCAGTTTGAAAAACGCGTTGATGGCACGCTGATTTTTCGCTGCGTGCGGCGCGATGGTTCCGTAACATGGCAACGCGGCAACACCGGAAAGGCGCAGTTTTTTGCCGAGCACGACCTCACGCACTTCGTCGTAGAGTCAGAGCTGCAACATCGGCGTGGCTTCTACGGACTGGTTGCTGACGGTTGGGATTTAACCGACTTCGAGGCGCCATGGCCACGCGGACGGATGCCAGCCGACATGGATGGATCGGAGATAATTGTCGGCATGCTGGATCGTGAGCGTGCGAGTGGCGCGACGTGGTCGGCTGAAGAGTTCAATGCAAGCGTGCAGCAGTGGTTTGCGAACAGCGGATCGGTGTGGGTGTGGCGGGATTTGAGCGATGCGGAGCTCGTCAGAATTCGAGCGCGGCTTGCCGAGTTGGTCACGGAGTGGCAGGCGTTGCCGCCGGGTAAAATGATGGAGCTCGACTTTGCTTGCGCCGGACATGAATAGTCGCGCTGCGAGTATGTGGATGACTCGCGACTGATCGATGCGCTTAGCGTCGAGTAACTCGCTCGCGCCACCGATCAATCACCCCACGCCCCCCTTGCACCAATACCGCCCCTAACGCAAACCGCGCCACTCGCCCTGCCGCCAACGACAACACAAACACCGGCAACGGAACCCCCGCGGCGCCAGCGCCAATCGCCACAACTTTCGTACTAATTGGCGTCAGCGTACTCCCAAGAATGAACCACCATCCGTGCTTTGACATCAGCGCAATGGATTCGGTGATCTGCGCATCTGACACGCCAAGCAGCGCGAGCAATTTTGCTCCGACCGTCGCGAATGCGGTCACGCCAATCCAGTACGCTACGCAGCCGCCCAACACTGAGCCGAGTGTTGCGGCACTCGCTAAGGACCACGCCCGTTTCGGTTCCGCGATCGCGAGCGGTGCGAACATCAGCTCGACAGGTCCCGGCACAACAGAGCCTTGCGCGAGATTCCACAAGAATGTCGCTGGCAGCGCACCGCGTGCATGCGCGAAGCGTTCAACAGCCAGCCACACTGCAACGGTCGGCGCGCGCCACCATCGGCGTGTCACGTTGGTCTCCGGTGAGTCAAGTCCAGCCACTGCGCCTACAGTGAATCGAGCGACTCTCGACCAATGCCCACATTCCACTGAATCAACTCGTAGCTCGCCAAGCCACGCTGCCAGTAGGGGTCGTTGTCGCGAATACTGTCGAGCGTGGCGTGCGCGCCGTCATCAGGAACGCGAACCAACAGGCCGCCCCCGGTGCGCGGATCAAAGGCGCCGCTCGCAATCACGACGCCGGCCTCCTTCAAGCCGCGCAGATAAGCACGATGGTCCTCAGTGGCGGCCTGGATGATGTCCACGGGCACGCGATAACGGATCAGGACGAGAGCATACATGGCAACAAACTACCGTAGGAGCGCGCCGTTGTAACTTGCCACGATGACTCGCATCGCATTCGTAAACGGCGCCTTTGTGCCTGAGGCCGAGGCCGTGGTTTCAATCTTCGACCGCGGCTTTCTGTTTGCCGACGGCGTGTATGAAGTCATCGCCATTGTCGACGGTCACTTCGTAGATGACGGCCCTCATCTGGACCGATTGGAACGCTCACTGGGAGAGATCCAGCTCGCACTACCCATGCCGCGACCGTCGCTGCACGAAATGCTCGCAGAGTTGATGCAGCGAAACGCAGTCACCGAAGGTCTCGTGTACATGCAAGTGACGCGCGGTGTGGCCGAGCGCGACTTTGCATTCCCTGAGGTGCAGAAGCCCTCAATTGTTGCATACGCTCGCGCGCTGAATGTGATCGCGCATCCACGCGCCGCGGCTGGCGCGTCAGCAATCCTTGTTCCCGATCAGCGCTGGGCACGTCGCGATATCAAGAGCATCGCACTGCTGCCACAGGTGCTCGCGAAACAAGCAGCGAAAGCGGCCAACGCATTCGAAGCGCTGATGGTTGAAGATGGCCATCTTACCGAAGGTGGCTCAGCGACACTCTTTCTTGTCAAAGACGGAGCGCTGCACACCCACCCGCTCGGCACCGACATTCTGCCCGGCATAACGCGTCAGCGAACATTCGCGCTGGCAGCGGCGCGTGGTATCGCAATCACGGAACGCATGGTCACCGCAGATGAACTGCGTGGCGCGGATGAAGCATTTGTGACGAGTGCGACGGCATTCGTGATGCCGATTGTTCGCGTCGATAACGTGGCGATTGGTAGTGGTTCGCCGGGTCCAATCGCGACGCAGCTGCGCGCAGATTACGTCGCGAGCGTCAGGCATGGTGGCGCGGCAGTGTAGCGATCATGCGTAATCCTCCGTTGGCTCACAGAGTATAAACTTCGCAACTTCCGCAGCGTGAAATTCGACGCACATGTTGACTGCGCGAGCGAACCACCGAACGGTGCAAAGATGTTCTCGGACGCCAACATGATCGGCTGACTGCGCGTGCAAACCACCGAACGGTGTGTGAATGTTCTCGGACGCCAACATGATCTGTTGAATGCGCGCGTTGACGACCGCATCAACAATGCCGCGCTACGTGCGAGGAACTTCAACCACCTGCATTCCCGCCGCACGCGCCGCTAGAATGCCGGGCTGCGCATCTTCAAACACTAGACACTCCGACGGCTGCACACCAAGTCGCTCGGCTGCCAACAAAAACATATCCGGCGCTGGTTTACCGCGCCCGGGTGCCACGTCCTCGGGTGTGATCACGATCGCAAATAGCGAACGCAGTCCGGTTGCATCAAGCGCAGGAAGTGCGATCTCCGGTCCACCGCCGGTCACAATTGCGACCGGATGCGTGGCGGCAACTTTTCGCGCGAATGCAGCTACCGGTTCAATCACGCGCACCTCGTGCAGCAGTTCTAAGTAGAGCAATTCCTTCTCTTCGGCAACACGATGCGGATCGAGCGTCAGGCCGTAGTGCGTGCCATACAGCACCGCCGATTCTAGTGTTGGCACGCCGCCGAGTGCGTAGAAGTATTCCGCATCGAAAGCACCCGGTGCCAATCCCGCGCGCTCCATTGCCACCGCCCACGCGCGAAGATGAACAGGCATGGAGTCGATCAGCGTCCCATCCAGATCGAAGAGATAGGCGGCGAATGCTTCAGTAGGGATATCGAGTTGCATGGGAACAAGATACGGCGACAGGGAACCCTCAATCCGAACATTGTCGCGCGACTTTTGACGACTCGCTATGTCCATTCGCCGGTGCCCCGTGTCACATTTCAGTATGCGCTTCCTCGCCACTTTTCTGCTCTGTGTCTCCGTCGCGCCGCTGGTGGCGCAGCAGGCACCACTTCCGCTTATCCCGCTGCCGCGTGAAGTTGTCCGCGGCGCCCGCGTCGGCATACCAACCGGCGTGACGATTTCGCACACCGATGGAGAGGATGACGCGTTCACCGCTCGTGATCTGGCGGAGGCGTTGCGCGAGCGTCGTATTCCAGCCGACAGCGTTGCAACTGCTTCGCGCTACAGAGTAGAGCTGTTGCGCCTGAACTCTGCGCGTGCGCGACAAGTGATGCGCGATCACAAAATGGTGTTCGACTCAGCGATGACAGCGGAAGGCTATCTGCTGCTTGCCGACTCGACCGGCGCGCACGTTATCGGTGCGAACGCGCGTGGTGTGTTTTATGGCGTTCAGACGCTAAAGCAATTAGTGCACGGAAACGGCGCGTCGGCGCGTTTCCAGGCGGCAACCATTCGCGATTGGCCAGCGATGAAGTATCGCGGCTTTCATGACGATCTCTCGCGCGGGCCAATTCCGACGCTCACGTACCAGAAGGCGCAGATTCGTCGTTTCGCGGCGTTTAAACTCAACGTGTACTCGCCATACTACGAGCACAGTCTCGCCTACTCAGCAAATCCGCTAATCGCGCCACCGCGCGGCGCGATGACGCATGCAGATGTGCGCGAATTAGTTGCCTACGCTGCGAAGTATCACATTGAAGTGATTCCCGAACAGGAAGCATTTGGGCATCTGCATCATGTGCTGAAGTACGAGATATACGCGCCGCTTGCCGAGACTCCACACGGTCACGTGTTGGCGCCAGGAAACGCCGGATCAATGGAGCTGATAAAATCGTGGTTCAGTGAAATCGACTCGCTCTTTCCGTCGCGCTTCTTACACATTGGCGCTGACGAAACGGTGGAACTTGGTCGCGGGCAAACCCGCGAACGCGTACAGCGTGAAGGGCTTGGCCCCGTCTATCTGAAGTTCGTCAGCGATATTGACCGCGCATTACAACCGCTCGGCAAGCGCCTGATGATTTGGGCTGACATTGCGATGGAATCACCCAAACTGGTTGGGACGCTGCCCAAGAACATGGTCGCGATCTGCTGGGACTACTGGTCGTTCACTGGTTTTGATCGCTGCTTGAAGCCCTTTGTTGACGCGGGTCGCGAGACGTGGGTGGCACCTGGTGTAAACAACTGGAGCCGAGTCTATCCGTACAACACCGTTGCACTGCGCAACATTCAGGCATTTGTACGCGATGGACAACGCATGGGTTCTACGGGCGTACTCAATACCAATTGGGATGATGACGGCGACGCGTTGTTCGAGCAGCTCTGGATGGGCGTGCTGTTTGGTGCCGCGGCTGGTTGGCAGCAAGGCGAATCAAGTATTGAAGAGTTTGAGCGTGCGTATGGCGTCGTGTTTCACGGCGATACCACAGGTATGATCAACGACGCGCAGAAGAAACTGTCGGCGGCGCACGCGGCGCTTGTGCAAACCAACCAGAGCGATGGCCGCAATGAGTTGTACTGGCTCGATCCGTGGACGGCAGAAGGGCAGGTTATTGCCGCACGCGTACGTCCCGGTCTGAGTGCGCTTCGCATCCAGGCTGAATCGGCGTTGGTGCTGATTGCGCGCGCACGTGCCATCCAGCCTGACTTACGCGAACAAGACGCGTTAGAAGCGATGGAAGTTGGTGGACGTCGCCTGGATTTTATTGGTATGAAGTTCCAGTTCGCCGATGAAATTGCCGCGATGTACAACAAAGCGGTGTCACCGGCGAACCACACGCCGATTGAAGAGATGAACGATATCGCATCGCCGCTTAACGGTCGCGTGAACGATTTGAAAGAAGGCTACGTCCTCGGCCGCGAAGTGTATGAACATGCATGGGCCAACGAAAATCGACCGACGTATTTGGGCAATCTGCTGAACCGGTATGACAACGCGGCGCAGTTGTGGATTCAGCGTAGTGATAAATTCCGGCTCGCGATTGCGCAGTACAAGCGCACGAAAGTTCTGCCCTCACCGGAAGAGTTAGGAGTACCGCGTACTGCGCTGGTGCCGTAGCGCATTGACCGTAGCTGCTCGTGTATCTCTTCGTTTGCTCCGTACGTGCTGCACTTGCAGCAACGCATAGCAATCCGGCACGGCGAAGTGCTCGCACAATTAGATGTGCACTCTGCTGAATCACGCCGCTCTGAAAAGACAACGGGCCCCTCGTATGTTGAGGTGCCCGTTGTCTATTTGCAATTAGCAGATTTCTGTCGCGGTAGTCTCGCTACAAGTGCAGAGCCGTCTACTCAGAACGTGAACGTTCCGAGTCGGCCGGTGGTGAATGTGATGGCGCCCGA
This sequence comes from Gemmatimonadaceae bacterium, assembly GCA_031408755.1. Classification (GTDB taxonomy): domain Bacteria; phylum Gemmatimonadota; class Gemmatimonadetes; order Gemmatimonadales; family Gemmatimonadaceae; genus JACMLX01. The sequence continues at coordinate 13,676 of JANNWU010000150.1, read as the reverse complement.
TGCTGGTGCGGCGGGACCGCTCTGGCCAGAGAAATTGCTCGTCACATCTGCTGGTCCGCTGCCAAGTGCCCACGTATTTTGCCAGCCTGTGAGGGCGCTGAAGTCAGGCATGGTGAACGCGTAGTTTGCAATCACTGCGCGACCCCCTGCGGTGGCCGACATTTCCCAGCGACGCGACCGCGCACTTTGCGCAAAGATCACTGCAACGTCGGTGTTGAATGCAGCCGGCAGTGATCCGATTGCGGTCGCGCGCGGGTATGGCGTGGTGCCGGCGCTGGTGACTGTCGGTGAACCGGGATCGCCGGGCATGCTGACTGAGACGCTGGCTGGACCACGCGTGAAGCGCGAGATGAAACGTGTGAGCGTGGAGCCTGCATTCTGCGTCACGTCAATACGCTGCACATCGCTGGCGTTCATGCTGGTTTCTGGCACACCCTGATACGATGCCGCAGTGCCAGTTGAAAGTGAACTGATCGTAAAGCCGGCCGCCGCACCGCTGGCTGTCACAAATCGATTCGTCCCAACCAACGCTCCATCATTTGGTGCGGTGATAGTGAACGAACCGGTGGTCGGCGCAATCGATGGTCCGCCAGCCAAATCGAGCACGCCGACTGTGCCGTTGTCTGCGATATCGCGCGTCCGTTGAATCAGCACACGGAGCACAGAACTCGTCGACACGTCACCACGCACTGCGACAAGATCCAGCGGCCCGTTCTGCACACGGTTCACCGTGAATGTCGGATTACCAATCGATGTGGGGCTAGAGAGTGCGCTGCCAAGTGATACGGTTCCGGTCTCCGTTGCTCCTACAAAACCAGAGATCGATCCGGTAACAGTCTTTGTTCCAGCCGATGGATTCGCGGTGCATTCCGCCGCCGCTGCAGCGCTGACCTCAGACAAACCGAAGTAGCGAACACGCGTAACAGTGACACTGTTCTCGACACTCACGGTTGCGATACCAACCTGTGGCTGACCGTACCCAAACGTGTAGACGCCAGCTGTGGTCTCAGTGATGCGGTTCCATGAGCCGGTGAGCCCGTCCTGAATTGCAAACCAGATTGGCGTACGCTGCGTGTCACAGAATCGCCATGTAATCGAGCTACTCGGCGGCGCGCTCACCGTCACCACGAACGTTGCGACTGCTTCCGTGAGGCCCGATCCGTTCGCGCGAGCGGTGAGTGTGTATGCACCCGGTACAACGGCGGTGGTTGTCGAGACGGCAAGCGTGACGGTTGGTGCAGTCACCGGATTCGCTGTCGAGAAACTTGTCGTCATTCCGGCTGGTGCACCGGTCACCGTCATGTTTACCTCATTCGCACCACCTGCGCGCGTGATCGCGACTACGCTGCTGGTGGTCTGTCCTGCAACTATCGATGCGGTTGGCGGAGTGGTAGCAAGCGTGACACTGCCACCCGTTGCGGCGGTGACCGTCAACGCAATGTTCGTTGTCGCATCCGCGACGCCGGTACCACGCGCTCGCACGGTCACGGTTGCCGCGCCGACAGCCGCCGACCCAGATGACGTGAGCTGCAAGCTGCTGCTGGTCACGCCGCCGGTGAGCGCTGCAGGGGCGAACGTCGCCGTCACACCGCTGGGGAGACCGTCAGCGGTCAGCGCCACATCGCCGGTGTAGTTGGTGCGCGAAACGGTGATCGCGACGGTTGCGTTGGCACTCTGCACAACAGAGAGAGTCGCAGCCGCAGATGAAACACCAAGACTGGCGGTGTTGCCGGGTTGCGTCGGTGTCTTCTTGCCACCGCATGCCGAGATAAACAGAACAGATGCAGCAAACGCCGCCCGAAACAGGGTGCGTGTCGTCATATATGAAAGCGCAGGCAAAAGGATTCCGGGCGGCGCGGTCGCCGTCCGGAGTAGGGGAAGAAACACAACCAGACGCAGCGGGCAAGTCCGGCCGGGCTCGCTCTCGAAATGTCGCGAATCTTCGTAGGAACAGACGGCGAAGGGCTTGTCTCGTAACACGATCCCGTGGTGTCACGCCATCTCTGCGCAGCCGGAGCTAGCGGTTCTCGCCAGCTCCCCGCGCGCTACGTCATCGCCTCGGTCAGCGCACCCGTGACCAGTTTTACGCAGGCCTTTCGCGCAGGGAATCGCGCCACGCTTTGCAGCGCCCGCAAATCGCCCAACGCCGCCTGTTCCGCAGTACTCGTAGGCGCGCTCGTCTCGATGAGTTGCTCAATGCGTGAGATCACAGCGCGCGCGTCAACGACGGTTGCACCAATGAGTCGGTCGAGCAACATGGAGGCGGTCGCCTGCGTGATTGAACAGGCACGCGCCTCGAACGCCGCATCCACAATCCGGTTGCCCTCTACACGCAGGTGCATGGTCATCACATCGCCGCAAAGTGGATTACGGTGCTCAACGCTGCGCGACGCGCGCTCGAGCACCCCTTTGTGCTTTGGGGCGCGGTAGTGCGACAGAATAATTTCTTGATACAACGACGCCACGCCAGCATCGCTCGGCGTTGGCGCTACGACCGGCACCGGCAGGTCAGCGGGTAACGGCATCGGCGAATAATGACTTAGCGTGGTGCAACGCGTGCAACAGCGCGTCGATGTCATCCGTCGTGGAGTGCACCCAGAGCGACGCACGCGCGGTGGCTGGTACACCCAGGCGGCGCATGAGCGGCTGCGCGCAATGATGTCCCGCCCGCACACAGACACCGTGTTCGTCAAGAATCGTCGCCAGATCGTGGGCGTGTACGTCCTCGAATGCAAAACTCGCGACACCGCTGCGAAGTTCAGCATCCAGAGGTCCAAAAATTTGGATGCCATCCATGCTGCTCAACTCGACGAGCAGCGCTGCGGTCAGCGCGCGCTCATGTTCACGCACGCGATCCATACCAATGCCGCTGAGGTAGTCGCACGCCGCTGCCAACCCAACCGCATCGGCCGCGTTTGGTGTTCCTGCCTCAAAGCGATGCGGTAGTGCGTTGAACGTGGTGTCTTGATCGCCCACCACTTCAATCATGTCGCCACCAAACTGCCACGGCGACATCTGTTCGAGCATGCGTTGCGTTCCCCACAACACGCCGATGCCCATTGGTCCGCCAAGCTTGTGGCCGCTGAACGCGTAGAAATCGACACCAAGAGCTTCAACACTTACTGCCAAGTGCGGCACTGCCTGTGCACCGTCACACACGACGATCGCTCCACAGCGATGCGCCATCGCTACAATCTCGTGAACCGGATTGATCGTGCCGAGCGCATTTGAAACGTGCGGGAACGCCACCAGCTTCACACGCGAATCCAGCAGTGTTGCGAGGTGCTGCATGTCGATCTGCCCGTCATCCGTCAGCTCGGCAATGCGAAACTCAGCGCCGGTGCGCTTGGCCAGTTGTTGAAAGGTGACGAAGCTGGCGTGATGATCCATCGCCGTCACAACAATCGCATCTCCCGCGGCGATATGCGTCTCGCCCCAGCCGTACGCGATCAGATTCATCGCTTCGGTGGTGCCACGCACGAACAGTGTGCACTCCGCATGCGTCGCGCCAATAAACCGGGCGATGGTTGCGCGCGCATCGTGATAGCGCTCAGTCGCTCTGGCGGAAAGCTCATACGCACCGCGATGAGGATTCGCGTTGTCGTATGTGTAAAAACGCGCCAGCGCATCAAGCACTACCTGCGGTTTCTGCGCGGTGGCAGCGGAATCCAGATAATGCAGTGCTGGTGCGGCAGCGAGCAACGGGAAATCGCTGCGTGGCGCAAGAGATGTGATCATGATGCCGATTCGGTTGACGCAATTTCGTTCTGCAACGCATTCCGGAACGCATGCCAGCCCAGTGAGGCGCACTTGACGCGAATCGGAAAGCGTGAGACACCACCCAGCGCAGCGATTTGGCCCAGTGTTTTGCGTTCAGTCATTGGGTCTGCTTTGCCAGTGAGCAAGTCGTGCACACGATCAAACATTCCCAACGCCTCAGTGCGCGTTTTTCCGCGCACTGCTTCGGTCATCAATGATGTCGACGCTTTTGAAATGGCACATCCTTGGCCAACAAAATGCACGTCCGTTATCACGTCGTCATTGACCGTTAGCCAGACCGTCACTTCATCACCGCAGAGCGGGTTGTGCCCGCTGGCACGACGATTCGACGCCGTCGGCTCGCCATAATTGCGCGGCCGACGGTTGTGATCGAGAATGATGCTCTGATACAGCTCGTCGAGATCCGACATTTAATCATCCAGACGGAAGACGCCAATCATCACGCGGGAACTCGCGCCACTCCATCACCGGCGTAGCGCTCCAGCGTCAACTGCTCCAGCGCCTGCTTGACGGTTTCATTTTCGATCGTCTCAAGCACATCGGCCGCAAAGGCGTAGGTCAACAATTTGCGCGCGGTTTCCGCAGGCACTCCACGACTCTTCATGTAGAACAGCCCTGCTTCGTCCATCCGACCAACTGTTGCGCCGTGCGTACAGCGCACATCGTCGGCAAAAATTTCGAGCTGCGGCTTGGTGTCGATCTTGGCGTTAGGCGAGAGCAGTAGCGTGTGGTTGCTCTGCTTGCCGTCTGTCTTTTGCGCAATCGGGTGCACGTGCACTTTGCCGTTGAACACCGCGCGCGACGAATCATCAAGCACGCCTTTGTACAACTCGCGGCTGAAACAGTTCGGCTTCGCGTGCTCAATACGCGTCTGGTGATCGGTGTGCTGCGAGCCTTTGCCAAGATACAAACCGTTCAGCGTGGCACCACAATTCTCGCCATCCAGAATGGTGTACACATTGGTACGACTGAGTATCGCGCCCATCGCCATTGAAAAATTCATGTAATGGCTGTCGCGCGCCTGATGCACTTCGGTGGTGCTGATATGGGTTGCCAAATCCGACTCACGCTGAATCTTGGAGTGCGTAATAGTTGCGTTCGCACCCACCACTACTTCAGCCACGTGATTCGTGAAGTACGCCACATCTGCGAGTCCCACAAAACTCTCGATAATGGTTGCCTTTGAGAACGGCTCGGCAACAATCAGCGTTCGCGGAAAGCTCGCAGCACCTGCAGCGCCTGCGTCGGCCACGTGCAGCAGATGAATTGGTACTTCCGTTGCCACATGCTTCGGCACGTTGACCAGCACACCGTCCTGCATTAATCCAGTGTTCAGTGATGTCATCGCGTGCTCTGCCACCGCGATCTTGCCCAAGTGCTGCTCAAGTACCGCGGGCAATTCCGTCGCAGCACGCGCCAGATCCATCACGCGTATTCCAGCCGGTAAGGAATCGAGCGACGAAAGCGCAGCCGAGTAGTTGCCATTCAGCAGTACGACGGTTGGCCAATCCGCGTTGATCATGTACGGCGTCAGATCCGCGACTGTCGTCGCTGAAGCTTGGGCGCTCAGCGTGTACGGCACCGTCGCAATCGACGCCAACGACGTGTAGTGCCAATCTTCCAGCGCAGGCGTTGGAAAGCCGAGCGCGTTGAAGGTGGTCATGGCGGAGCGACGCAGAGGTGTGAGCCACAGTGGTTCGTCACGTTGCGCGCGAGCGGCAAACGCCGCCTGCCAGTGCGAAACGCTCACGCGACCGCCTCCTGCAGCAACCAGTCGTAGCCCTTCTCTTCCAATTCGATCGCGAGTTCTTTTCCGCCGCTTCGAATGATGCGGCCGCCGGCCAGTACGTGCACAAAGTCAGGCACGATGTAATTCAGCAAGCGCTGGTAATGCGTGACAACAATTGTCGCATTGTCGGGACGGCGCAGTTTGTTGACGCCTTCTGCCACAACACGCAAGGCATCGATGTCCAATCCAGAGTCAGTTTCATCGAGAATTGCGAGCTTCGGCTCAAGCACCGCCATTTGCAGAATCTCGTTGCGCTTCTTCTCTCCGCCAGAGAAGCCCATGTTCACGCTGCGTGCGAGCATCGCGTCATCCATCTCGACGATCTTGAGCTTCTCTTCCATGACGTCGAGAAAGTCCATGGGATCGACTTCTTCCAAACCACGAGCCACGCGCATCGCGTTGTATGCGCTGCGCAGAAAGTACGCGTTGCTGACGCCGGGAATTTCAATCGGATATTGAAAGGCGAGAAAGACGCCTTTGTGCGCGCGTTCTTCCGGCTCCAATTCGAGCAGATCTTCGCCCTCAAACAGCACCGTTCCGCCGGTCACTTCGTACGATGGATGTCCGGCGAGTACCTGCGCGAGCGTACTCTTGCCGCTGCCATTCGGACCCATGATGGCGTGCACTTCTCCGGCCTTCACGGTCAGATTGATGCCGCGCAGAATGTCTTTGTCGTCAACGGTCGCAGTCAGATTCGAAATGTCGAGCATGATATGTAGTCTCGCTTGCAGCGTGATAAGTGTTCTGGCGACCGGCTTAGCCGACGGAGCCTTCGAGTGTAATGCCAAGCAGTTGCTGTGCTTCGAGTGCGAATTCCATCGGCAGTTCCTTAAAAACTTCTTTGCAGAAGCCCGCCACAATCATGCTGACGGCGTTCTCCGCACTCATGCCGCGTTGCTTCAGGTAGAAAATCTGGTCTTCACCAATCTTCGTCGTTGATGCTTCGTGTTCGAGCGTGGCCGTGTTGTTGTTGATCTCGATGTACGGGAAGGTGTGCGCCCCGCAGGCATTGCCAATCAACATGCTGTCGCACTGCGTGTAATTGCGCGCACCGTCAGCCTTGGGCAAGACCTTTACCATGCCGCGATAACTGTTCTGCCCTTTGCCAGCGCTAATCCCTTTTGACACGATGTTCGACTTGGTGTTGCGACCAATGTGAATCATCTTCGTGCCGGTATCTGCCTGCTGCATGTTGTTGACAACCGCCACGGAGTAAAACTCACCGATCGAGTTGTCACCCTGCAAGATCACGCTCGGATACTTCCACGTGATCGCAGAACCCGTCTCAACCTGCGTCCAGGAAATTTTGGCATTCTTCATCGCCTTGCCACGCTTGGTGACAAAGTTGTAAATGCCGCCGACGCCGTTCTCATCGCCAGCATACCAGTTCTGCACCGTGCTGTACTTGATCGTCGCGTTATCGAGCGCGATCAGCTCAACCACGGCCGCGTGCAACTGGTTCGTCGAACGCTTCGGCGCGGTGCAGCCTTCCAGATAACTCACGCTCGCGCCTTCCTCAGCCACAATCAGCGTACGCTCAAACTGGCCTGTATCGGCGGCATTGATGCGGAAGTATGTGCTCAATTCCATTGGGCATTTCACACCCTTCGGGATGTAGCAGAAACTGCCGTCGCTGAACACGGCGGAGTTGAGCGCAGCAAAAAAATTATCGCTGTACGGGATCACGCTCCCCAGATACTTCTTGATCAACTCTGGATGCTCGTGCACCGCTTCACTGAAGCTGCAGAACACAATGCCGTGCGTCGCCAGTTCAGCCTTGTAGGTTGTGCCGACGGAGACGCTATCGAACACCGCATCGACCGCAACGCCAGCCAACATCTTCTGCTCGTTGAGCGGAATACCAAGCTTCTTGTACGTCTCCAAGAGCTTTGGATCCACGTCATCCAACGAGCCAAGCGGCTTCTCCGTCTTGGGCGCGGAGTAGTACCGCACAGCCTGATAATCGATCGCCGGATAGTGCACGTTCGGCCACGTCGGCTCAGTCATCGTCAGCCAACGACGATAGGCCTTCAGTCGCCACTCCAGCAACCACTCCGGTTCATCCTTCTTCGATGAAATGAGCCGGACCACATCTTCACTCAGGCCCGGAGGAATGGTATCCGTCTCAATATCCGTGACGAATCCATACTGATACTCGCGGCCAACAAGGGCTTCGATTTCACTGCTCATTGCGTCACACATCTCCACGCCGATCACCGGCGTTGCTTGTTTCCATCTGCTGCGAGAGTTGCGCGCGTTGCGCCGCTCCCACCACGTATTCACATGTATTGCATCCTGCCAGAATATGCTGACGACGTTCAATCGGAACACCGATCGCTTCGGCGATAAATTCAGCCTCAGTCTCACACACTTCCGGATACTCCTCCGCTACCGCACGGATCGCGCAATTGTGTTTCCGAAGCACCGGCAGCGCGCTGTCGACATCGATGTCCGCTTCCGCCATGTAACCCAACGACGTCCAAAGCTCCGCGACAAGTTGCACACGTTCGTGCAGCGGTAATTGCGCCAGCGCTGGTGTGGCTTCGGCGGAGAGCGCTGTCCACTTCCTTCGGAAAAAGTCCGTGACGCCACTCCGGCCATGTTCCTGGGCAATTGCGCCCAACGTTTCAAGCAAAACGTTCGCATACGAGCGAGGAAACAGCGCCTCGCCACTGCCAGAGAGCGTAAATGCGTGCACTGGTCCACCAACGCCGCGAACTTCGCGTGTGTGCCGCACCACGCCCGCCTCCTCCAGCGTCTCGAGGTGCCGTCGCATGGCATTTGGCGTCACCGCAAATCGCGCCGCGAGTTCGCGCGCCGTCAACGGCTGGTGCTTTTTCAGCGCCAGCAGCAAATCAGCCTGCACTCCGCGGTATCCGACCAGCGCCGTCCCCATCTCTTCCATGGCGAGCAATCTACTCTGCTTTATGTATTCGTCAACAAAACTGTTGACGAATAGGCGTGTGTTCCAGATGGTGATTCTCTTCCGCTTGCCGTTGTCGCACTTGCGTAACGGGCCACCGCGGGGCGCTCCACGCCGGGCGTGGAGTCAAAGTTGCCCAGCGAACTCATGCAATGATACGGCACCTCATGTGCGTGCGGTAAAGGTGACCGACCGCGTTCAAACCCGGTACGCAGATCTAGACAACAAACCGGAGTTGCATATGATCGCAATCACACGGAACGCCCTCGCCGCTCTCTTCGTCGTCAGCAGTCTGGTTAACTGCCAGTCGTCGAAACCAACCGAAGCCGAAGCTCTCTCACTCGATTTCTCAGACGCCGAGAACCGTTGGAAAAACGCCGGGCTCGTGAACTACGACTTTGAGAGCACCTCGCTCTGCTTTTGCTCAACCGACTTTGTCGGGCCGTTGCGTGTGAGTGTGCGGAATGGAGCGGTGACGGCAATCATCAACACTCGTACCGGCGTCGCGGCTCCGCTCAGGTATCGCTACCCCATGGACAGTGTCTTCGCGTTCGTACGCCTCGAACAAACAAGACGGCCGACAAACCTGACGGTGACATACGACGCCGTGCTCGGCTATCCGCGACGGATTGAGTACGGCACACTTGCGACCGACGATGGCGGTGTAATCACCATTGAAAATCTGCGCGCAGCGCTACCGTAGTCAGCGATTCGTCGTACGTGGATCAGACGGTGAGAGGATGCACTGGTGCGATGACCGTAACAGATTTCTGCAATGGACTACGTCGCCCTCACTGCCGCGCCGTTTGCAACCGATGACGACGCGCGCGCAGTACTGAGCGCATTTCACGCTGGGCAGCTACCAAGAACGGCGTGGAATCATCGGGCGCATCTCACCGTTGCGCTTTCGTTTGCACGTCAACACGCGCCAGATGTTGCGCTCGTCGCAATGCGCGCAGCGATTCTACGCTACAACAACGCGGTTGGCATCGAGAATGCGCCGCAAAGTGGATACCATGAAACATTGACGGTGTTTTTTATGCAGGTTGTGAGCTTGCACACGAACCGACACCCAATTGCGCCGCCATTTGTTGTCGATGCGAACGCACTCGTCGACGCTTGGGGCCGACATGATCTTCCGCTTCAGTACTATAGCAAAGATCGATTGTTCTCAGACGAAGCTCGCGCACGCTGGCTACCGCCAGATGGCCAGGTGTTACCGCTGCACTAGGTTGCAGGTGCCGTAGACGCACACCGCTGCAGTCACGCGTGACCCACTGCAACCGCCAACTCGTTGTTCACGCTCACTCTGCTGCGGTGCTGTATGACGAGCGCGGCATCTACGCGAACGGGGCGCGTTGCGCGAGATGACGACAGTAGCGCGGCACGGAATGCCAGCAGCGCGCGGGCAAATCCATCGTCTTCGCGCAACTCAGATGGAATCAAACTTGTGTACTTCTTCAGCGAATTCCGAAGCGCATTGGCAGACGGGAATCCAACCGTGTGCGCTACCCACTCAACGGAGCGATTGGGTAGTTCCAGATACCGCGCCGCAAGCAGCACACGCGACCACGCCCACAATTCACTCGGCGGTGGAAGCATCGCACTTCGCATGCGATTCACCAGCGTGCGGCGGTGCACACCAAGCGCGCGTGCGATGTCATCAATGTCTGGCGATTCGCTGGCGTGCTCAAGGCAGTAACGCACGAGCGCTGCCGCGTCCGGCGATAGGGATGACTGAATTTCGGCGAAGACTTCTTCCGACATGCACCGTCGAGCGGCGCGTTGCATAGTGTGCCGCAGGACGATCGCGGAATCATCGATGCCTGCGACAATCAGTTCATGCACACCGGCTCGCGCAAAAGAGAGCACATGCGCAGACATTCCGGGTTTCATGACGATATGACCAAGCACTGAGAGTCGCGGATACCGCCCCCGAATACTGCGAAGCCCATCTTCGGTTTTGCGACCATCGGCATCAATCGGTTCGATCACGAGCACGTCGTAATGCGTTTGCTGAAGTGCCGCTTCTAACGCACTCAGACGAGAGAATGCGTGCAGTATCCCGCTGACTGGCGCCGCTGGCGACGGGCGCAAGGCATCCTGCAAACGTGCGAGATCATGTCGGTCAAGCACGAGTGCCGCAACGACGCGTGCGCCGACGTTTTTATGGCTGAGTTTGCTGGAGCTCAACAACGGTAATTCCACGGTTTCCCATCCGGTGAGGGTGGTGCCCGCACCGTGTGCGGTGTTCGCCGTCTCCCTGCCGATCCTTGTACGCACTACCCCACTCAACACAGGACAACGACCATGACGACGCTGCGCCACCGCACAACCATCGCTGCTCTCACCCTGCTCATTGCCGGCCTCTCTGCCTGCGCGAACGATCCAACATCGCCGCTGAACGATGAGCCGAAGGTCAGCGCTGATGTCGACTCACTGAAGCGCAAGGAGCCGACGTTGCCGTGGTACAGTGTACAAAAAGCAGCCGAGCCGACGCTTCCGTGGTACAACGTGCAGAAAGCCGAAGAGCCAACGCTTCCGTGGTACCGAAAGACGAACGAACCGACGTTGCCATGGTATCGCTCCGTCGAGCCGACTCTTCCTTGGTACTAGGTCAACGCGATTAGTGGGCGGCCAATGAGAGCCCGCGCAGTGTACGCACAACCATCCGGAAATGTGCCGATCTGTGCGGGCGAACTTTGCCGATTTCCTTCTTCGGCTTGTCCGCTTTGCTAGGCGCGAAGTGCCACTTACTCGCAACCTGTTCCGCGCGGTGAATAACTTTATGGAAGCCATTCTCTGACGCGATCGCCATTGCGGTGTTCAGTCGACCGACCGCTGCAACATGCTCGTCCATCAACTCAAGCGCTTCAGCCATCTCGACGCCGACCATGGCGCGTGAGTAGAAATCCGTGACAGTTGGGATCACCAGCTCCAGCTCGCCGAGGAGGAGTCTCGCTTCGTCGTGCCGACGCAACGCAACAGCAGATTGGAGCGCGCCGCTCAATGCGTGCAAGCGAACATGTCGCCGCGTCGTCCAATCGGCAGCAATTCTATATGTTCGCAGCGCTGCGTCATGCTCCGACGTTAGTCGGCAAATTTCTGCCATGTTCATCAGTGCTTCTGCGCGAAGCTCTGGCGTAATGCTGAGCCGCATCGCATTCCACCCGTGAATCAATGCTGCATCAAGATCGTTTGCGCCAATTGCAGAGCTGAGCAGACCGTGATGCGCCGCACGCACTAACTCGGGGTCTGCCGAGCGATCTGCATTGAGCAGCGCGCGCTCGAACTGCTCGCGTGCGAGAGGATAGTTGCCGCTCGTTGAGGCCAGCACTCCGAGACCAAGCAAAGCTTTACTGACAACATCCAACGCCTCGCACTCGTACCCCACCGCCAACGCCTCTTCGTACAACTCGCGCGCGACGTCGACTGCACCAAGCTGACGCGTCGCACGCCCTTGCTGCGCGAGCACATTCCCACGGAGACGCGGCTCGATTCGGTCACCAAGTGCGCTCAGCACTCCGCTCAGTGTGGCGTACGCTAATCCCGATGCGCCCGCCAGCTCCTGCTCCTCAGACACTGCCTGAATCGAAATCACGAGCTCCGCAACCGCGTCGCGCTGCGACGACGTCTGTGCATTAACCGCCAAGAGCCCACGGAGCGCGCGCGCTGCACGCATCGTTGTTGATTGTGACCCAAGCCCCGATGCTAATGCGCTGACCGCGAGCGAATCGGCAGCGCGCGGAACAACCGCCGCCAACTCTTCCGACGACAGATCGCTGAACGTGTGCAGCGCGTGCGCAAGCACAAGCCACGCGTCGTCGCTGGCACCAAACGGATGGTCTTGATCCAAGCGCGCCATGTCTTCGGCGTACGCAGTCGCCGGACGGACCGACGGGACGGGGACCGATTTCGTCGTGTTCTCTCTCATTCGGACACCGAAAGCTGTGAACGCGCCACGCCGGCGATCCCTGCAACGACATCGCATGGCAATTGAAACCGATTGACACTCGGTCCAACAGAGCGGAGACGAGCAAAGAGCGTACCGGGAAACTATTCACTAACCCTTACCGAGGTGAACCCCAGTTATCTTCTCAATTCAGAATCGTTTTGGAGGACACGCCATCAGGCGACCCTCCGTTGTCTCCCTACCGTTCAGATGGCCCATCTCATCTTCGGCGACCAAACGCGACCACTTGGCTTGGGCGTGCTGTCAATCGGCAGCGGGGTCGAAGCGAGTTGGCGGATCCGTGAGCCTGATCTTCTTCGCCTGCACGCGCTCGTGATGGCTGACGCGAATTTCGGAATCACAACAATCAGTCGAGCAAGCTCTGACGCGGAGATCCGAGTCAACGGCGAACTCTTAAGTGGCGAACCGCACCGATTGCAGCCTGGCGACGTCATCGTCATGGGCGCCCACGAGTTCCATTTTGAGTCAGCCGCCCCTGCGGCAGTCACGGGAACAGGCACCGGATGGTTACGCGATGCGCGGCGAGATCGCGTCTATGCGCTCGGCCCCGATACGACGGTGATTGGACGTGAAGCAGGGAGCACCGTTCTTCTGCAAGAGCCAGAAGTGTCGCGCGTGCACGCTCGTCTCGAACGCGATGGCGACTCGGTGCGCCTCGTCCCAGAGTTGGGCGCGCTCATGTTGCTGAATGGCGCCAAAGTCGAGAAAGCCACACGCTTAAATGACGGCGATGCGATCGGAATTGGTCGCACAGTTTTTTGGTTTACAGTCGACCCGCCAGTACGTCGCGCATTAGAGACCGCTAATGCAATGCGCACCGATCGTTACACAAGACGCGTGCCGACTGGGAAGCTCGGTGTTGTAGAACGCCGAGAAGAACGCGAAGTGCGACAGCGCAAATTGTGGCAGCGTGCGATCACTGGGCTCGCGTTGCTCATTCTTGTTGGCATCGCCGGTGTGTTGGCTTGGCGCAGCGGAGTTGTTGCGAACGTGCTTCAAGTGCTCGACTAACATGGTGCAAGCACGGCGCTGGTCGGTGTGGGTTTCGTTTGTCTTGGTACTCGGCGCCTGTCAGCGCGACTCCGCCGCTATTCCGAAAACGGCTGCCGCACCAGCGGATACAGCGCCGCGCGCGCCGGACTCGATTCCTGACGAAACGCCTGATTCCGTCATTGCGACTCCGCCCGACAGCATGACGATGCTGCTTGCGC
>JANNWU010000149.1:0-8874 GCA_031408755.1 Gemmatimonadaceae bacterium | reverse complement strand
AGCGTGTTCATCGGACAGATCCGCGAGGCGCACCACTAGTTCGTTTGTGTTGTACGTGAACGTGAACGTGATCGACAGTAGCGTTTGCAGTGGACTACTGGTTGTACGACATCAACGTGCTCGCATGCGCCGATGTCGGTCTGTAGCTGGTCGAATGACTAGCGATACTCGTTGAGCTTCACCGCTCGGTGACGAGTTGTAATGCAACTTCGGTTGCATGACCATGCGAGACTCTTCCGAACTCTTTTCTCCGGTACTGTTCCAATGACGATTCTTCCCCTCCTGCAGTCCGCAGTTGACGCAGCCGGTTCCAACACCAAGGGCTTGGCAATGATCGGCGCCGGTTTGGCCGCTGGTCTTTCCGTGATCGGCGCCGGTATTGGCATCGGCAACATCGGTGGTCGTGCCGTTGAAGGCATGGCGCGTCAGCCAGAAGCAGCTGGTCGCATTCAGACGGCCGCATTGATCTTGGCCGCACTGGTTGAAGGTGCTGCACTGTTCGGCGCCGTGATCGGCTTCCAGATCGCCGGCAAGGTGACGTTCTAAGCAGCGCACGCCGTGTTATCGGGAACGGTGAATGCCGTTCCCGATCACGCGGAGTGACACCCTCAGTTTTTCCCTTCATTCGCTCGGTTTTTTTATGCGCCGCATCGTTGCATCATGGCTTGCATCGCTCGCCCTGCTCGCCGTCTCCACATCGTCGTTGATGGCACAGGAACACGCCGCCGCCGAGGGACCAACAAATCTGTTGGACCCAAAGGTCGGCCTGATGTTCTGGACGCTGATCATCTTCGTCGTTCTGCTCGTCGTCCTCTCCAAGTTTGCCTACAAGCCATTGCTCGCGGCCGTTGAGGCGCGTGAAGCGGCGTTGGAGAAGGCTATTGGCGACGCGAAGCTCGATCGTGAAGCGGCTGCCAAGCTGCTCGCCGATCAACAACGCGCCCTCGCCGAAACGCGTGCAGACGTGCAGAAGGTGATGGCCGATGGTCGCGCCGCTGCCGAAACAATGCGTGCCGAGATGATGGAGAAGGTGAAGGCAGAAGGCGCCGACATGCTCGATCGTACGCGTCGCGAAATGGCAGCCGAGAAGGAGAAGGCGATTGCAGATTTGCGTCGTGAAGCTGTCGATCTTGCGATCTCTGGCGCTAGCAAAGTGATCGGCCGCAATCTCGATAGTCCTACGGATCGCTCGCTGGTTGAGACCTTCCTCGCCGGTCTCGAAGCGCCGAAGGGTGCGCGCTAATGCGCGACTCAACCATCGCCCGTAACTACGCCGAAGTCCTTGTGACGCTGGCGAAGCGCGCCGGTGATCTGGATGGCTGGGGACGCATGATGAACGACGTTGCGCAGCTCGTTGCGAGCGACGTTCGCGTGCGACGATTTTTAGAGTCGCCGCAGACGCCAGTGAACGCCAAGAAGGAGATTCTTCGCAAGGCGTTCGGCAGCCGGATGCCACAGCCAATGGTGCGCTTTTTGGAGTCGCTGGTGCAGAACCGCCGCCAGTTGCTCATCCCCGAAATCGCCAACGAATATGCGACCTTGGTGGACGAAAGCTTGGGCAGAGTTCGCGCAGAAGTGACACTCGCGCGTGAGCCGCAGCCAGGCGAAATCGAAGCAATTTCTGCGTCGCTCAGTAAGACGTTGGGCCGCACTGCCGTTGCGACGGTCAAGGTGAACCCGGACATCGTGGGCGGCGTCATTGTACGAGTTGGCGACTATGTCAAAGACGGGTCAGTTCGTCGCCGACTTGGCCTGCTGAAGTCCAAACTTGTGCAGCAGTCGCGGTAAGGTTGTAAAGTCAGTGGCGACGCGCGGCGCCGACGCCGGTTCTGGGCGGCGCCGTGGAGGGTATCACCACTGTCTCTCGCCGTACCGCCAATGCGAATTGTCCGTTCCGCTCTGATTTCTGCCGCCGCGATTTCGTCGCTGGTTGGCCTACTGCACGCGCAACGCTACGGCAGCTCACCCATCGGCGGTGACACCGTTGGTTACTGGCAACAGCGCGCCAATTACGACATCGTCGCGCGCCTAGATGAAGCGCGACAAACGCTCGTCGCGACCGGCACGCTGCGCTACACGAACAACTCGCCTGATATCATCACCGAGATGTTCGTTCATCAATATCTGAACGCCTTCAGACCGTACTCCAAGTGGAGTGACGCCGACGAACGCGAAGGCCGCACACGCTTCCAGAATCTGGAAGATCCGGCATTCGGCTACGAGCGATTTACGGCTGCGCCAACTGTCGACGGAATTCCGGTACGCGTCGAGTATCCCGGCGCGCCAGATAGCACAGTCGCGAAATTCACACTGCCTAAGCCACTTCGCCCCGGTCAAACGACCGTGGTGTCTTTTGCGTGGGAAGCACGGCCAAGTACCACGTTGCGCAGGCAAGGTCGCAAAGGTCGGCATTACGATTTGGCGCAGTGGTATCCGAAAGTTGCCGTCTACGATCGCGGTGGTTGGCAACAGAATGCGTTGGTGCCGGCAGGCGAGTTGTATGGTGAGTTCGGTGACTTCCGCGTCGCACTGGTTGTTGCCGATGATCAGGTGGTTGGCGCAACCGGTGTACCGGTTTCTGGTGATCCGGGATGGGAGCGCGCGAAGCGTGGCGGCACGCTGCTCTTACAACGCGATGCGTACGGTGCCGGTGGTCAGAATGCGATGGCGCCGATTGCACCCGCGTCAATGAAGACGGTCGTATTTGAAGCGAAGAACGTGCATCACTTCGCCTGGACAACCGATCCGGAGTATCGCTACGAAGGTGGCGCATATGTACGACCCGCTCCAAAGCCGAAAACTGAATTCCGAATTTGGGATACCGTCGCCGTGCATGCCTTGTATCGCCCGGGTGACGACACCACGTGGGGCAAAGGCAAAGTTGTCGAGCGTACGATCGACGCGATTCGCTGGCTTGAAAACGTGTACGGACCGTACGCCTATCCGCAGATGAGCGTGGTGCATCGCTTGGACGGCGGCGGCACCGAATTTCCGATGATGCAGCACAATGGCAGCGCCAGCTTCGACCTCATTCTGCACGAGGGCGGGCACATCTACACCTACGGAATTCTCGCCAACAACGAATGGCGCTCGGGGTGGATGGATGAAGGGCTCACCAGCTACCAGTCGTCGTGGCGCGTTGGCGAAACGCCGCAAGAGTTTGCTGCCGGGAAACTCGCCACGGATCCGCGCTGGATGACATCGCCGCGAACGGCCACCCAACTCGCGCAGCGCGACCGGTACATCGCGACGGCTGAGGCGGTGAGCACAAATGCCGAAGTCTTTCGTTCTTTCAATGTCTACAACGCAATGGTCTACGGCCGCGCCGAGGAGATGTACAGCGCGTTACGCGATGTGGTGGGCGAGGCCGCATTTTTGCGCATATGGCCAGAGTACTACAGTCGATGGGCGTTGAAGCATGTGGATCGTGTGGCGTTGCAACGAAGTGCGGAGCGGGCGACGGGAGTGTCGCTGAGCTGGTTCTTCGATCAGTGGTTGGACACGGTGGGTGAGGTGCGGTACGAGCTCAAGGACGTGACGGTCGTGCAGAAACGGCCCACGGAGTGGGTGACGACGGCACGTCTAGTTCGTATTGGGGCATACCGTCATCCCATGCCATTGGGGGTGCGGACCGCCACTGGTTGGTCTTTCGCTCGCGGCGACGCGACGAAGGATGATCAGCGAATTTCGGTGACCACCGAGCAGAAGCCTGACCTCGTTCGGCTAGATCCCATGGGCCTGACCGACGATGTACGTGCCAGCGTCCAGCAATGGCCGCCGGTGACACCCTGACCTGAACTTTTTTTCTCAATGAGTGGACCAGTCAACATCCGCACGGTACCAAAGCCGTGGGGGCACGAAACCATCTGGGCCTTAACAGATCGCTACTGCGGAAAGGTGCTGCACATCAAGGCCGGCGAAGCACTCAGCGTGCAGTATCACAACGTTAAGGATGAAACCGTCCATCTGCTCAGCGGACATCTGCTGTATCGCGTACAGGTTGATGGTGCGCTGACCGATGTGCATCTGAAGCAGGGCGAGAGCTATCGCATCACGCCGGGCACCATTCATCAGATGGAAGCGGTTACTGATTGTGATGTGCTCGAAGTGTCGACGCCCGATCTGGATGACGTGGTGCGCATCACCGACCGCTACGGTCGCGAAGGAACCAGCGAGGCCTAGTACGTGCGATACAAAACGTCAGTACGGTGTACAGATGTCGCCGTGCTGACGACAGTACCATGCGGGCAATACAACTCTAGCCCCTCACAAGGCTCATGAAAGTCATAATTCCGTTGGCTGGCAAAGGGACGCGCTTGCGTCCGCACACGCATCTCGTGCCCAAGCCAATGCTCAAGGTTGCTGGTCGTCCCGTCATGAGCTACGTGATGGACGATGTGATGAAGCTCGAGAATGTCGAGCAGGTCGTTTACATCACCGGCCATCTCAAAGACACCGTCGAAAGTTACGCGCGCGACAGCTTCCCGGTGTCGAGCGTTTTCGTGGAGCAAGCGGTACAGGATGGGACGGCAGGCGCGGTGAATCTTGCTATGCCGTATGTCGACGGGCCGGTGCTGATCATCTTCGTCGACACCATCTTCGATACCGATCTGTCAGTGCTCAACACCTCCACGGATGACGGCATCATCTGGGTGAAGGAAGTAGAGGATTATCAGCGGTTCGGTGTGGTCGTTACAGATGGCAGCGGGCACATGACGAAGATCATCGAGAAGCCAAAGACGCCGATCTCCAAGCGCGCAAACATCGGCTTGTACTACATCAAGAATTGGAAGCTGTTGGCTGAAGCGATTGCGTACGTTCTCACGCAGCCCGCCAACAAGGGTGAGTACTATCTCACCGATGCGTTCCAGTACATGATCGATCATGGCGCGAAAATCAAAGTCATTGATGTTGACGGCTGGTACGACGCCGGCAAGCTCGACACGTTGCTGGAAACGAACCAAGCGATGCTCGAAACGCGCGGATTGGCTCGCGTACCAGACGGTTTCTCCGGTGCGACGCTGATTCAGCCGGTGTATATCGAGGATGGCGCAAGTGCGAGCAACGCGACCATCGGTCCAAATGTGTCGATTGGCAAAGGCACAAAGATTGTCGGATCAACCATTCGCAATGCTGTGATTGGTGATGCATGCGAAATCATCAACTGCTCGTTGCACGACAGCATGCTGGGCAACTTGGTGATGCTGACGGGCGTGAATGGCAGTGTGACGCTGGGTGATAACGCTGAAGTGAGCGCAGACTAGACTGGCACCGGCGCGATGGTGCGCCGGTCAGTGCAGTCCCGCCGCACCGGCCACGATTCGCAGCACGCGCTGCAACCCCGTGACGCCATTTGTATCATCGTACCATTCATCTGGCGTATGCGTGCGGTCACCGCGACCGCCCGCACCAATTGCAATTGCCGGAATGCCCATCGCGATTGGCACACTGGCATCGGTGCTTCCAACAGCCAGATGCGCCGGTGCACCAATACCGCGCGTTACCTGTAGTGCCAACTGCACCAGCGGTGCGCTGGCGGGCAGCACGCCGCATGGTCTGTTGCCAATCTGCACGAGTTCAGCGGTGAGTTCTGCCGAGTCGCGTGATTTCCGCGCATTCTCGGCGCGCGTTACGCGATCAATTGCGTCGCGCAGATGCCGCTCCATGTCAGTCAGCACATCGGCACTCACGCTCCGGATATCCACCTCAATCCATCCGTCGCGCGGAATGCTGTTGATGCTTTCTCCGCCGCCAATGCGCGCGACAGTGAGCGTTGTGCGCGGGTCTTTCGGCAGGAGCAGCCCGTTTAACGCCGCTGTGAGCGCACCCACGGCGTGCACTGGATTTACCGCACCAAAGTGCGCCCACGAATGCCCGCCTGCGCCGCGAAATGTCACGCGCCATCGCGTGCTGCCCAGCGCTGCATTCACCACGCGGTCATCGCCCGCACCATCAATGGCAATCACCGCGTGCGGCGTTGGTGTGGCGTCGCGCATGAGTTGCTGCATGCCGCGCAGATCGCCGAGCCCTTCTTCGCCGGTGGTGCAGGCAATCACGATTTCGCGCGGCGTGTGGGTCTGCGTCGCGTGCAACGCGTCGGCCAGCGCGAGCACCGCCGCCAGTCCGCGACCGTTATCACCAATGCCAGGCCCCGACAGCCTTGCGCCTGAGCGCCGCACATGTGGCGCGTCAATCTCAAACACCGTATCGAGATGCGCGCAACACCACACCGCGCCTGCACCATCAGCCACGCGGACGCGCGCACCATCGCGTCGCGCAATCACGTTGCCCGCCGCGTCGGAGCGCACATCGCTCCAGCCTAGCTCGCACAACCGCGCGCTCATCCACGCTGCGCGCGTTGCTTCAGCGCCTGTTGGTGCAGCAATTTCAGTGACCGCAATCTGCCAGCGCAACGTCTGCTCGTTCATTGCCACCAGTCGGTCGCACGCGGCGTCCAATTCTGCGCGTGAGCGAGTTTTACGACGGAGCGCGTCTTTCAGTGAGAGCGGCATGCAGCAACGAAGCACGACTTGCCATCGCGGGGCAAGCGCCGAACTGTGCTGTGTGTGTACATTGCTGACTATATGACTCTGCCAGACGACACGCCGTCTGCCCCCTACGATTGGAATACGCCGGTCACCCGGCTTCGCACCATCGACGTCGCTGACTCCACACTCGGCGATGGGCTACTCAGCCCCTCCGTTATCGACCCCGCGCTGATCGATAAGCGTCGCTTGCTGTCGCTGATGAATGTGCTTGGGCTCCGCGCGGTGGTTCTGGGACATCCCGGCTCGGGTCCGCGTCAGTTCGCCGATGTGTTGGACTTGGCACGCGAAATGATGCGCGTGCAACTGCCGATGGATGCGTCGTGCGTGGCGCGTGCAACGGTCAAGGATGTTGCGACTGCGTTGGATGTGCGTGAGCGCTCCGGTTTGGATTTGGAGATTGCGCTGGTGCTGCCCGCGTCGCCCACACGCTTGGAAGCGGAAGGGATCAACATCCATCGCTTGCAAGAAGTGACCGAGAGCACCATGACGTTCGCGGTGCAGTCAGGCGCACGCGTTGTCGCAGTGCTTGAAGATGCGTCGCGCACGCCGCCAGAGATGCTGGCTGTGTTGATGCAGCATCTGATTGCGCTGGGTGCGAATGCGGTGCGTCTGTCCGACTCGGTTGGCCACGCAACGCCCGAAGGCACTCGGCATTTAGTCCGCTTTGCCGCCGATAAGTTGATTGCTCGCAGCACGCGCCCCGTGCGACTGGAGTGGCACGGCCAATCGGACCGCGGCCTTGCCGTAGCGAACGCACTCGCCGCTGTTGACGCGGGCGTTGATCGTGTGCATGCGAGCGCGCTTGGACTTGGTGAACGGAGCGGTACCGTTGCGATGGAGTTGCTGCTGACCAATCTGAGACTCACCGGCCGCTGGCCACACACACTCAACGCATTAGTTGAATACTGTGACTCGGCGGCAGCGGCATTTGGTGTCGCGATTGCGTCGGCGAGTCCGGTGGTCGGCGCAAATGCATTCCGCACCGGTTCTGGTGCACACGCGACGGCGTTGGTGAAGTCGCTGCGTGCCGGTGATCGCTGGCTGGCTGACACGGTGTGTTCAGCGGTGCCCGCCGGTATGGTGGGTCAAGAGCAGCGGATTGACGTGAGCCCGGTATCGGGGCTGTCCAATGTGCGCTGGTGGCTGTCGCAGCACGGGTACGATGCGACCGATCTGTTGCTGATGCGCGAACTGCTGATGACCGTCAAACAGACGCAGCGCGTGGCCACCGATGACGAGTTGCACGGCATGGTGGACACGCTGCTGTCAGCGCGCGTGGTGCGCACGTAGCGATGGCTGCGGTGGTTCCGGCGCCGACGCGTCGGCTGCCACCGATGGTGCGCGCGCTCGCGTTGGTCAGTTTGCTCACTGACGCGGCCAGCGAAATGATCTACCCGCTGCTGCCTGTATTCTTGACAACCGTGCTAGGCGCGTCGCCCGCCATGCTCGGTGTGGTGGAGGGTGCGGCTGAAAGCACCGCGTCGCTGGTGAAACTTGCAAGCGGCTGGTACAGCGATCGGATGCGTCGCTACAAGCCGTTGATGCTTATTGGCTACACGATCGCGACGTTAACGCGACCCTTTGTGAGTATCGCGAGCAGTGCGAGTCAGGTGTTAACGCTGCGCATTGTGGATCGCATTGGAAAAGGTGTTCGCGGTGCACCGCGTGACGCTCTACTGGCTGGAAGCGTTGATGCGAGTATTCGCGGACGTGCGTTTGGATTCCATCGCGCAGCCGATCATCTGGGTGCAGTGATTGGGCCGTTGATCGCGTGGGTGCTGCTGCAGCGTTTGCATTTGGAACTGCGCACGGTGTTTGCGCTGAGTGTCATTCCGGGTTTGCTCGCCGTCATCACAATTGTGGTGGCGGTGCGCGAGCCGCAAGCGATTGCAAAGCCGGGTGCGGATCGCACGACGTTGAACACCGATGCCGATGCCGTTATTGCGACCGACGCAGAGCGAAAGCTGAGAGCCGAGCTCGCGACGTTGAACGCCGATGCCGATGCCGCTATTGCTACCGACGCGGAGCGAAAGCTAAGAGCCGATGTTTCGACATCAGCGCGTATGCCACGACGATTCTGGGCTGTACTCGGCGTGCTGCTGCTGTTCACGCTGGGTAATTCAAGCGACGCATTTCTGTTGTTGCGCGCGCAACAATTGGGAATTCCGATCGCGATGTTGCCGGTGCTGTGGGCGGTGCATCACATGGTGAAATCTGCAGCGAGTGTTCCAGGCGGCGCGCTTAGCGATCGTATCGGTCGTCGGACGGTGGTACTGATCGGCTGGGCATGGTATGCATTTGTTTACGCGGGCTTTGCATTTGCGAC
>JANNWU010000148.1:0-26624 GCA_031408755.1 Gemmatimonadaceae bacterium | reverse complement strand
GAATTTGACAACGTCGCCTCGCCCATAGACATCTCGAACATCATCACTCACAGTCTGACGTATGGCGGCGCGAAAACATCGACGTATCGAGCGGACTATGTGGCGGGCAAAACGGACCGCGTCCAACTGTTCGGCGTCTTCGACAGCAAAGGGTTTTCGAGCCTTGTCAAAATTCTTCCCGGCGTGAGCGTCTTCGGCCTCAACCTGACGGTCAAGCGATCCTACACGATTGACTGATTATCGACGGGTGCGCGTTGCATCGTCCGCTGGCGGCTGACTAACGCTGACAGCGCCGACAATAGTAGGTGGAACGTTGACCTTGCGTTGCGCGCAGAATGGCTGCACCGCATCGTGGGCAGGGCTGCCCTTCACGATCGTACACACTGAAACGATCGGTTGCCTCGCCGTATTGCTGGCGGCCCATTTGCGCGAAGGCCAGTCCCATGGTCCATCGAATTCCTGCAAGCAACCGATCCACGCGAGCCACGGATAATTGCTGCGCCGGAGTGCGTGGCGAAATCCGCGCATGCCAGAGCGCCTCGGCGGCGTAAATGTTTCCCACGCCGGCCAACACACGCTGATCAAGTAGCGCCTGTTTAATTGGCGCGCGACGACCCGCGAAACGCTCGCGCAGCACGATCGCACTTAAATCCGGATCCATTGCATCAGGCCCAACTTGCGGCGTGGTGGCTGGCTCATGCGCCTCGCGCATTTGGATGCGCGCCAGCACGCGCGGGTCTACCAACCAGAGGTGTGTGCTTCCGCTGAACACGAAGTGCGCGCGGGCATGCGTTGGTGGCGTGGCGCGACGGGTCACCGCCCAATCACCCGTCAACCGGAAATGCACTACCATCACCGCACCGTCAGTGAAGCGCACCTCCTGCCATTTCGCGACGCGAACCACCGACTGCACCGTGCGGCGAATCAGCGAAGGAACGCGCAACGCTGAATCGCGAGCGAGCGATGGATGCAGCCAACGTACGTCGCGAAGCGTTTTTCCCGCGATCTGCGCGTGGAGGAAGCGAGCGGCGCCTTCAACCTCTGGGAGTTCTGGCATATTTCGCGCAATGAAGCAGCGCGCACTGCGTGTGCACAGTGCTGCGTAATCACCACTTTGTTTCCGCCACGATCAGCCGCACCTGCTATCGTGCACTTGCGCTCACGCACAGCTCGGCACAGCTTGCCGCGACGTAGATCCTCTTAGACGCCAATGCTGATGTCGACGCCGACTCGCTCGCTGAAGCACGAATACGCGAATTATCTCGATCTCGAGTGCGAACGGTACAAGGAATCGATTTCGTACAGCTCGCTGATGAAGCTGGCCGACGACGCCGTGACGGTGCTGCGCGAAGCACCACAGCTGGAGCTCAATGAGCTGGTGCTGCGTGACGCTGTGAACGAATTGATCATGCGGCGCTTGAAGATTCCGACATTTGATCGCTGGCGGCGCAATCGTCTGAAAATTCTGGATCAATTCAAGCGTGCGGATCATTGGGGTCTGTCGTCAACCCAACAGTTAGTCAATGCTGTTCGGCCGCAGGAGCATCCGCACGTGGTGGTCGCTGGACCGCACGTTGAGGAACGGACGCTGTATCTGGCGGCGCACGGCGCGCATGTGACTGCTATTGGCGAGATGCATGACGAGCCATTGGTCACCAAGGTGCTGTTGGCCGCGGCGCAGGCGGGCCTGTCTGGGCAAGTGGAAGGGTGCGCCGAAGGTCTTGATGAATGGTTACCGCTGGTGCCTGTGGCTGCGGTCATCTGGCATGCACAAGCGTTGGATTCGCTGACGCCGGAACGACGCGCCCGCGTTTTGACGCACCTGCAGAATGCGACCGCAGCGGGCGGCGTCCATTACATAGAAGGGATGCATACCGACGGTCGCGCCGGTGCCTCAATTCGCTCGCTGGCCGCGCAGTACCCAGGCTGGCAGATCCCTGCAGGGGCTGATGACGGCGTTGTGGTTTTGCACAAGCCGCGCGTCGCGTAACGACACACCCTCGAGTGTTTTGCGTGTCGTTCTGATACGACTTCGCCAGTCCTTCCGAATATTTATCTGGCTAAATGCTTGCCATATAAGAGTTTACACCGAAGTATTGGACTGGCACCGACCGTGCAAGCCTACGAGATACACGCGTCACACTTTGACGCACCACGCGCCGACTTTGGCTCACACACGCATTCATATATATGTGTGGCGCCTCTCCGGTAAGCGGATCACTCGGGAGGCGAAATGGCAAAAAAGCGGATTCAGGTTCCATTAGACGAACCCATGGGCATCGTCATCTCTCGTGGCGCTGAGATTGATCTCGCGCCGACGGCGCTTGCATTTGTTTGGGGTCCAGCGGACTTTGAGTTGCCGGAGCTTGCTGCGGCGTAGTTCTGCGGAGCCAGTGTGTAGACCACTGGCGGTAGCAAAAATGGCGTGACGTATCGGTCACGCAATCACGGAGGTAGTGCTTAGGCGCTGCCTCCGTTTTCTATAGCGCGAATTTTCAAGCGGCAAATACGACGGGGGCGACGCCACAAGCGCCACCCCCGTTTGAATTCCGGTACAACCGGAATTACATCGCATCCATTGCAGGTGCAGCAGCGGCCTTCTTGGCACGCTTCGAACCACGCTTTGCACCCTTCTTGGCAGCCTTACGGCCAGCCTTCTTGGCGCCCTTCTTCGCAGCCTTACGACCGCCCTTCTTTGCAGCCTTGCGGCCACCCTTCTTGGCAGCCTTCTTGGCTCCCTTCTTTGCAGCCTTACGACCGCCCTTCTTCGCAGCCTTGCGGCCACCCTTCTTGGCAGCCTTACGGCCAGCCTTCTTCACGGCGCGCTTTGCACCCTTCTTTGCTGCGCGCTTTGCGCCCTTCTTCGCTGCGCGCTTTGCGCCCTTCTTTGCAGCCTTACGGCCACCCTTCTTAGCAGCCTTCTTTGCAGCCATTGGTACTTCCTCCAGAACTGGAGTGATACGGCCCGTGCCTCCCCCGGTGGAGACCGGAACCAAGGGGCCACGCCCGACCGGGCGGGAGGCCCCAACGGCCGACTCCTCCAGAGAGAAGCCGACTTCCTGCGCGCGCGGCGATCATGCAACCACGCGCTGTACGACTATTTGTTAAACAGCGTCGCTCAAACTCGTGAAGGTGAAATCGCGTGCTTTGATTGCCGGAACCACGATCGGCACACCCGCTGATCCACTTTCACTTGCACTCACGCGCTGTGGTTGACCTAGCGCTTCAATGTTGTTCAACAGAAAGACGGGTGACTCGTTAAAGCGTAAATTTTTAATTGCCTTCGTCACACGGCCGCGCTCGATCAAGAACGTCCCATCACGCGTCAAACCGGTGTACAGAATCGTGCGCGGATCAACAGGACGGATATACCAGAACCGTGTGACGAGGATGCCACGTTCAGTTGATGCGATCATATCCTGCACACTTTGCGTGCCGCCGGGCATCTGCAAACAACCCGGCAATACGACCGGCGACACGCCCTTTTTTTGCGCCCAGAATCGATCGTACGCAAGTTCTTTCACAACGCCGTTCTCAATCCACGTGACAGGTCGCGTTGGCAAACCATCGCCGTCAAACGGAACGCCTGGTGCCAAAACATCCTGCGGATTCGACCGCAAAATCACGCGTTCATCCACCACTTTCATGCCGATCTTGTTGCCACCGCCCGGCTTCGAAAAGAAGCTGCGGCTTTCATCCGCTTGGCGCGCGTTGGTTGCGAACGCCATCAGCTGTACAAGATTTCCGACCGCTGTGGGCTCAAGCACGACGGTGTAACGCCCCGGCTCAATCGCGACAGCCGTAGCAGAGCGGCGTGCCTTCTCAATTGCCGTCGCAGCCAATGCGCCACCGTCAATCGCACCGATGTCACGCGCCGCAGCACCAGCCCAACCAGAACCTGCGCCGTCAGTTGTGCGCACAGTGGTTGTGAACGCACAATCCGTGCTGCGGTGGTACGCGAACAGTCCGGCGGAGTTAGCGATCGCGTTCGCCGACGTGATCACTTCCAGATATCCGGTCGCGCTCAGTCCCGCGGCGCGAGACGCCTCCGTCACTTTACGGACGATGTTCGCGCGCTGCTCGGGTTCAGCCGCAGCGGTAGCCGTATGAAATGCATCGACGGTTTGGTACTGCTGCGCTGAGAGCTCCGGCATTAGCTCCGGATCGTCTGGCTGCAGTCGTGCGATGCGTTCGGCGATCTGGACGACTTGGCGCAACGCGACATCATCGAGTCGATTCGTTGTCGCAGCACCAACTTTTTTCCCGACCGTGACGCGAACACGAATGCTCACATCTTCGTTGTCGCCGGAGGTCGAGACCTGATTGACGGCGAAGCGCGTGTTGCCGCGCGCTTGGCTGCCGATGGAGACTCGGCAGCTATCGGCCTGAGAGAATCCGACAATGCGCTTGGCCAGCGACTCCGCCTCGGCCTGCGACAAGACGCGCGCGGGCTCGAGCATGCTGCGCGGCGAGCTATCGGCTCGCAGGCGATCACTCATGCCTTCCGTCCGGTGTTGATGACATTGATCTGCCGGTGACGCGTAGGCGGACAACCGTGACTGACGGCGTTCGACTGCGCGGGCTGTCCCTTGCCGTCGCCAAACGCGCCGCCAAGCACATAGCTCTGCTTTCCACCCAGCATATCCATCGCGCCCCAGAACTCAGGTGTACGCATCTGGTACGCAACGTCCTTCAACATGCCGACGATCTTGCCACCCTTAATTTCGTAGAAGAGCTGGCCGCCAAACTGCGAGTTGTAGCGCTGCTGATCAATGGAGAAAGATCCATCGCCGACAATCGCGATGCCGCGATCAGTGGCCGCGATCAGATCTTCATACGACTGCTCCTTGTCACCAGGAAGCAGCGACACGTTCGGCATCCGCTGAAACTGTACATCGGCCCAGCTCTGCGCGTACGAGTTGCCGTGGCTACGGACTGGCTTCCCCTGCTTTTGATACCACCACGCCAATTCACCAGCCTGTTCACGCGTGGTCTGATAATCCACCACCACACCGCGCTTGATGATGTCAAACGTCTCAGGTGCAACGCCTTCGTCATCCCAGCCAATAGCGCCTAGCGAGCCAGCCTCGTTGCGATTGCCTTGCACGTTCATCGTCTCTGGCCCGTACTTCAGCTGGCCCAGCACTTTCTGCGGCGGGCTCACAAAACTGGTGCCGGCGTAATTCGCTTCGTAGCCGAGTGCGCGATCCAATTCAGTGGGATGCGCAATCGATTCGTGGATAGTGAGCCAGAGATGCGTTGGATGCAGCACCAGATCATATCGACCAACTTCTACCGGTTTCGCGCGGAGTTTCTCTACCGCTTCGGCACCCCATCGCGGTGCATTCTCGACCAGTTTACCGTCGAGCACATGCTCGTAGCCAAGGCCGTGCGGCTGAATGTCGGTGGACTGCCGCGACTGGAAATCGGCGAGGTCGCTGGACACTGCGGTGACGGTCACACTTGGCTGCGACCGATAAATAGTCTGCACCGTGGTGGTGCCGTCGGTGGACGCAAACGTCTTCTCTTCGCGGAGGAAGAACATTGACGAGTTCACGAATCGAACACCCGCGACACCGAGCGCCGCCTCGTTCGCGGCCAGTAACAATGCGGCCTGATCTTCGATCGGTACCGTGAACGGATCGATCTTGATCGGGCTGCTCCACGTGCCATTCGCGGTCGGCGTAACTGGTGCGAGCTGCACCGGCGCGACCTGCGTCCGACGATTTGCTTTGGCCTGTGCGACGGCGAGGCGCGCGGTGCGCGCGATGGCGTCGGCGGTCAATTCGCGTGTAGCGGCAAAACCCCACGTGCCATCAACCAGCACGCGAATGCCGCAACCGAGCGTCTCATTATCACTCAGATTCTGAACGCGCCGCTCGCGTGTGGCCAGCGTACGGCTGCGATTCTGACTGATACGCGCGTCTGCGTAACTAGCTCCGGCCCGCTTGGCGGCGTCGATTGCCGTGAGGACCAATTCGCGAATGACAGGGTCGCCGACCGTCGGTGCGATGCGCAGGGCGTCATCTGCGAACTGCGACGACAACGATGCAGCACCCGCGAAACGCGGGGATGCCAAGTTCGCCGCGAAACCAACTGCGGCTACTGTAGCGCTGCTCTTTAGAAAATCGCGACGGGAAGTTGTCACGTACTACCCTCGGCTCTGAGAGCCTCTTGACAAGTTGACGCGAATATAGAAGTCACGAAAATCGGCGCGCAAGACATAGAGTCGAAAAATTTTCAGATGGTGTTCGGCGCCTCGCGCTGAAGACGCGGTATGCGGGAGCGTTACGCGGAGAGTATCGGACGCTGCATGACGTGGTTGAGGTGCGCTGTAATCGCATCAGTCTTGACGCTGCGATCCGGATGTATTCTGTGTGACGCGCACAATGAAACGCACATCCTGCACGGGTTTATTGAATTGCATGATGCGCAACGTCGCTGGTGCTGCGTAACGCCGCGGGACCGCACACAGCGAACTGCGCCGAACACCGCGCACCCACTTCTCGCGCGACTCAGCGCGACAGAGCGGACGAAAAGTCTCGCCGTCAACACCTACCGTCGTCGATGCGCGTTCTGCACCTTTCGCGCACTCCGGTGCACCGCGACGTGCGCCAGATGCGGTGCACGCACCGTGTTCGTTCCCTTCCTCAAGCCACGGAGCGGTGCTCGTGCGAGCACTTGTAAAGACCCACGCAGGCCCCGGTTTCGAGCTACATGACGTGCCGACGCCAACGATTCGCGACGACGAAGTACTGATTCGGGTGCGACGCGCAGGCGTCTGCGGCACTGATGTGCACATACACGAATGGGATGCGTGGGCGGCTGGACGCTGCAAGCCACCGTTCGTTGTTGGACATGAGTTTGCCGGTGATGTCGTGCAGGCCGGACCGTTGGTACACCATGTGAAAGCGGGCGATCGTGTCACTGCAGAAGGACACATCGTGGATGAGCGCAGTGTGCTGAGTCGCACCGGTAACGCGCACGTCGACCTTTCTACGCGCATCATCGGCGTGGATCGTGACGGCTGTTTTGCCGACTACATCGCGATGCCAGCGTCAAACATTTGGCCGCTCGACGCATCGCTGAGCTACGAAGTGGGCGGCATCATGGACCCAATGGGGAACGCATTTCACACCGCGCTCACCGCAAACATTCCTGGCAGCGTGGTGCTCGTTACCGGTTGCGGGCCCATTGGATTGTTCGCTGTCGGTATCTGCCGGGCAGCGGGTGCCTCGCGCGTCATTGCCGTCGATGTGAACCCAACACGTCTCGCTCTTGCAATTCGCATGGGTGCGCACGAGGCAGTACTGCCGCAAGATGCGAAAGGCGCCGTCATGACGTGGACGAACGGTCTCGGCGCCGACGTCGTACTAGAAATGAGTGGCGTCGCGTCTGCGGTGCATCAAGCGTTCGCGCTTGCACGCCCAGCGGGTCGCGTGCAGATGCTCGGCATTCCATCTCGGCCCATCGATATCGATTTCGCGACTGAAATCATCTTTAAAGGACTGACGGTCTACGGCGTTGTAGGTCGGCGCATGTACGACACGTGGGACCAGATGTCACGCTTTCTCCGTTCGGGCGCGTTTGACCCAACGCCAGTGATCACGCACCGCCTGCCGCTGGAGTCGTTCGACGAAGCGATGCAGGTCATCAAAAACGGCACCGCGGGCAAAGTCGTCTTTGAAATCAATGACTGAGCTGTATCTCCCAACCTTTGCTGATGTGCAGCAGGCACGTGAGCGACTTGCAGGGCACGCCCACCGCACACCCGTAGTTACGTCGACAACGCTTGATTCGCTCGTCGGTGCGAAGGTGTTTCTGAAGTGCGAGAACCTGCAGCGTATGGGAGCGTTCAAGTTTCGCGGCGCGTACAACGCGCTCAACGCACTCACTGCAGATGCGCGCGAAAAGGGTGTGGTGGCGTTCTCCAGCGGCAATCATGCGCAGGCGGTGGCGCTCTCGGCGCGGTTACTAAACATGCCAGCGACGATCGTGATGCCGGCCAACGCACCGCGGTCAAAACGCGAAGCCACTATTGGCTACGGCGCGAAGGTTGAGCTGTACGATCCCGCCAATGAAGTGCGCGAGGTGGTCGCACAGCGCATTGTGGCAGAGACAGGTGCGACACTCATTCCGCCATTCGATCACGCGGATGTCATCGCAGGCCAAGGCACTGCCGCGGCGGAATTGATCGAAGAGACGGGACCACTGGATGCGCTGCTTGTTTGCTGCGGCGGTGGCGGGCTGCTGACTGGATCGGCGATCGCAGCGCACGCGATGTCGCCAGGATGCAAAGTGATTGGCGTTGAACCGGCGCTCGGCGATGACATGACGCGAAGCTTTCACGCCAAGACTCCGCAGCGGCTGAGCGCCGTTCCCGCCACAATCGCCGATGGCGCACGCACGTTGGGCCCCGGTGCGCTCACCTTTCCGTTAATGATGCAGCACGTTGATGGCATGGTGACGGTGTCAGACGCAGACCTTGTTGCCGCTGTCCGATTCGCGCTGCTGCGACTGAAGCTGGTAATTGAACCGTCTGGCGCACTTGGGCTGGCGGCGATGATGAGTGGCAAAGCCGGCGTCACCGGCCGCGTCGGCATCATTATTTCTGGTGGCAACGTGGACCCAGAAATGCTCAACTGGATTCTGCTCGACGATGCCGTTCGCCCCACCGTTCCCCCCGCACCCTGAGATCGCTGTGTCACTGAATACCGCATTCACCGCCGAGTTACAGGCCAACATCGATCAGCTCAAAGCGGATCGCGTGTACAAGGCGCTCAATCATCTGAGCAGTCCGCAGTCGGCGCATGTGCAGATGGAAGGACAGGGCAGCGTTCTGATCCTCTCGTCGAACAACTACTTGGGGCTATGTGATGAGCCGAGTGTGATTCAGGCGGGCATCGATGGATTGAAGCAGTACGGTGCCGGCACTGGCTCGGTGCGCTTTATCTGCGGCACCTTCACAATCCATCGCGAGTTGGAAATTGCGCTGGCGCGATTTGTAGGCACGGAAGCGGCCATGAGCTACGTATCGGCATGGACTGCTAACGAGGGGCTGACACATTGTATTGTGCGTGAAGGCGATTTCGTGGTCAGCGATGCGCTGAACCACGCCAGCATTATTGACAGCATCCGGCTGGCGAAGTCGATCACGAAGTGCACCACCGGCGTCTACAAGCACAGCGATATGGACGACCTGCGCGAGAAGCTGGCTGCGAATGCTGGCGCGCGCCGCCGCGTGATTTGGACCGACGGCGTGTTCAGCATGGAAGGGAGCGTGGCGAAGTTGCCGGAGATTCTCCAGATCGCACGCGACACAAATTCGATTGTCGTGATGGACGACAGTCACGCCACTGGCGTGCTTGGGAAAACTGGCCGCGGAACAGCCGAGCATTGCGGTGTGCTGGGTGAAGTGGACGTGATCACGAGCACACTTGGCAAAGCGTTGGGTGGCGCGGCCGGTGGCTTTGTGGCGGGCAGCGCCGCGTTATGCGACACGCTCATTCAGGCCAGTCGCCCACAACTTTTCTCGAATGCCTTGCCGCCGACAGTGGCGTGCAGCGCGTTGCAAGCGGTGCGCGTCATTGAAGCCCAGCCGGAACGCGTGACATTATTACATGAGAACGCAGAGTGGTTTCGCGCGGCAATAAAAGAGGCGGGCTTTTCGCCGTTGGAGGGCGCCACGCCGATCATTCCAATCATTGTTGGCGAGACGGCAACCGCTATCGCGATGAGTAAGGCGCTACTTGCCGAGGGTGTGTTCGTGACCGGATTTGGTTTTCCGGTGGTGCCACAAGGGCAGGCGCGAGTTCGCTGTCAGATCTCGTCAGCGCACTCGCGAGACGACTTGGAGTTCGCGGTGCGCGCCTTCGTCAAAGTGGGCGATCAACTCGGTATTCGCGGCGCGACGGTGTAACGCGGCGGTGGCGCGGCGCGCTAGAATCGCGCGCCGCCATCGTTGTCCACTAAACAGCGCTTGGTGGCCCACGTATTTCCCGCGCGCTCGACAATGGCGCGGAGACTGCCACGCGCCGAGCGAGATTCGCCATTCGCATTCTGCCAACTGAGCGTCACGGCAAACCGTGCGGTGGCGCGATCGCCGTCAATTTCGACCGTCGTGCCAAGAGGGCCGCTGGCTTCCAGTTTGCCGTCTTTCACAATGCGCATCATATCACGCTTGTCGCCGCCGAAGAGACTTTCGAGTCGCGACATATCGCGGGCGTTGAGCATGGTCACGCATTCACTGGCAGCGCGGCGCGCCGACGATTCCGCGGTGCGCCGGATCGCTTCCGCTTCAACTGGTGCCAGCGCAGCGCCAGCGCCGGGTAGTGAGAAGACTGATGCGGCCGCCGCAGAATCTCGCTTTGCACGCGCCGAATCTGCACGTGCCTTTCGTAATGCGCGCATTGAATCGGCAATCACTTTCTTGGCCGCTGCTGCGGCAGATGCGCTGTCTGCAGTGTCGCTCACGGCGAGCACTTCAGGTTGGAGCGGAATGCCCTGTTCTGGCATTGACGCTGGTACTGCTGGTGGAACAGTTGGCGGCACGAGTGGTGGCGTGCGCGCTGAATCCGCAGCCGCAGCACCTGCAGCGTTTTCACTGGCCGTGAGCCCACGACTGAGCTGCACACCGATAAGCGCAACCGCTGCGATAGCGAGACTGGCGAACACCGCGCGCCGCATGGCACTGCGCTTTTTCGGTGGTGTAACCGTCGCGACAATCACATCAGCGGCGATAGAAGCGGGTTGAAGAACGGGAGCGTCTTCAAGTGGCGAGACGCTTGCCGGAGAGACGTTTGCTGGAGAGACGTTCGCCGGAGAGACGTTCGCCGGAGAGACGTTTGCCGGCGCAACGACAGGCGCCTTCACGTGACTGACCGGCACCTCAAGTTCTATCGGTGTTGCCGACGCTGGCTCGATGGAGAATGGTACGGGTGTGACACTTGATGCGGAATCAACGGGCGTGAGCAGCGCGGCAGGATTGACTGCAAACTTCGACGCGGGCTGCGCTTCAATCGCGGGAAACCCAGCTGGCGTTCCGCGCGACACGCCCAGCGACGATTGCACGGTGGACGATCCAGCGGCGGGTGTACCGTATGGACGTAAGACGCCATGCTCACGCTCAAGCTCCTCTAGTGCGTCACGAAAATCTCCCGATGTCGCATATCGATCATCGGGCTCTTTCTGCAACGCACGCGCGACGATTCGATCAAGCCCGGGCGGTAACTCTGGAACGTGCGTGCTAGGCACACGAGGAATCTCTTGCAACTGCGCGATCATGCGGAGGTAGTCGCCCTCAACCTCAAAGGGCAGATGTCCGGTCGCGAGTTCGTATAGCAGCGTGCCGACCGCGTAAACATCGGCGCGACCATCAACCTCTTGGCCCAGCAACTGTTCAGGCGACATATACGACGGCGTTCCGACAGCAGCGCCGGTGCGTGTCTGGCGTTCTGCGCCGACCAATCGCGCGATGCCAAAGTCCATCACTTTAACGCGGCCAGCGCGGGTAATCATCACATTGGATGGCTTGATATCGCGATGGATCACCCCGCTTTCGTGCGCGTGATCCAGCGCGTCGAGCACGGCTCGTGTGATGCGCGTCGCTTCTGGCCACGGCAGCAACCCTTGCTGCGCGACGCGCAGATCGAGCGTTTGACCGTCGACATACTCCATGACCATCACGAATTCGTCGCCGCGCTTTTCGAGCCCGTACAGGGCGGCGATGCAAGGATGCTGGAGCCGCGCGAGCACAATCGCTTCAGATCGAAAGCGCTCAGCGAGCCCTGGGCGCGACATCAGCTCAGGCCGGATGACCTTGAGCGCAACATGCCGATCGAGGAGCTCATCAACAGCGTGCCAAACAGCACCCATTCCGCCAACGCCGATGGATGCGATGACTCGCAGATGCCCGATTCGTTCACCGATCATTCGGGACTCAAACTCCAAAGCACGAGAATTCTATGCATCCTGCCACTAAACAGGTGAACACGCGCGGAACGGTGCGCGGCGACGGAGAATTCTGTCACGGAGCGCGCTGAATTACAAACGGCCCGAACCAGAGCCCCTTCTCGCCAGAGACATCCACCATCAGTCGAACCGCCGAAGACATCGTGGTGGGAACCGGAAACTCAAACGCGACGCGTGCCGTCTCAAGTTCGCGCAATTCGACCTTGGCCTTGGTGCGCCAGCCCGAGACGCGCTGCGAAGTCTCTCCGACGATGACATTCTCCGCCGCACCAGTCTTTCGGCGCGTGCTGTCTGCCAAATCAGCGCCGCTCACCTCAAAGGTTGCCCCTCGTCCGTTGTTGGTTACTCGCATGTAGCAGTACACTTTTTGTCGCACCTGCAAATGCGCACAACCGAACAGCTCCACGACATAACTTCCCGCCGTATCGACGCCAATCGGCACGCCGTAGCGGTCGGGGAATATGCTATTGCCGGGGCGAACAGTTCGCGCGCTGGCTTCGGTGGTCCGCGCTGCTGCGCCGGTCGAGCGCGAATCTGTTGGCGTGGCGCGCGCCGCCGTGATTGCACCATCTCGCGTGGGAAATGACAGCCGAACAGCGGGGCGTGCGAGCAGATCGCGCACTGAGCTGACATCGATCACGATGTCGCCCTCATCGCGGCCAGGGATCGAGCCCACCGCGATGCCAACCAATTCGCCACGTGCATTCACCACCGGAGCACCGACTGTCGTGACGGTGATTGGCGCACCAATTCTCAGCACGCGCCGACCGCTGTCACCAGGCTCAACGGATGTGACGGTGCGTTCGGTGACGGGTCGCGTTGCCCCTTTCTTTGACCCGAGAAGCAGCACTCGATTGCTGAGCGCAGCCGAGCGACGCGCGAGCGAGATGCGGTCGCCTGGCGCCACAATCGCCGGAAGTACGGCGAGATCGAGTCGCGATTCAGCCTGGTCCATTGTCGTGACCGTGGCCAGCAAGTCGCCATTCGCTCCGAATACTTCCGCGCGTGTTGCGCCACGAAGATGCCGCAACGCAGTAACCACGCGGCCGTCACTGGCGCGGAATCCAATTCCACTGACGACTTCATTACTGCCGTCGCGATAGGCGACAATTGTGACCACTGCGTCGCCGGCACGCGCGAGCGAGCCGGTGGCCAAGGCCGGTGTCGTTGCTCGACCGGTTGCTTGCGCGACTGCCGACGAGTGTGGCAGGAGCAGCGCAAACAAACCAATGCACAGACCGCGCTGAACGACGCCGCCGCCGGGCATCGCCAAAGTCAAAGCATTGCGAGCGGCGCGCAAAAACATAGTCGAGTTCGTTTGGACATATCAGAAGGAGCTGGGCGACTGGCGAACTGCCTACACGTGGAGCGAGAGACCGCAGTCTCCGTTCGAACGCGTCGCTGACCGCCTTCATTATATACGGCGTGACATTAGTGCGGATTCAGCGCACTCCGCCCCCGCTTTCGACCAAACACCCGAGTGCGCGCCAGCCCTCACCGCTGCGCGATACTTCTGCCGAGAGTCGGACGGTCGACGTTTTGTTCGCTCCGAAGCTCGATCGCCACGTTACTCGTACTGAAACGCGGCCCTCAGCGCGACCATCGCCGACGTCGACATCGGCACTTGAACCTGATGCGCTTTGAATGCGACCGTCGCTGATCGCGGTGCGCAGCCCCTCGCTATCGCCGCGCAACAGACGATTTGCCGCGCTGGCGTCATTGGCGCCGATGCTTGTGACGCAGCGCGATGCGAGTTCCTGCACGCGTTGTGTAACGGCGCCACGAGATTCGGATTCGCGCGTTGGTGCCGGCTCTTCTACACGCAACGCAACAATTGGCGCGGTTGGCGCGACGACTGGCGGCGCGACCCCGCGTTGCTTGACTGGCGTTGTTGGCGCGCGAGTTGGTACGGGTGTTGGTGTTGATTCTGGCGCGCGCGGCGAGGGTGACGACGGCGCGCGTGACGGGGCAACGGGGCGTACGTCTGGCGTTGTGGGTTGCGGTTGTTCAGCGCGCACACGAATTGGCGAATTCGATTCGCTGCTCGTCGCGCCAGGCACGTCTGGCGATTCGGGCCGTGCTGATGCGGGTGCGGCCGCGACTTCAGTGCCAGCGGCGATCGCCACGGTATCTGCGGCGACGATGGGAGTGATGGCCGACGCAGACATCGGAGTGCGAATTGCTGCCACACCGAATGCTGCGGCGGCGACGAGGCTGCCGGCAATCGCGTACATGCGCCAGTCGCGCGGCGCACGTGCGGCCAGTTGCACGGCCGCGTCGCGAAGCGGCTCAACCGAGAAAGTGTCGGGAGTAATGGCGTCCAGCGCGCGAGAGAAGTCGGTCGCGGTGCCAAATCGGTGCGCCGGTTTTTTCGCCATCGCACGCGCCACGGCGGCGTCCACCGCTCGCGGAATGCCAGTTGCGAGTGTGCTCGGCGGCGCTGGTGCGTCGTTCAACTGTTGCATCATGAGCGAGTAGTCGCTGTCACCTTGAAACGCGACGCGACCGGTGAGCAGTTCGAACAGCAAGGCACCCGCAGCGTACAGATCGGTGCGACCATCAACATCTTCACCGCGCAGTTGTTCAGGCGCCATGTAACTTGGCGTGCCAATCGCGACGCCAGCGCGCGTCTGTCGACTTTCGCCCATTAACCGAGCGATGCCAAAGTCCATCACTTTGACTGTACCGTCGCCATCGATCATGACGTTGGCTGGCTTGATGTCGCGATGAACCA
This sequence comes from Gemmatimonadaceae bacterium, assembly GCA_031408755.1. Classification (GTDB taxonomy): domain Bacteria; phylum Gemmatimonadota; class Gemmatimonadetes; order Gemmatimonadales; family Gemmatimonadaceae; genus JACMLX01. The sequence goes on along the minus strand of JANNWU010000148.1, from coordinate 11,920 downwards.
CGCCGCGAACGTGAGCGTGACCGAGCGCCGCGAGTACTCCGCGGAGCACTGGCAGCGCTTTGGGCCAAGGCATAGGCCCGCTCGTCGCGAGATGCGCCTCCAGCGTTTCACCGCTTACAAACTCCATCACCATCACCAGATCATCGCCTTGCCGATCAAGACCGTACAGCGCCGCGATGTGTTCGTGACGTAAGCGCGCCAGCGCTACTGCCTCAGCGCGAAATCGTTCGACCAGTGCGGCTTGTCGCGCCAATTCGGGCCGCAGCACCTTCAACGCTACCTCGCGATCGAGCATGATGTCAGTGGCGCGGTAGACCGTGCCCATGCCGCCTTCGCCCAGTCGCGCAGTGACGCGGTAATTTCCAATCTGACTACCGATCATGGCGCGGATCCACCGGTCGTAGTGATGGCGACAGGCAATGCGCGGCGCGTCACATCAACAATACATACAGTGACATTGTCGGGTGCACCACGTTGGCGCGCGAGCAAGATCAGCGCTGCACACGCGTCAATTGCCGACTCGAGCGCGAGTGCCGGCAATAGCTCTAAATCATCCGCCAGATCATGCAATCCATCTGACGAGAGCAGGAAGCGATCGCCAGCACGCAAATGCATTGGTGCCGTCCATGTGGTCGCGACAACATGCTCTGCCGGACCAAGAGCGCGAAGAATGACGTTCTTATCTGGGTGGTGGCGCGCATCGGCATCGGCCAACACTCCGCCACGCACGAGCTCTCGCACCTGTGAGTGATCTTCCGTGAGCCGATAGATGCCACCGTTGCGAATGAGATATACGCGACTGTCTCCGACATGCGCGCACATGGCTTCGTGGCCATGCAAGCGAAGCACGACGCAGGTTGTACCCATTCCGAGCAACGCGGGATTCTCGCGCACTGCGCGACGGATACTGCCGTTCGCGGCATCAACGGCAGAGACCAAGGCCGCAGCGGTATTGAGCCCAGCTGCTCGTTGCACCAGCGCTTGCACTGCAAGATCAGCTGCGACTTCGCCGGCTGCGTAACCACCCATTCCATCACAGAGCACGGCAACGAGCGCACCATCTGGTACTTGCACCACGCGAACAGCGTCTTCGTTTCCATCGCGAACACAACCGACGTCCGACAGCGAGACGCCGTGAAATTCGAGCGGCGTGCTGATGCTTCGTTCACCAGTCACGCTGCCTCTGCGATCCGTTGTACTCGGACGCGGAGCTGGCGATTTACGCCGGAACCATGCGACGAAACCGAGGAGAGCCGGCGCCGGCGTCTGCGAACTATCGCGCTGCATAATGAGAGTGTACTCCTGTTGATTGTCTGTCACGATGAAGCTCACCTCTTCGTCGCGATAGCCGGCGCGCACGAGCGTGAGCGTCACGCGCATTCCGACAGCGGCGTGGTGGAGGTATGGTGTTTCGCCGACGCGTGATCCATTGGCGAAGACGGTCGCAACGCCTTCAGCGAGCGCGATGCGTGTCACGACTTCGCCATGGACTCCAACCGCAGCGCGCTGGGCATTGGTGTCGCTTGCGCTGATCGAGGGCGCCGGCTCAGCCGGAGCGTGCACAGACGATTCTGACTGCGGGACCGTGGGTGAGAGCGTGCTGGCCGTACGCACGACACCAAATGCTGCGAAGAACGAGACGACGATGGCCGTTATGGCAATTTTTGTTCGTGACGAAGTTTGCAATAAATACGGAAGCCGCGCGCGCAGTCTTGTGTTTTGCGCGCCATTTTTCAGATTAACTGCGCGCAACGCAGCTGTGAGTTCGGCAGTGGTTTGAAATCGCGCGGCAGGGTCGCGCAGCAGGCAGCGTGCAACCACGGCATCAAGTCGCGCTGAGAGCGAGGGCACGCGCACGTTTACCGGGACAGCTGTCTCTGTCAGAATCGCGCTCGCGAGCACTGCGACGTTATCACCGGCGAATGGTGGGTGCCCGGTGAGCATTTCGTATAGCAGCACACCGAGTGCCCAAATATCTGAACGACTGTCGATCGATTTCCCCTCAAATTGCTCGGGCGAAAGCGCATGGGGCGATCCGATGACCATGCCGGTGCGCGTCAAACGTGGATCGCCCGTTGCCCGCGCGATACCAAAGTCCAGCAACACCGGCGTACCATCGCCGCGCAACTTTACATTTGATGGCTTGATGTCGCGATGCACAATGCCGCGAGTGTGCAGATACCCAACCGCTTCTGCAACCATCTCGAAGGTGCGCAGCGCGTCAGCTACTGCGAGCGCACCGATACGAAGCTGCTCTTCAAGCGTGGGGCCTGCAACGTACTCCATCACGATGCATGGAACACCGTCGTCTTCGATGTAATCATACAGCGTCGCAATACGCGGGTGCCGAAGTGTTGAGTGCAATCGCGCTTCATTGCGGAAACGTTCCAGTGGAATGCCTTCGCACGCGGAGTCCGAGAGTCGCTTGATCGCGACATCACGTTGCAATTCGCGATGAGTGGCGCGCCACACGACGCCCATGCCACCGGCACCCAAAAACCCGGTGATTCGATACGGACCAATCTGCGTCCGAGAGGGGATGCCGGAGGACATGTGCGATCCGTGCACTAACGCGTTGTGGGACCGACGTTCATTAACTCCATACCGTACTTGATCGGAACTGCAAACGACACGCTCACGTCGGCCTGCCGTCCAGCAAAGAAGATTCCAATCACGCGGCCCTGATGATCAAACAACGGTCCGCCGCTGTTCCCGGAGCCAGTCGTATTGATGCCGAGTTGGAATCGATCACCGCTCGGTGCGATGTAGTTCTGGGCGGCGTTGCTGTCGGTGTCTCCAGCCTTGGTAACCTTTGCAATGGTTCCGGTGGTGAGCGTTACTTCCGGCACAATCTTGGACTGCGATTCTTGGTTAAATGTGTCTTTCGATTTGACAACGGCGTACGTCACATCCGACACGCCGGGATAACCCATCACTGTGACCTGTTCACCTTGACGAATTGACGTGTAATTGTCGTTCAGCGTCAGCGCGACCAACGGCCGCGGTACTTTCACCGACATCAGCGCAACATCAGCGCGTGGTGACGTGGTAACCGGACCAGCGTCGATGTAGTTCACGTTGCCTTGAAATCCAACCTTGATGTATTCGTGGCGTCCGGCGAATTCGCCAATGATGCCTTTCGGTCCGGCCTGTTTTGACTCGGATGGAATCCATTGATCGGGTGGCGCAGTAATCGCCGGTGTGCCGTCGTCACGCATCACAATGCCGCGTGGTCCAACCAGCACACCTACGTCAGAGCGCTGAAACGAATACGGAGCCATCCAGTTCGCACCAACGTGACGATTGGTGAGAATGAAGCCGTCTGACGACACAACAAACCCAGTGCCACTGCCGGTGACGCCGATCGGACGTCCCTGCCCTTGAGCGAGCGTCAGTGAAGGCTCAATCCGACCTTCGCCCACGACGATGTACGTCGGGATGCTTGGCGGTCCTCCTTGAAGAATCTGTTGGACGTTGCCGGCTTTGTCCTTGTACGAATTCGGGATGTAGTGGTGGAACACCGGTTGACCGCTGTATTCCAACTTCCAGCTGAAATAGATCTGCACGACGGCCGGACCAAACTTCGTGCCAATTTCTGCTGGCGAAATCGTGCCAGGATCGCGTTTCTTTTCTTCCGCAATTCGAATACTGTCCAGTCGAGTTGCCTCTTTAGCGGCGGCGGCGCGCGCGTCGGCAGTGATCTGGCCCGCATCAACGGTAGGACGACTATTGGCCCACACCACAGCGGCTGACGCGAGCAACGCAAACGCGCCGCCCATCACGTAATTCACGGTGCGTGATTTCTTGTGCGTTGCGGTGATCATCCGTTCCACCGTCGCCTTGCCAATCGCGCCCGCCACTGGTCCGCCGACATTGCCAGACACGGGAACTGGCGACGTACCTATTGCGACAGGTGCTGCCACGCTGACTCGCGTTGCATCCGCATTGGGCGCTGACGACATACCCAGTCGCGTTGCTTTCATCTCTGGCACAGGGCGCGGTTCCAAATCGAACTCAAACTCTGGACCACCGGCACCCAGTTGCACGATGTCGCCGGGACGAATGGCGACTTTGCCACTCACGCGCTGCTTGTTCAGAAACGTGCCATTACGGCTGTCAAGATCCGTGAGCGAAAACGTGGTCGAATCTGGACCGTCACGCGTAATCCGCGCATGCTGCCGTCCAACAAGATCGTCCTGCGCCGGATCGAATCGGAGTGCGGATGCGGGATCTCGACCAATGAGAATCTCCGGATACGCCGAGAGCGCGAAATATTCAGTTTCGCCGGCCTTGGAACCCTTCAGATGGCGGAGAAGCAATTTCTCCATGATGACCTCGCAGTGCGTGGATGGGACGTGGCGTCTTGAACGGGCGATCTGTCCCGCTCGGATACACACGCGCCGTTCTCATCGAATGCGGCTCATCGTCGTGTGAACGGCTTGGCGCGTGCACAACGCGTGAGCCGAAATGCACGCCGACGACGCGTGTGTAGATGCGAGGCACTAGGCCACGCGATCAGCCGTCACGCATCGCTGGATGCCGCACACTTTGTCGAGGATTCTCATGTTCCGTCGTTCCGCTCTCTCGGCGCTCGTCGCCGTCTCGTTTGCGGCGCTGCCGCTTGGCGCACAATCAGCGCAGCGCTGGTCGCTGCAAGCTTCGGGGTTGTACGTAGGCGTTTACGGCGACGCGTACGACGGGCTTGACGCTGGTGTTGGCGGCGAAGCGCAAGCGCGAATCACACCCAGTCTCTGGTCGTACGGATTTGGCCTTCAGTATTCGTCGCACGGGCTGAAAAATCTGCCGTCAACAAATGTCGCATTGACTGGTGTGTTCTTTGAACCGCGGCGCGTCTTTGACGTTGGTAGCGGCAAGTACGCACCATATCTGTCGTCGCGCATTGCCGTGCTGCGTCAATCGGCAAACTTCGACGTGGCGGACGGACGCGTTGCGCAACAGACACCGCCCGATGTGACGCTGTCGGTAAGACAGCGCGCCGCGCTCGAGGTCAGCGCAACGGGCTTTCAAGGCAACGTTGGCGGAGGAGTGCTGACGCGCCTCTCGCCGCGCGTCAATCTCGATATTGGTGCGACGCTCGGCGTGATCAAGTTTGGCGATGCGAAAGCCACCGTGGATGGTCGCGATGCAGGGTCGTTTGAGGGTACATCCGGCACCGGGCAGAACCTGGTGGTGCGTGCAGGTCTCGCGATTGGGCTTGGCGGTGGGCGGAAAGCATCGCCCCCTCCAGTGGCCAAGCCAGCACCGCGTCCAGCGCGTCGATAGGCACGGCAGACGTCAGGCCGATTTGGTGGTGGCAGGCTGAGCAGAGAAACGCGAGGGTATCGATTCCGGTCGGTGCCCTCAGTGTTTTTTAGGCAAAAGCTCTCGTGCCCCATACGATTTGGCCGACGACTGAGGGCCTCGACGACCAGTCGTGAACAGCCTCAACCTTGCACGCGCATCCAATCGCGCTGCTTTCCGTTTCTACGAATCTGAGCGAGATTCCTGAGTCGTACTCAGCATCAGGCGGAGCAGTGTGAGCGAGAGCAAGGCGCAACACCTGGCGTCTGATTTCCCTGTCACTCAGTGCGCTGCGCGCCTACGGCACAACTGATGGTTCACGATTCTCCAGCACCGAGGTTTTTGCATGCACCATCGTACGCTGTTCGCCGCATTGACTGCGCTTGCCTGCACGGCGGCACCACTCTCCGCGCAGACCTATGCGTTGCAGGGATCTGGACTAATGCTCGGCTTTCAAGGCAAAGATTATGAAGACGTTGAGAAGGGTTACGGCGGCGAAGTTCAATTGCGACAGAACTCTGGGCTGTGGTCGTACGGTGTAGGCGGTCAGTTCACCACCCACAAAACGCCTGACAATCTCGGCGGCGCAAAGATCAACATTATTGGCGCTTTCATTGAGCCACGTCGCTTACTCGGCGCTGTCGGCGGCAGCTTTACGCCGTACATCTCGCTGCGCGTCGGCGTGCTTCGCCAATCGATCAGCGTTGACGAGAATTTGTTGCAGAGGCAGCTAGGCGGCGCAAACCCCGATGTGCTGTTACGTGCGCAGCGCCGAGCGAACGTCAAAATCCAAGCGAGCGGTTTACAGGGCAATGCTGGTGGTGGCGTGCTGCTGCGCCTGTCGCCTTCGATTCAGCTTGATCTGGGTGGCTCGTACGGAATCGCGCAGTTTGGCAACGCGAAGGCTTCGTTCAATGGCCAGAACCAAACCCTGCCAGAGTCGAAGACGAGCGGCCAGAACTTCGTTGCACGCGCCGGTTTGTCATTTGGGTTCGGTGGCGGCGGTTCAGCGAAGCCTGCCGCAGCGCCACCGGCTGAAGCCGCACCTGCTCCCGCTCCAACACCGCGAGCGACGCCAGCCTCAACACCGGCCGCAACGCCAGCTACGACACCCGCAACTCCAGCACCCACCACTCGCGGTGCACGGCCAGCAACCACGACGCGCGGCGGAACGACGCCTGCCGCAACCCCAGCACCAGCACCACCAGCTCCGGTAACGCCAGCCACTACGCGCGGCACAACAACCAAGCCTGTCGCCAAGCCTGCCAAGCCCGCGGAATAGTTAGGCGCTCAGCTCGGATCTACGACGGCGGTCAGTGTGCACCTATGGCGCTGACCGCTCGAGCTCTACTTCAATGCGATTCCAGCTCGCGACTTCGGCCCCGTTGATGTTCACCACGGTGGCCTGACAGCGACCGCCACTCAGCATCCACGGCCCGAGCCAGGCCGAGATCTGCACCGGCAGATATCCCAAGACATCGCCGCCTGAGACGTGAAGCCAGACTGCTGGCGCTTCATTCTCGACAGGCGGATCGGGGATCACTAACAATCGATCTCCCAGCTGCAGCCGATTGAGCACGTCAGCGCGCGCAGCGAAAACCGTCCCGTGCACGTTCGTTCGGCAGCGCAGTTCTTTGGGCGGCGGCGGGATTGGCGCATCCTCGTTGGTGATGTGTGACATCGGCAGCTCCGTATGAAGAAATTCTGTGCGTAGCGATCGCGCGTCGAAACGCAGAGCGTCGCATCAGGACCGTCTCATGATGCGCATTACCATGTCACATCGCTAGCGTTCCCGCATCGCATTAGCGCTTGCGTACTTCCTACCTCAGCTCGTACCCCATGCACACTGCTCGCACATTGTGCGGCGCGCTCCGCCTGATCGCTCCCGCGCTGCTGCTCGTAGCGCCAGTTTCGCATGCGGCGGCGCAACAGAGTATTCCAGCGCCCAGCGAAGTGCTGGGCCTACAAGTTGGCGCGGATCGCGTGCTTGCAGATTGGCCGCAGATTCTTCGGTACTTCGCCACGCTCGCGCAACGATCACCCAGCGTCAAACTGGATACGATTGGCACCACAACGCAAGGTCGACCAATGATTGTCGCTGCGATATCCACACCCGAGAACATCCGCCGGTTGGATGCGATTCTCGCGGCGCAGAAGCGACTGTCGGACCCGCGCACGTTGAGTTCTGCGGCCGAGGATTCGTTGGTTGCCACGCAACCGGTCGTGCTCTGGATCAGTTGTAATTTGCACAGCACAGAGATTGGGGCGAGTCAAATGGCCATGGAGCTGGCCTATGCGCTTGCGACCGTCGATTCCTTGCAGGCATCGCTGAAGAACGTCGTCGTTGCACTCGTGCCATCAATGAATCCTGACGGCATGCAGATGGTGGTGGACTGGTACAAGGTTGGACTGGGTACGCCATTTGAAGGCGGGCCAATGCCGTGGTTGTATCACCAGTATGTGGGCCACGACAACAATCGTGACTGGTACATGGTGACGCAGAAGGAAAGCCGCGTGGTGAGCTCGATGTTGTACGGAAAGTATTTTCCGCAGATTTTTTACGACGTGCATCAGCAGGGCAGCAACGGCATGCGCCTGACAGTGCCGCCGCACATTGATCCAATTAACCAAAACGTAGACCCGCGCATTGTGCGTGGTATCAATTTGGTTGGCCACCGGATGGCGTGGGCGTTACAGCAAGCGGGCAAGACTGGCGTTGGTGACGGTATCACGTACGATCTGTGGTGGAACGGTGGTGCGCGCTCGACGCCAACGCGTCACAACATGATCGGATTACTTAGCGAAGCGGCCAGTGTGCGTATCGCCACACCAATAACGATTCCCGCAGATTCTGTCGTCGCAAATTCGCGTGGCTTGCGTAACGAGCCACGCGTGAATTACCCAAGCCCGTGGCCCGGCGGCACGTGGCGGCTGCGCGACATCATCGACTACGAGCTGATCGCGGCGCAAGCGTTGGTGCGCATGTCCAGTGAAATGCGTGGTGATGTGGTGCGATCGATGGTGCAGGTCGCGCGAACGCAGATCACCAACGGCGTTGGCAAGCAATACGTGATTGAATCGCGACAGCACGATCCTGCAGCGGCCTATGCGTTGGTGCAGGTACTTCGTCGCGGTGGTGTTGAAGTGCGCGGTGACGACGACGCGGTGCGTGCATCGGGTGGCGCGTGGACCGCAGCACTTGATCAACCATATGCCGCGCATCTTCGCGATGTGATGGAAGTGCAAAATTGGCCCGCCAGTGCTGGCGATCGGCCGTACGATGTGGCGGGATGGACGTTGCCATTGCAAATGGGCGTGAGCGTGCGCCTTGAATCGCAAACTGTCGTGGCGGCAACCGCAGCGAGCGTCAGATGCATTCCACCGAGCTCCGGCAAACTCACAATCGATATGCGCGACTCGCGCGCGGCACCGGCGGCATTCGCCGCGCTGCGTATTGGTGGCCGCGTAGAAATGCGGCGCTCGGCTGATACTGCGTCGGTAACAGTTCCGGGCTCGGTCACGCGCGCGTACACCCCCGAAGGTGGGTGGTGCGGCACGGCAACTGTTGCATCGCCAACTGGCACTGCCACGCGAATTGTAAATGCTCCGCGGGTCGCGCTCTACAAGCCATGGACTGCGAGCATGGATGAAGGGTGGACACGTTGGCTCTTCGATACGCAGGGCGTGCCGTACAGCAATGTGACCGACAGTGTGATGCGTTCTGGCAATTTGCGCGCAGCATTCGACGTGCTGATCATTCCAGACATGTCGCTGCGCGAAGCGAGAGAAGGGCTCGGCGTGAAAGCAGCGCCGACGCAGTACAGCGGTGGACTTGGTGCTGATGGCGTGCGCGCGATCACGGATTTCGTCGCGGCCGGTGGCACGCTGATGACCTTTGATCGCGGCAGCGAGCTCGCGCTCGAGGCGGTGCCCGGATTGCCCGTACGTCGAATTTCACCAGCAGCGCGCGCCGCACGAGACGGTCGCGCGCGCGATGATTCTACCGGCGCCGCGCCTGGCGCGAAGATTGTCGCGCCAGGTTCGATTCTGCGCACGCTCTCGACACGCGGTAGCCGACTGACAATGGGAATGCCGGACACTGTGCCGGTGTACTTCACCAACTCCACTGCGTTTGAAGTCGCGCAGGACGCGCGAGTGGAGATTCCGCTGCGCTATCCCTCCGACGTAAACTCGATTCTGCTCAGTGGTTATCTCAGCGGCGGTGATGCAATCGCCGGAAAGGCGGCCGCGGTGGACATTCCCGTTGGCAGTGGTCGCGTCATGATGTTCGGCTTCCGGCCGCAATATCGCGGACAGAGTTGGGGCACGTTCAAGTTGGTGTACAACGCGATACTGACTGCCAGTGAACGGTCGAAGTAGTAGGTGGTAAACGGAGCGCCGCTACCGGCGGCGCTCCGTGGGATCAATTGCAGCTTCCATTACGCGCAGCATGTTACCGCCCAGCACTTTCTTCACATCGTCATCGCTGTAGCCACGGTCCATGAGCGCCTGCGCGATGCGCGGCAGCATGGTCACGTCTTCCATACCAGTCGGCAATGCGGTAACGCCATCAAAATCGGAGCCGAGCCCCACGTGGTCCACACCTGCGACCTTCGCGATGTGGTCGATATGGTCGATCAGCACTGACAACGGTGTGTTGGGCAACGAATCTAGCAATCGCTGACGCAAGGCGGCAACTCGTGTGCGAATGGCGTCAATTGCCGAGCCCGCTTCACGCAATGAGCGGTCCTCATCGCGCAAACGACGCTCGATTGCGGTGAAGTTTTGATTGTACATCGAGTCGATGAACTGACTGAAAAAATTCACGTTCACCACGCCGCCATTTTTCCCAACGGCGCGCAACATATCATCCGTCATGTTGCGACGATGCAGGCTGAGGGCACGCGCGCTGGAGTGCGACGCGATAACCGGTCGCGTGCTGGTGGCGATTGCATCCCAGAAGGTCGTGTCGGAGACATGCGAAACATCGACTAAAACACCGAGTCGATTCATTTCACGTACAATCTGTTTACCGTATGGCGTGAGACCACTGGTGCGAGAGTTATTCGTTCCCGCTGCCGCACCTGCCCAACTATTGCCGTTGTTCCACGTGAGCGTCATGTAGCGCACACCAGCGGCGTGCAGGCGGCGCAGTCGCGCGATGGATCCTTGAATGGCGTGCCCGCCTTCAACGCCAACGTACACCGCAATCTTGCCTTGCGCCTTGGCGCGACGCAGATCCGCACCATTCGTGGCAAAGAACAAACGATCGGGATGACGTCGCACAAATGCGCGCACCTGATTGGTGAGCAGCATGGCGCGCGCGAATGAACTGTCGGGCGTCATGATCGCATACGGCGCATCAACGAAGGCCGACATGAATTGCCCGGTGATTCCACTCTGCAATAATCGCGGATAATCCGTCGAACCCTTGCCCGGCCCAAAACCAATCGCGTTCCGAATGTCAGGATCGTAGCCCTCGTCGGCAACCTTGGTTGGCATATCGTTGTGCGCATCCACAACAAATGCTTCGCGATACACACGCATCGCGCGAGGCGAAACGTCAGTCAATGAGTCGAGTTGCGCAGCGACGGGGCGCGACGTTGGCGCGGGTCGACGCTGCGCACCTGGACGTTGCGCGTACGCAGCGTTCACGCATGCAACCAGTAGCACGGTACCGCGCAGAATCGAATTCTGAATCATATGGAGTAAGGAGTTACAACGAATCGCGAAGGAGTGGCCGACACAAACGGACTATCGGCTATAAAGAAACGCAGCGGCCAGTCTGCCGCACGGGTAATCCCGATTCTCGGAGAGACACGCACTGCGTCGTCCGCGACATCAGCACCTCGCAAAATGCGCAGAGGGCCGCGCGAGAGCGACGTGCCATCGAGTGCGCCGGTGATGTCGTATGCCGCGCAGAGCTTGCCCGGGCCGTTGGTCAGATCGCGATCACGACGCGCTGCGGGCCGACGCTGCTTGAGCGCGTCCAGTTCGCCGATGGGTTCCACCGCGCGCAGCAACACCGCTGATCCAATCCCCTTTGCGAGCGTCACCGCGTTGACGCACCAGTGCATGCCGTAGATGCGATAGACGTACGCCATCCCAGGCGGACCGTGCAGATGTTGGGTGCGACGAGTGAGTCCGGCAACTGCGTGGCAAGCCGGATCGTGCGGGCCAAGGTACGCTTCCGTTTCGACAATGCGCGATGTGCGCGTCACTCCGTCGGTGCCTGTCACCGTCAGGTGCATCCCAAGTAATTCACGCGCGACCCGCGCGGGGTCGCGGTTGTAAAAGCTGCGAGCGAGTGGCGATGGCATCGCATGAATATCGCACCGTAACACCACAACGCCCGCGCCATCATTGCTGATGCGCGGGCGTTGCAGTACCTGTTGCGGCGATGCGTGTTAGCGCTTCGCCGTTTTCTTTGCCGCCGTCTTCGTTGCGGACTTTTTGGCGGCTGGCGCTGCCTTCTTGGTTGCTACCGGTGCCGCCTTTGCAACGGGCGCTGCCTTCGCCGCCTTCGCAGGCGCAGCGACCTTCTTCGCCGCCGCTTTCGCTGGGGTCTTGGCTGCTGGTGCGCGAACAGATGCCGCACCGCGGCCGGCCGGCGCGCGCG
>JANNWU010000147.1:0-5160 GCA_031408755.1 Gemmatimonadaceae bacterium | reverse complement strand
CGCTCACGAAGTACAGCATCACGCTCAATCCTGACGGCAGCGTCGCGAAGTACACGCAACTTTCGACGCGAGGCGACGGCACGGCACTTCCCACTGGCTCAGTGCCGCTGACGATGACGTTTGTTGGCGACAGTGTGATTCGTGAGGTTGTGCAGAACGGGCAACCCGTAACGTTGCGCGCCGCAGTTCCAAAGGGCACGCTGCCTGCTTTCGGGGCGTCGTTTCTGTTTGCCGAACGACAGATTCAGGCAGCACGAGCTGGCGGTGATGTGCATACGATCAGCTTCGCCGCGTCAAACGTTGCTGCGACGAAGGTCGACGTGCGATTGATTCGCAACGATTCTGCCGAGATTGTGCAAGCTGGTTTTCGCACCGGCTTTCGCATTGATCGCGGCGGCCGTATTCGTCGCGCTGATGGATCGTTGACCACACAGAAGTTTATCGTCACCCCTGATGCGCGCGTGGATGTCGTGTCGCTTGCGACGGCGTGGATGGCGCGTGATGCGGCCGGTCAAACAATGGGCGCTGCGTCAACACGCGACACCGTGAAGGCGACCGTCGGCAGTGCGAATGTGATGATCGAGTATGGTCGGCCGGCGAAGCGCGGTCGCGAAATTTGGGGCGCGCTGGTTCCGTTCGATACAACGTGGCGCTTTGGTGCCAATGCAGCAGCGCAACTCCGCACCGATAAATCACTCGATATTGGCGGCACCACAATTCCCGCTGGACTGTACTCAATCTGGCTGTATCCGAGTGCGGGGCAGAGTTACCTGATCGTCAATTCGCAATCGGGGCAATGGGGCACGGCGTACGACACGAGCAAAGATGTCGCTCGGATTCCTGTCGAACGTGTCACGGGTCGGCCCAGCGCGGAGGAACGTTTCCGCGTCGCCGTCGAAGGCAACCGCCTCACCATGATTTGGGACACGAGCGGATACGCAGTGCGCCTGGCGGAGAAGTAACGCGCGAATGTTCCGCTGAGCGCGCGACGTGCAGCGCGCTCAGAACCCGTGGAAGATCGCGAGGTATGCGGCAATGCCACCAAGCAAAGGCACGAGCAAGTAAATCGGCTTCGCTAACGCGGGAATGCGATACGGCAGCACAGCGAGAACCGCGACCAGAAGCCAGATCCCGATCTTCATCCACATCCAGCTTGGGAAAATTGCGACGCGCGTCAGGCCCAGCCGCGCCGCCTGTCCAAACCCACCGGCGAGTGCGATCAGCATGCCCAATCCGAATACGCTCGCCGTGAGTGAACGCGTACGACTGGTCGCCTTCGTGCCGCCATTCGCAGCGTGAATCGCAATACCGCCGAGTGACGTCATCGCTAAGAACAATCCGAATATGTGCAGGCTTTTGTAGAACAAACCGGTGCGAAAGAATGGCAGCGCGGTTGGCGCGGCGGTGGCAGCGTCTTGCAAGAGTGCGAGAAAAGTCATACGCTCAATGGTGAAAGGATGTTTGCGTAATCTGGCTGCGCCTGACTTCAGATTTTGGGTGCGTGATCGCTGCCCGCACTCGGATTCTACAAACTTCGCATGTGGTCCAAGAATCGTTTTGCCCATCTCGATCGCGTTTCCACTTTGTCCGGTTCGATCAGCGCCAAGAGTTCGAACGAGTGCTTCCCTTTGCTGTACTGACCCTTCGGTCTGGCCTGCGAGCTCGCCGCGGCTAGGCTTGCGTTTACGTCGTGCTTTGAGACGGCTTCGATGTTGGAGTGCATGGGAAGTTGAGACGCATTGAAATACTGGCCGAAAAATTTGGAGAGAGCGAGGGAGTCGCACACGAGCCAACTCTCCATGGTTTGAACCATTAGATGGCACTGACTATGCTCGCTTCCGTCCGGGCGCGACCACCCATCGCCGGTGCGGGCAAGTAGATGACTCCAAGAACTCCACGTCGACGGGTCGACATGTGTTTCGTGAGCCTCAGCGATTTCGCATTCGCTGTCCACGAGAAGAAGAGCGGCGTGTCCGAGACTAACTTCTTGTTTGAAGTTCTGAAAAGCTTCTTGCCGACTGCCAGATGCGATGAGCCTGTACTTTCCGTGATCCACTTTGGCGTTGGAAAGAAACTTGGCGAACGCCCTTCGGCATTCTCGTTTTAGGTCACCCGGCGCGCCTCCTTCAACAAAGACTTTTACCACCGGTTGCCACCAACGTCGCCGCGTGCCCAGAGCTCTCCGAGTCGATACTGTTCCAGCCACGGTCTGAGTTGCTCAGCACTCAGTCGCTTAATTGACGTACCCTCGGCGTCGCGTTCCGCGACTAGCACTGCTTCGGGCGTGTCTGTCATGGCATCGACTAAACCAGCCGAGTGCGTCGTTACAATAATCTGGCATCGCTCCGACGCCTCGCGCAGCAGACGTGCAAGGGTTGGAATGATATCCGGATGGAGCCCCAGCTCAGGTTCTTCAATGCAGATCAGCTTTGGTGGATTCGGATCGCAGAGAATTGCAAGTAAACACAAATAGCGCAAAGTGCCGTCAGAAAGCCTGTGTGCAGAGAACGAGATGCCTCGCTCCACAAGATAGAGTTGAACCGTGCTGTTGACGATGCTCAACTCATAGTCTTCAATGCCGTCGTACAACTCACGGAGCGCGCTCAGAAAACGAGACTTTGTCGCTGGATCAAGCCGCTGTCGGCTCAGTACGAGACCAAGGTTTGTCGCGTCTGCATTGAGAAACGCATTCGGTTCGTCCGCTTTTTGCGGTACGCGGGGAGCAGAGCTACGGCCAAAGCTCCACTCCCGAAACAGCCGAATACCACCAAACTCAGTTCCGAGATGTGTCAGTTCGGGATACTGCTCTGGATCCTTGCGCTGTGAAAGAATGCTCTGAGTCTCGTCGATTGCTTCACGTTGAAGGGTACGCTTTTCCCCTTTGACATTGAGCGTTGGCCTGCCATTCTCGAACCGATAGTAGAAGTAGGGCTGCGTATGACCGGTATCCGGCTTTTCCTTTTCGACGCGCTCATCCTCGATCTGAAGTTGCTGACCGACAGACGCAAAGCGAATAGCGTACCGGAGATTGAAATTCGAAGTGAGACTCTGCGCCACCGCCTCGACTGACGCAATAGCTCCGGGTGTTTTGTTCCAGATCCAGTCACTGATGCCGCCGCCGCGACGAATGGGAGTCTGAATATCGTTCGGAGCTGCGCGCAACAAATCGACGGCTTCTAGCAAATTTGATTTGCCAGTTCCATTTGCTCCGACAATCAGATTCAGGGGGCCCAGATCAACCGTTTCAGAATTTGGGCCAAAACTGAGAAAATTCTTGAGTGTGATCGATTTGAGCAGAGCCATCACAATTCCCTTGCGTGACAGATGGAACTACACCGGAAGAACAACGCACGTATTACACATTAAACCGGAACAACAACACATCACCATCATGCACCACATACTCTTTCCCTTCTGATCTTACCGCGCCCGCTTCTTTCGCACCCTTCCATCCTTTCAGTCGTACAAAATCATCAAATCCCGCCGTCTCTGCGCGAATGAATCCCTTCTCGAAATCGGTATGAATGACGGCTGCCGCTTTCGGCGCAGTATCGCCGCGGTGAATGGTCCAGGCGCGAACTTCTTGCTCACCGGCGGTGAAATAGGTCTGCAATCCCAGTAGTTGATAGCCCGCGTGAATTAAGCGATCGAGCCCTGCGCTGGTGATACCAAGCGAGCTCAAAAACTCAACTTTCTCCTCTGGCGCCAGCTCCGATAGCTCCGCCTCAATCCGCGCCGAGAACGGCACGACTTCGGCGAGTTCTGCCGACGCGATAACAGAATCACGCAGCGCATCGACGTGCGGGCCATGCCCAGTCGCAAGCTGATCATCCGTCACATTCGCCGCGTACAACACCGGCTTGACGGTCAACAACATCAACGGTTCGAGCGCAATCAACTCTTCCTTGCTCAAACCTGCGCGACGAATCGGAACACCATTCTGCAGTGATGCGAGCGCCTTTTGCAACGCGGGCAATTCTGCAATCGCATCTTTATCGCCACTCTTCGCGATGCGCTGCTGCTTGTCAAGCCGCTTCTCGACGCTACTGATATCCGCAAAACACAACTCAAAGTCGATTACATCACGATCACGCACCGGATCGACACCGCCCATTACGTGCGTAATGTCATCATCGTCAAAGCAGCGAATGACATGCACGATCGCGTCGGTCTCACGAATGTTCGCGAGAAATTTGTTGCCCAAACCTTCACCCTGCGCAGCACCTTTTACGAGCCCCGCGATATCGACAAACTGCACCACCGCGGGCACCGTACGCTTCGGTTGCACCACCTCGGCCAGCGCAGTGAGCCGCGCATCTGGGACTTCAACCATACCCACATTCGGCTCGACGGTGCAAAACGGATAATTCGCTGCTTCCGCCTTCGCAGCGGTGAGCGCATTGAACAGCGTCGACTTACCAACGTTCGGGAGACCTACGATACCGAGCTTCAACACGGGAGAAATCGGAAGTGGGAAAAAGCGCGCACGAAAACCGTCACGCGCCTGAATTGAACTTATTCATCATCAGCGTCAGTCCGTCACGGACCCACGACTCGCACGCGTCGCCGAACCGCGGCATCGCGGCTTCCATAAACTCCGTTTCTTCACGACCAAACGGACCCAGCACATAACCTGACAAGTCGCCCATGGACGCGCGTGGATGCAACGGTTGAATGCCAATCCGCATCCGTGGATACGCCGTCGAGCCAACATGCGCCTGCACCGACTTGAGACCGTTGTGACCGCCAGCACTGCCGCTCGCGCGCGTCCGAATCTGCGCGAAGGGCAGGGCCACTTCATCGACGAGCACGAGAACATCCTGTGCCGGATCCCAGCCTGGTCGATTGAGAAACGGTTTCAGCGCTTCTCCGCTCAAATTCATGAAGGTCTGCGGCTTCACCAACTTCACGACGTCGTTGGCAACGCGCGCGGTCGCGATCATCGACTTCCCATCTTTCTTCCAGCCGTCGGCATTCCATTTGCTGGCAAGATGATCGAGTACCCACCAGCCGATGTTATGGCGAGTGCGTTCGTATTCCTTGCCGGGGTTACCGAGTCCGAGAAAAACTTTCATGTCAGAGAACGCAAACGGGGCGCGGCGCGACGAGTCGCACCGCGCCCCGCCGCGTCGAAAAACAGCTTACTTGGCGTCGTCCGCG
>JANNWU010000146.1:0-1683 GCA_031408755.1 Gemmatimonadaceae bacterium | reverse complement strand
AAACCCGCCGCCACGGTTGGCGAAGAGGTAGCCGTGCCAAGATTGTAGCGACTGCTGACGCGCACGCCTTGGAATGTGCGGTCCAGAGTAGCGTAGATGCCATTGATTGCCGTCACGGTGCCCGGTGGGGCCGTGGAGAGCGCGTTACGGACGCTCCGTGTACTCATCCACGCCGTTGCAACATGTTGCGCGCGATCCGCTGCGCCACCACGATGATACGCGACTGATATCTGGTCCTGTTTCACTCGACGATCCGACCCGCGTCGAATATTTGCAGCACTCGCGGAGTCGCGGCGTATCGCATACTCCGCAAAGGTCAGCGCGCCGGGATTAAACGCGTTTGGCACCTCGGCAACTTGTGCACGAATCTCCACTCGACTGGATGCACCGAGCGAGTAGTCAATCGCCATGTTCAGCTGACGTGATTCCGCCTCACTCCGCTGTCGGAATCCGTCGGTGGTCAGGCGCGAGACTGAGAGCGCTGCGATGGCAGCGCCCGATCGACCAACGGTGCGCAGTTGCACCTTTCGTTGTCCGTACGAGCCGGACATGATGCGCACTGTCTGCGCGAAGGGCGTTGGAGCGCGAAGGTCGTTGACGAAGGATAAAACGCCAGCCGATCCGTTGCCGTATAGCGACGCAGTACTACCGCGGAGCACTTCAACGCGATCCAGGTTTCCCAGTTCGACATTCGTGAGCTGCGTCTGTCCATCCGGCAATGTTTGCGGCACACCGTCCAGGAACACTTTGACGCCGCGCAAGCCGAAGTTTGCGCGTGCACCAGCACCGCGGATCGCGATGCGCGAATCGGTTGCAAAGTTGTAGCGGCTTGCAACGAACACACCGGGTACGGAGCCAAGCGCTTCATCCAGGTTCACTGTTGGTTGCGCGCGCCGCAGCTCACGTGGACCAACGACGCCCACAGCCCAAGGCACGCGATCGAGCGCGCGTTGATCAGACATCACGCGAACCGTGACCGTTGGTAGCGGTTGCGAGCGCGTTGAATCTGTGCGGGAAGAGTCACGGGGCGCGACGCGTTGAGCGTATGCAGCAGTCGCGGTACAAGCGAACACAAGAACAACAACGTGTCGAATCACATTCCGAATCACTGAAGGGAATGCGCGCGTTGCAATCTGAGCGCGCGAGAAACAATGAAACTAGCGCGGCGACGACGGTATGGTTGCCGCGAACGCTGGGCGCACGCGATGGTTCGTTGCCTGCTCGTACGCGTACCCTGCGCGCAACAACGTTGGCTCACTCCACGCCGTACCGAAAAAGGACAATCCCACCGGCATTCCTGCAACACGCCCAGCGGGCACCGTCAGGTGTGGGTAGCCAGCCACTGCCGGCGCGGTCGATACGCCGCCACCGAAGTGATCGCCCGTCACGAGATCAATGCTCCAACCGGGACCACCTGTTGGACCAATCAAGAGATCCAAACGTCCTCGGCGAAGCGCCAAATCAATTCCTTCTTTGCGCGACAGCCGCACACACTTCTCGCGTGCACGCCGATATGCGCTACTGGCTAAGGAGCCTTTTTTCTGAGCTTGCATAAACAACTCCTGTCCAAACCACTGCAGCTCTTGCGGCGCGTGTCTCTCATTCCAGAGAATCAATTCAGCCAACGAGTGCACGGGCATCAACGCTGGCAGCGCGTCAAGATAGGCGTTCAGCCCTGCCTTG
>JANNWU010000145.1:0-4636 GCA_031408755.1 Gemmatimonadaceae bacterium | reverse complement strand
CACCCGTCGTAAAGCCGTGGCCCGGCAAGTCGAACGCAACCACATCGGCCCACGGTGTCAGCAGCGGAACCACGCTTCGCCATGTATGTGTGGCGCCGGCAGTACCGTGGATGAGGACGATTGTTGGCCCGCGACCAGCGCGCTGCACATGCCAGCGCAGTCCGGCGGCGGAGATGAATTTTGAACTGTCTCTTAGTGGCCATGCTGTCGGAATGGATGACAGCAGGTCTGCAGTATCAGGCACGCATGCCCTCTTGGTGTGGTGTCTGGTGTACGCGACCGATTCGAGTCTGGGTCGACGCAAGTTGTCGAATCGATCGTGTCCCTGCACGGCGGGATTCAATGCCGTGCCCTGCGCTGCGCCAGGAGCGTGCAGCAAACCATTTCCCGAGGTTTGGAATGGATAAGCCCCCGATGACAGACGAAGAAGCCCGTGGAGTCCACTCGTTGGCAATGCTGACGATTATCGGATTCGCTTTCTTCTCCGCGATTTTCCACTACCTAGTTTGGCAGTGGCGCCCGTGGTTCGGTAAGCCGCTCTCGTATGGAGCTGCACAACTGATCGACGCCGCGCAGTCCGCCACTCGCTTCCTGAGCTGAGGAGATAACCCATGCTATACAAAATGTGGCAGGGCTTCGATCCGAAGCGGCTGATGGTTGGCATCTACGCCTTCATGTTCACGCTCTCGATCGTCATTCACTTCATTCTGCTGAGCAGCCCGCGTTACAACTGGCTTGATCCAGATGGCAACGCAGGCAAGGTGTCCACAGCAGATGCGCTCACCCCGATGCCGGCAAGTCGGTAACGACGGCGCGCGGGCTGCGGCCCGGATGGCCCATGTGTCCAGACCACGTGTGAGCCATCCGGCGCCATAGCACCACTCGTCGACGTTTCGGCCTTGTTTGCAAGGAGCGACATTCGATGGCGATGATGTCCTTTGAGTACAAGTATCGCGTGAGAGGCGGCACCCTCCTGGGCGGTGACTTGTTCGATTTTTGGATAGGTCCGTTTTACGTCGGATTTTTCGGCGTCACTTCGGCGTTTTTTGCGTTATTGGGCACCGCACTCTGCGTCTACGGTGCAGCGATCGGTCCCACATGGAATATCTGGCAGATCAACATTGCGCCGCCAGATCTGGCGTATGGGTTGGGCCTCGCGCCGCTGCGAGAAGGTGGACTGTGGCAGATGATCACGCTGTGCGCGACTGGCGCGTTCGTCTCATGGGTGCTTCGTCAAGCTGAGATCAGCCGCAAGCTCGGCATGGGATACCATGTCCCCATTGCATACGCTGTCGCTGTCTTCGCGTACATCACGCTCGTCATCATCCGCCCGATTTTGCTTGGCGCATGGGGCCACGGATTTCCGTACGGCATCCTGAGCCACTTGGATTGGGTTTCGAACGTTGGATATCAGTTCCAACATTTTCATTACAATCCGGCGCACATGGTCGGCGTGACGTTCTTCTTTACCAACAATCTCGCCCTCGCGATGCACGGTTCGCTGATTCTGTCAGTGACCAGCCCGCCAAAGGGTGAAGCAGTGAAGACGAGCGAGCACGAAAACACGTTTTTCCGCGACGCGGTTGGTTACTCCATTGGCGCCATCGGTATTCATCGCTTGGGATTGTTCCTCGCGTTGAACGCTGGCTTGTGGAGCGCGATCTGTATCGTGATCAGTGGACCGTTCTGGACACGTGGATGGCAGGATTGGTGGAACTGGTGGCTGTACCTGCCCTTCTGGACGCCGAGGTGATGCAGACATGATTGAAAATCAAAACCTCTGGACGCGTGTGCAGGTTCACGCACCTGTCGATCCTGGTGTTCCGGTCCGGGCTGGCAGCGGCACATGGGGACGTGACGGGAAGCCAATTCTCAGCTATTGGGCAGGAAAGATTGGTGATGCGCAGATCGGTCCCATTTACTTGGGAACGGCCGGCGTCTTCTCCATCATCTTTTTCTTCTTTGCGTTTGAGATCATCGGCCTGAACATGCTCAAGTCAGTTGGATGGAGCCCGGTGCAGTTTATCCGGCAACTTCCTTGGCTGTCGCTTGAGCCACCGGCACCGCGTTTCGGTTTGCATCTGCCGCCGCTCGATCAGGGTGGATGGTGGTTGCTCGCCGGCTTCTTCTTGACGCTGTCGATTCTCTGTTGGTGGGTGCGCCTTTATCAACGCACACGTGCGCTTGGAATGGGCTCGCATCTCGTCTGGGCATTTGCATCAGCGATCTGGCTTTACCTAGTGCTCGGCTTCATTCGTCCGTTGCTGGTTGGAAGCTGGTCAGAAGCGGTGCCGTTCGGGATTTTCCCGCACTTGGATTGGACGGCGTCGTTCTCGATTCGCTACGGCAATCTGTTCTACAATCCGTTCCACATGCTTTCGATTGTGTTCCTGTACGGCTCTGCTCTGCTCTTCGCCATGCACGCGGCGACAGTCTTAGCGGCAAGTCGATACGGAGCAGAACGCGAGATTGAGCAGGTCACGGATCGCGGAACAGCGGGTGAACGTATGGGTTTGTTCTGGCGCTGGACGATGGGTTTCAACGCCACCACGGAATCCATTCACCGCTGGGCATTTTGGTTTGCCACGCTCACCACACTGACCGGCGGCATCGGCATTCTCCTCACGGGGACTGCGGTGGACAATTGGTTTATGTGGGCGCAGAAGCACGGTGTTGCGCCGAGTTATCCGGTGCAGTACGTGGCAACGGCGGAACAGGCACCATTCCTTCGTGGCCAGTACTACGGCACCTCGCCTGACTCGTTCCCGCTGATGACGCGCGACGCGAATGGCAAGCTCGTACCGCAGAAGCTGGCGATTCCGCAGGGCGCCGCGATGACGGGCGATGTCGAGTTGTACAACAAGCCAGTTCTCTCGACCGACAACATGCGCGACTCGTTGAACTTTGACGGTCTGTTCATCATGAGCGCTGTGTATTTCGATACGGCCAAGGATGCATTGCGTGGCGAATCAGACGCTGAGTTGGCGAACCTCGCTGCACTCTTCACGAAGTATCCGACGCTGAAGATCGAAGTACAGGGTCACACCGACAATGTTGGAGATGCGACGTCGAATCTGACGCTATCGCAAGGTCGCTCAGATCGCGTCCGCGACATGCTCATCACCAAGTACGGTATTGCGGCAGATCGCATCAGCTCGCGCGGTTTCGGCCAGACCAAGCCCACGGCGTCGAACGATACGCCAACCGGCCGTCAGCAGAATCGTCGTGTTGAAGTGGCGAGTGTCGGCAGGGTCGTGCTGCCAGCGGGGACCACACCATGATCACACGTCAGACCATGCGCGTTGGTGCCGCACTATCGCTGGCGGTGTTGAGTGCTTGCGAACCGGGAAAGAAAGAAAGCGTGCAGCATGGTTTCCGCGGCGTTGCCATGGAAACGAATGGCGATCCGCAGAGCCTCGCGATTGCGGTCGCCAACAACAAAGTGCCCGCAGCGCTTCCGGCCGCAGCACCCGGTCCACCGGGTGTGTACAAGAATGTGCAGGTGCTCACGAACATCAGCGCCGCCGAGTTTGGGCGCACGATGACGGCGATGAGCGCTTGGGTCGCAGGCGGCGCAGGCAACTGCGCGTACTGCCACAACACCGCCAACTTCGCCACGGATTCGTATCCCGACGGGAAACTGATCTACACCAAGCTGGTTGCTCGCATGATGCTGCGCATGACGCGCAACGTGAACAGCGAGTACACCAGACACGTGGGCGGAACCGGTGTCACCTGCTACACCTGTCATCGCGGCCAGCCGCTGCCGTCGGGTCTCTGGTTCTACAGCAATGAGAATCAGATCCTGCGTCACTACTTGGATCGTGATGATATTCGCGTGCAGAGTCATTCAATTGAACCATTGCCTGGCGAAGCGGCGAACCGTACCGCAATCCGCCAGACGTACAACACCTACGCATTGATGGTATCGCAGTCCAAGGCGTTGGGTGTCAACTGTACGTACTGCCATAACACGCGTGCCTTCTCGTCATGGGAGCAGTCGACACCCAAGCGAGTGATCGCGTTGTACGGTACGTCAATGGTTCGGGATCTGAACACGAATTACCTCAACCCGCTGCAACCGGTGTATCCTCGCAGCCGCTTGGGTGAGCACGGCGATGCTCCCAAGCTGCAGTGTGTCACGTGCCACAACGGGGCGTACAAGCCGCTGTATGGCGCAAAGATGGTCAAGGACTACCCTGCTCTTTGGGGTGCTCCTGGATGGGATGCGATCACCGGTCCGCTGGATGCTGCAGGCAAGGCGCTGTATGACGGTTCACCGCTCACCGCGCCGGTACAGACACCGGCTGGCGTGAAGATGAGTGCTGCGCCGACGACGGCGACTGCGGCCGGCGTTGAAGTCGCGATGGGAGTTACGCCCGTTACTGCGATGCCCGCAGTGGCGACGGTGCCCGCCCGACCGACACCGTAAGAAACGCACGTGTAGTCATCGCCTTCGTCACGCGCCCGGGTCGAGAATAGCCGATCCGGGCGCGTGGCGCGTTCTGGAGCAGCTTCGGCCGGATCGCGCGCTTGAGGCCCTCCGATCGCGACGTAGACGTTGAACGAATTGCTGTAGTGAGCTGTGCGGTGCTGAGCTGTACTGAACTGCTGAACTGCTGACCTGCTGAACTGC
>JANNWU010000144.1:0-2030 GCA_031408755.1 Gemmatimonadaceae bacterium | reverse complement strand
GTTCCCACCACTCGTCGGTTGGGCGGCCGTCACCGGGCGCATTGATTTGACGGCGATCTATCTCTTTTTGATCGTGTTTTATTGGACGCCTCCGCATTTCTGGGCGCTCGCATTGAACAAGCAAAAGGATTACGGGAACGCAAGCGTACCGATGGCACCGCTGGTGTGGGGTGAGCGCGAAACGATGCGTCAGATGTTCTGGTACACGATCGTTCTGCTCATTGTCACCATGCTCCCGCTCACGTACGGCGCATTCGGGTGGATTTACGGCGTCAGCGCAGTGGTGTTTGGCGGACTGTTGCTGGGCGGCGTGGTAAAAATGATGCGTGCGAAAGACTGGGTGAAACCGGCGTGGTGGGTGTACGGATACTCATTGCTGTATCTCGCACTGCTCTTTGTCGCGATGGTCGTAGATCGACAAATCGGCGCGTAGCTCGCGTTACAGAGTACCTTGCAGCGATGCCGCTGCCTCCCGATGATCGCCCACCTGCTCCACTCCCGCCCGATCTTCCGCCGCTGACAAGCTGGCCGGATGTGGAGACGGCAGCAGCAGAGGCGGTGCGTCGTTTCACAACGCCGCCGCCCATCACGCGACGAGTAACGGATGCAGTCGAGCGTGTCGCCGTGCCGAAATTTATGCCCGCCGACACAAAACATCACGATCTGATGGGTAGCGAAGGCCGTATCGCGATGTGGATCGCGGGCGATACGTCGTGCCCGCTGGTTGTCTGTCTGCACGGCTGGGGCGGTCGAGGCTCGCAGTGGTCTGCGTTGGTTACCGCGCTGCTCGCACAACAGTATCGCGTCGCAATCATGGACGCTCCAGCGCACGGCGCTTCCGATGGCGACCGTGCCTCACTCCCAGCATTTCGTAACGCCATGCTGCGCGTGCTGGATGCGCACGGTCCTGCGCACGCACTCGTTGGCCATTCACTTGGCGGCCTTGCGGTGTTGGCGGCGATTGCGTCACGCGCAAACCACGGCCTGCACCCGCTGCCACGCGCGGTGAGCATCGGTGCGCCTAGCAGTGTTGATCGACCGCTCGCGCGTTTCTTCCGCAGACATGAAGCCAGTGAGGCGGTGCAAGCGGCGATGATCACGCTGCTTGAGCAACGCTGGCACTGTCACTGGGCCGAACTGTCAACGTCCGCATTCGCCAGCCAAGCGCAGCGCAGCGGTGGTGCACCGTTGCTGGTAATCCACGCTGACGATGACGACCAGGTGCTGCCGATCGAAGGCGTTGGCCTTGCGTCAGATTGGCCGCAATCGGTGCGATGGACAGCGCCTGATGGCAGCGGACATCTCCGCATCCTACGAAACGACGTCGTTATTCAGCGTATCGTGGATTTTGTGATTTCGCCGCGCCCACTCAACGCCGGAACGTGATGGTCACGTCGTAATTTTTGCGTGCTGGTGACAGATCAAGTTTGAGCGTCGCAATGCCAAGTGACGGATGCCACGCTCTCACGATTGTTTTCTTCCCTGCACCATCAAGCGAGAATTGCGCGCGACCGTCGCGATCAGTAATCGCAGCAAGTGCTGATGGCGCAATTGCGACGAACGAGCGCGCCCACGGCAGACTGGCTGCATATACCGCCACGACGCCAACACTGTCGGCCATGCCACGAGTCGGTACGAGCTGACCGGGTAGAGTAAACGCGATGGTATCCACCGACACATCGCGCCAGGACGGCACAACGACCAAAGATTCCGGGAGCGAATCACGCATCACCAACTGCAGCGAACTCCCTGGCGCCGCGATTTGTACGCGCGGGCGCAGGCGGCAACCCTCCAGTGCAACAATCGGTCGCTTGTCATCTCGCGCAATGGTCTTCACCACCGGCGTTGGCCCTTCAATCCAGACAATCGCATCAATGATTGCCGAGCCGTTTCGGGCGACGGCAGTATCAACAAATGTCGCGCCGCACGCCGGTGCAAAGCTGCGCACTTGCACGGTTGTATCAGCTGGTGCCTGCCCTTCTAACACCACGCGCACCGTCACGACATACGGCGCTTCGCCAGCGCGCATG
>JANNWU010000143.1:0-1564 GCA_031408755.1 Gemmatimonadaceae bacterium | reverse complement strand
TGATTTCTCAGTCGTCGAGTGCGCGCAACGGAAACAGGAAACGCGGCGGCAAGAAGGCCGGATGCTCAGCGAGACGCTCCTGGCGCCTAGTGGAGATCTGCTGGCGGAACAGGATTGGCAAGTCACCTCCGCTCGTCTGCGCGCGCAGATCGATGCTATCGGGACCGATGCAACAACGGCCGATACGTGCTGGACGAGCGCCGTGACCGCTGCGAATGCGCAGTTCCGGGATCTCGCGCGCGCGGCGCGAAACGCGGCTGGTCTTCGTGGACTTCCGGCGCAGCTGCGGATGGATGCGGTGCGCGTCTGGTCCGCTGCGCGTCGGAGTACGCGTACAGTCATCCGCAAGGGGGCATCGCTGATGCGGACGGCGGGGCCGCGCGCCAATGGTATGGTGCAGACCGCTCGTGCGGTGTGGCGGCGGTTGCGCGCGGGCTAGGCGAGCAACCAGCCGCCGTTTCTCCCGTCGCACCTAACTTGCCAAGTCACGTAGGATTACAGCAATGCGCTTCACGATTGCTGAAGCAGCACGCCTGATGTGTTCCTTCAGGCCCACGAACTTGTAGGCGCGGTATTCTTCGCCGAGGGACTGATGATCCAGCGCGAGTTGTTGATGATCCAGCGCGAGTTTTTGATAGGCCTCGGCTAAGTGCTGATGATGCCCAACGAGAGTCTGATAGCTACCGATCAGACCTTGGTGTTCACGGGCGAGGTTACTGTACTCGGCCGCAACGAAGTCATGCGTCGCCTTGTAGGTTTCCAGTTGGGCGACGGTGTGATCCGTCATTTCGCGCGTGCGCCAGTATGTCGGTGAGACGTCGATGCTCTCCAGCAAACACCGTCTCCAGACGGTCGCGCTCCCTGGCGAAAAGCGACCAGGTCTCCGCAAGCGCATTCTCCTGTCGACGCAGCTCCGCCAGGAGAATGAGCGCGTTCGAGCGCCCGATAAACGCACTGTAGGGGGCATTGATTGCGGCGAGGTCCTCGTTGATCTCACCAATGCGTGCCTGCAGTCGCGCGCTGAACGTGGACCACGCATCATGCACCGGCGGAGCGTCCGACCGCGCCGCCTGCTCGAGTGCGCTACACTCCCGTTCAAAGGCGCTCTTGCGCGTTCCCGCGGCCTCGACCACGGCGGCGAACGACTCAACCGGCAGCGCCTCAGGAAACAGCCGGGACGCCATCCGCGTGCCATGCGCGCTCAAGGCGCCGCGATAGACCGATCCGAGCCGCGCCGCCTCATTGAAAAGAGTTTGGACATGGTCATCGATCACACGGTCCAGCCGGCGCACCTCGTTGCCATAGACTCCGACGTGATAGCGACCTTGCTCTCGCTCAAACTGGCGCTTGTCGCCGGGCGCCGCCGTTGGGCGTTGGCCGCGGATCCACAGTTCGGCGGGGTCAGCGGGCACGCCGCGAGCGCTCGCACCGCGCGCGCCACCACGACGCTGCGAGAGTTCCTCCTCGAAAATCGTCTGCAGGCGGGAGGCAAACGCCGCATAGCTGAAGAGTCCTGACGCCACGAGGTGGTCGTGTGCACGCACCGTCATACGGTCAAGTTCGG
>JANNWU010000142.1:0-3258 GCA_031408755.1 Gemmatimonadaceae bacterium | reverse complement strand
CGTGGAAGGTGACGCGTGCCTGTCGATTGCCGGTGATTGGTCTTGGTGGCGTTTCGCGTGGCGAGCATGCGTTGCAATACATCCTTGCAGGAGCAACGCTCGTTGGCGTTGGCACAGCGGGAATGGTTGATCCGCGTGCGCCAGAACGCATCGTGGGTGAGCTGGAACGTTGGTGCGCTCGGCATGGCGTAACGTCGCTGGATAGCGTGCGAGGGAGTTTACAATGGCCGTCGTGATCGAACCGCAGCTGTTGCTCGCGCTTGACGTTGAGGACGCAGCGCAGGCGCTCTCTCTTGTCGATCGATTCGCTGGCCGATGCAACTTTTTTAAAATCGGCCTCGAACTGTTTACATCTGCGGGACCCACGTTTGTCGCAACGTTGCGCGCACGTGATGTCGATGTATTTCTGGATCTGAAGCTGCACGATATTCCGAATACGGTGCGGCGCGCTGCGGCGCGCGCGTCGGCACACGACGTACGGCTCCTGACAGTGCACGCGAGCGGCGGTGCGGCGATGATCGCTGCGGCGGTTGTGGGTGCTGGCGCTGAGTGTGGCATCCTCGGCGTGACGGTGCTGACGAGCATGACCGCGGGTGATGTTGCCGAGGCCTGGGGTCGTCCGGCGCCAGTCATTATTGAGCACGAAGTGCTTCGCTTGGCGGCTGTTGCCTCAGAGTCCGGTGCGCATGGTGTGGTGTGCAGCGGCGCAGAGCTTGGGGCTGTGGTAGCACAGTTTGGCGACCGTCTCGCGCCGCTGGTGCCTGGGCTTCGTCCGCCGGGGGTATCGGTTGACGATCAGGCACGCGTGGTCACGCCGGCGGCAGCGGCGTCGATGGGCGCCCGATACCTGATCCTTGGGCGGGCGGTGACGGCAGCGCCCGACCCGGAGGCGGCATGGGACGCGATTGCGGCGCAGGTGAATGCGGTTCGCTAGCGCGCCGTGCAACAATGCGTGAAGTCTGTACACGTCAGTCGCCCGACAGTGTCAAGAGGTTCTGACGAAAAAGTCTCGTTCGGGGGTTGTATGCCCTCTCCAGCACGGCTAGCTTGAGCGACTTGCCCAGAAAGCGTGAGTCCTCAGCAGGAGCAGCGTGTGAAAGTTCGTAGCAGCGTGAAGCCGATCTGTGAACACTGCAAAGTGGTCAAGCGTGACGGCGTTTTGCGCATCATCTGTGGGCGCAATCCCAAGCATAAGCAGCGGCAGGGTTAAGGATTAATGGCGCGTATTGCAGGCGTGGATCTTCCGCGCGAAAAGAAGGTGGAGATCGGGCTGACGTATATTTTCGGCATCGGTCGTAAAACGGCACGCGAGATTCTGGCGAAGACGGGCGTGGACGCTCAGTTGCGCATCAAGGATCTCGTTGAAGCCGACGTCAACAAGCTCCGCCAGATCATTGAGCGGGACTATCGCGTCGAGGGTGCATTGCGCACCGAGGTCGCGATGAACATCAAGCGCCTCATGGACATTGGGTCCTACCGGGGCACACGCCACCGTCGCGGACTTCCGGTCCGTGGTCAGCGTACGCACACCAACGCTCGCACCAAGAAGGGGCCGCGTCGCGCGATCGCAGGCAAGAAGAAGGTAACCAAGTAACCGATGGCGACCGGAAAGAAGACCAAGAAAATCGTCGATGCAGAGGGCGTCGCGCATGTCAGCGCGACGTTCAACAACACGACGATCACGATCACCGATGCGCGCGGCAACGCCGTGTCGTGGGGATCGGCCGGCAAGGCCGGATTTAAGGGCTCCAAGAAGAGCACGCCGTTCGCTGCTACCGTCGCCGGTGAGCAGTGTGCACGCGAAGCGCTCTCGATGGGCATGAAGCGCGTGCACGTGAAGGTGCAGGGCCCGGGCAGCGGACGTGAGTCTGCGATCCAGGCGCTGGCCTCAACGGGCCTCGTCGTCAAATCAATCAAGGACGTTACGCCGATTCCGCACAACGGCTGCCGTCCTCCTAAGCGCCGGAGGGTCTGAGCATGGCGCGATACACTGGACCAAGCTGCCGGCAGTGCCGGCGCGAAGGCACCAAGTTGTTCCTCAAGGGCACCAAGTGTTTCACTGAAAAGTGCCCGGTGGAACGTCGTCCGTACGCTCCTGGCCAGCATGGTCAAAGCACGGGTCGCCGCAAGAAGGTTTCCGAGTATGCCAAGCAGTTGCGCGAGAAGCAGAAGATCAAGCGCATGTATGGAATGAACGAAAAGCAGTTCCGCAACATGTTCGAGAAGGTGGCAAAGCAGCCGGGTATCACCGGCCACAATCTGCTCGCCTCACTTGAAAGTCGTCTCGACAACATGGTGTATCGTCTTGGGTTTGCCGCCAGCCGCAAGGCCGCGCGTCAGCTGATTCGTCACCGCCATGTGGAAGTCAACGCCAAGCGCGTCGACATCCCGAGCTACAACGTGGAGCCGGGCCAGGAAATTCGCGTGCGGCAGAAGTCGCGTGAATTGGGCATCGTGATCGAGGCCATGGAGTTGGCAAAGCGCAACCCAGCCATGTCGTGGCTCGCGGTTGATGCAGAGTCGTTCAGTGGTCGCATGTTGGAGCGCCCACAGCGCGCCAGTATCCCGATCGCAGCGCAGGAACAGCTCGTCGTCGAGTTGTACTCGAAGTAATCGGTGACTCGGCAGCGACTCTCGCGAGGCGCTGCCGAGTTCTGAGCTGGATCATGCGCCGTGAATCTTGGCGCATGTGTGGTATGTATGGTCGGGACTCTCACTCCCATACGAACTTGCCGCGCGTGAGAGGCGGGGCAAGGCGTTGTCGGCCACTGTGGCCTGACAAGACCTCTTCAACGAAACTCGTTTTCCTATGGCTACTATCGATCTCCGCGGACTTGTCCGCCCGCAGCTTGTCGAAGCGACAAAGCGCGAGGACAATCCGTTCATTGCTGAATTCCGTTTGCAGCCGCTCGAGCGCGGTTTCGGACACACGTTGGGCAACGCAATGCGGCGCATGCTGCTGTCGTCGTTGCGCGGCGCTGCCGTCTGGGGCTTCCGCATCGACGGCGTGGTGCATGAGCATCAGACCATCCAAGGTGTGGTGGAAGATGTGCACCAGATCATCGGCAACCTGAAGTCCTTCGTGTTGGTGTTGGACGATGACATTGAGCATGCAGTGCTTCGCGTGACGCTCAAGTCTGCTGGTGCCTTTACGGCTGGCATGTTGACGTTGCCTGCTGGTGTGCGTGTTGTCGACGGCAATCACCACCTCTTCACGATGCAGGACGATCGCGAAATTTCGGTGGAACTGTACGTGAA
>JANNWU010000141.1:0-7073 GCA_031408755.1 Gemmatimonadaceae bacterium | reverse complement strand
TTGGTCAAGCGAACTTTGCGATGATTGAAATCGGGCGCGCACTTGCCGAGAACAAGATCAAGCTGGTGCCGGAAATTCTTGTCGGTGGCGGCGGGGCAGGTGGTTCGACCGGTTCAATTGTCGACGTACTGCTCGCGAATTTGGTGCGCGACAATCTTGGCAAACGCGCGGACGCTCCAGCACGAGTGGATGACGTTAAGCCGGCATAAACATCGGCGTGGGTGACGCTGGATGCACAGACGGGCACGCGACGATATCGCGTGCCCGTCTGTGATTGCTCACCCGTTGCTCGCGCGCTACGAATCCATGCGTGTGCGTGGGTCATTATCTGTCACCGTCTGAACACCGTGCTCAATGAGCACTGGCACACCGCAATCGCTCTCCAACCCTGCGAGGCCAATCTGCACGGAGCCTAAGCAATACGCCTCGGGAAATGACTTACCTCCAGCCAGCGCCTGATACAACCCAACAGCGAAGGCAATCGCGGCATCATCAGCGATCTCGTCATGCATACCAATCACAAATGGAACGTGCGCGGCAATTGCTTCGGCTTGTGAAAGTGACCAGCACGCATTGAGTACCACGCACCGCACACTGCCTGCAAACTCTTTGAAGAATGACGCGACCGCCTCGCCGATGCACGGTGACGGACGCAGGATGCTGGTCGGCAAAGCGGAGGAATGCGCTTCGTAGCGCAACCATGGCCGCAAGCTGCGAGGCGGGACGGGGGCGGGAGCATTGATTGGTGCGATCTGAGGGCGTGCGCACTGGAGTGAGGGAAGACTCCGCGTCGTCGAAGAATGCGTGCAATACCTGTCGCAACAAGCTGCGTTTGGCTGAGTCCGACAACCTTCGCGGAGGTAACGGGCGATCCGACGTATGGATCAGCTTGGTACTGTCTCGTCTTTGCTGTGTTGATACGTTTCGCGCGTGCGGCGATAACTCGATCGGCACGGGACGTGCTGCATGCCTTCGAGAACCGTGCGAAGCCGCACGCGTGTCCAGACCGGAAGCCCTCGCGACCACTGCGCAACTTGCGCTTGCGTCGCGGGGGTCTGCCGTCTGCGGAAGGCTCTCCTCAGTACCATGAACGTTGAGGTCTTAGGTGTTGCATATGCTCGCGCCGTCGAAGCGTCTCCGCTACGAACCGTTGTCCCAAATCCACGCCTCTCGATTGTTTCCAGTGCTCGCAGCACCCGAGATCTATGAGCACATTACGGGTGAAGTCCCAATCACCCGAGAGCTGTTTGAGGCTGACATCGCTGCCCGCGTCGGAGGTCCGCCTCCTTCGCGCCCTCACGAACGCTGGTTCAACGTCGCGATCGCGTTGCGTGGAGCTCCGCTTCCACAGTACATCGGCCGCTTAGAAGCGACGGTACATGGACATTGGGGTGAGGTGGCGTACCTCTTGGACCCGAAGTTCTGGGGGCTTGGCTACGCCAAAGAAGCGATGCAATGGTGGCACGAGTATCTCGCCTCAGCTGGTGTCACTGAGTTGTGGGCCGCCGTGACGCCAAGTAACGCGCGATCGGTGTTTCTGCTCAAAAAACTCGGCTATCAACTCGCGAGTCGCTCACAAGCGCCCGGGCTGAGCTCGTACGACACTGGCGACAAGATTTTCCATCTTTCGATCCAAAATGACGTGTCGTTGGCGGGTTGATGGCGCGATAAAGCTGCTGTTTTAGCGCGTCGTCGCTCGCACCGGGCAGAGCGAGTCGTACGCCACTGACGTCATCGATCCACCAATCACAGAGCCGTATCCGGGCTGACCGACCACGCGGTGACTCGCCACTCGTCGCCACGTAGTGTCGCCGTAGTACCAATTTTCGGCGACCAGCACTTGGCGGTTTGTGCAGTTCAGTGTGAGTCGAGTCCGTGAGCTCCACCAATCGCCGCCCTGCGCGCGCACTGCCTTCGCAAATCGCACGCGAACGATCGCGCTCAGCTGGGCTTGGTCACGCCGTATTGAGCGAGTCTCGACGAACACCGGATTGTTGGCCGCCGTTCGCCCAATTTCCCGGAGCGCCTGCGCGGAGGCCGTGTTCCAGGCCACGCCAAAAACTGGCAGAAGTAGCAGACTCAGCGAGAATCGTCGCATAACTTTGCGTCACCAAAGAGAGTGGTTGGAATTTGTCAGTACGATTGCACATGGAGCACCGCGGTCGCAATCCACTGGCTCTGACGCCTTCGCGCCAGCCGCCGCACGAGGGAGTTTACCCACCGCGCCGAGTGCACCGTTCTTCCATGATCACCGAGCTGGCCTTTCTGTGAGTGCGACCCGTTGATTCCCTATTCTGCTCGACTGATTTACGAATCGCTCGGTACAGAGCACGCGACCACGCTCTTCGACGCGCTCTCGTCGCCCGAGATCTATGAGCACATCATGGGCGACGCGCCACTGACTGCAGCATCGTTTTCGGCCGACATCCTGGCGCGCATAGCGGGACCACCGGCATCGCAGCCAGATGAGCAGTGGTTCAACGTCGCAATTGCATTGCGCGACACGGTTGCCCCGCGGTACATCGGACGACTCGAGGCGACGTCGTACTACGGCACGTCGGCCGAGGTGGCGTACTTGCTCTCTCCTGAATTCTGGCGACAGGGCTACGCCTTCGAGGCGATGGCGTGGTGGCATGCACACTTGCGAGCCGCCGGCGTCAAAGAGCTCTGGGCATGCGTGACACCAACGAACACTCGCTCCATTACGCTATTACAGCGTCTCGGCTACTCGGTTGCCGATCTGTCGCAAGCGCCGAAGCTCGCATCGTATGATGCCGGCGATTGGGTGTTCCATTTCGTGATGCGACGAGGCGTGATGTAACTCAGAGAGTGCGCTGTGCAACGTGAGCAATCTCTGGACGCACAGTGTCCACGCTGCCAACAGGATAGGGCTCCCACGAAATCGTAATTACAAGCGATGGACGAGTCGTGGTCGTCACGGAGTACTGCACGCAACCGCAGGGCATCACTCTCACCCCTGATGCGAAGTATGCGTTCTTATCGCCTAGTGCACAGTGAAAGGTGGCGGTGTTCGATGTTGGCGCACGGAAGCGGGTTGGTGACATTGCGGTGGGTGATTCGCCGGACGGTGTGGTGTACTCCAAACTCGTCGTCCGCCAGTCGCGCGTCAGCCGGTCGTTAGCGGTCCCGACGTTTATCCTATCGGTGTAATTGCATTGCTCGTGGACGGAGCGCGGATGGATCGCGCGGTGATCGCGCACTAACGCGGACGGATCGCGGACGCACTGCCCACTCATCGCGCACTAACGCGGATGGATCGCGGACGCGCTGCCCACTCATCGCGCACAGTTTGTGCGGAGTGTGCCCGCATTCATCTGCGGAGTGCACCGGTATGACGCGTGTTGTTTGGCTTTGTTGTTTCGTTGGGATCTCCACCATTGTACGCGCGCAGGCGCTGGACCTTTCGGACCGTCCGTTTGCTCAAGCCGCGATGAGCGTCTTAACCTTCGAGCATCTGCAGACACGATGTCGCGGGATGTCGACCGCCGATTCAACGATTGTCTCGGCGTGGCACTCGAAGAATGGGATAGCGCTCATTCAGTCGCGAATTGCTGCGCTTGAGCAGACGCCGGCACAGAAGAGGTTGTTTGATCAAGCGCGCACGTTGACCACTGAGACGTTGTCGCGTCAGCCCGGCAATATGTGCAATGCCATGGTCTCGCTGACTCGCGTACCGATTGCGCAAATTGCGAGCAACACGCCTGAACTACTCACGGCATTACGCGAAGTCACCAGCAGCGGCGGCGCACCGGTGGCCGTCGTCCCAGTAGGAACCGCGCCGCAGAGGTCAGCGCCGCGCGCACCAGTTGAAACAACGCCGCGAGCGCCCGTGAGTGCACCTGTCGCAACACCTGTCGCAACACCGGCAGCGTTGACGGCGCTTCTGGCTCAGATTGAGAGTTTCGGTTTTGACACTCGCATGACAATGGGCGTTGGCGGATTCATGGGATTGGATGTATTTCCGGTGGTGTTGTTCAAAAATGGTGATGCGTTGAAAGATGTTGAGGGGTTGAGTTTTACCGGTGGACTTGCCGCGCATCGGCGCGCAAAACCAAACAGTTGGACACGCTGGCGGCGCAGCGGTGGCAAGCTGCAACTTGCGACAACTGATGAATGGTCAGCGCTCGCATTTCAAGTTTTGTATCCGAGCCTGCCAGCGGACTTTCGCCTGAACGGACGTTTTCGCTCACTCTCTGGCGCTGGTAACGCCGCAATTGGTGGCACACAATCTGTTGCGGCGTGGCGAGTGTATGCCTTCACGCCTGACGGTCGCGTCGTGCGCGACAATGGCGCTGGCGGCGGCAGCGCGGACGTTGCCGTGAGCAGCGTCGCACCAAGTCAGCGCGGTCGATACCGCACCGACGGCTTGGTGTTGCATATCACTTACGATGACGGTTCGCGTGAGAGTCGCATCTTGATCACGAATCCGAACGATCCGAAAAGTGCGATCTGGCTTGACGGTACGGGCTACACTCGACGGTAGCCACACAGAGAGCGAGAGCAGTTGTTGTGTTGCGATCTTTTCCGCGATCTGTTCCGCGAGCGGCTGCGCGAGTTTAGGTCGCGCCCCGCATCCTGCCTTAAACCGCGGCGATCTGCGCCGGCTGCTCTGTGAACGCCGGCAGCACAATGCGGAATGTCGCGCCGCCACCTGGGGTCTCATCGCACCAGATCACGCCGTTAGCGCGATCCACAATCGCGTACACGCTCGCGAGACCCAAACCACTGCCGGTCTCGGTACTCTTGGTCGAAAAGAATGGTTCGAAGATCCGCTCACGCAGATCGGGAGTCACCCCTGGGCCATTGTCGGCGACGGAAATTTCAATCCATGGTCCTTCACCGATCATCGCAGGCAACGACGCAGCGAATGCGACGCGATCAACCATCGACGAGGTGATGAGAATATCGCCGACGCCATCCATCGCATCGCGTGCGTTGAGGACGAGATTCAAGACCACCTGTTCAAGTTCGTTCGTTACCAGCAGCACGTGCGAATCCGTTGCGCTGAGTGCTAAGCTAATGCGCGTGCTGCGACCTGCGGCACTCCCCGCGCTTGGCAAAAATCGCGCGATGGTCGCATCAACTGCGATTGGCTTTGGCGTGGCTTGCTTCTCGCGCCCAAGTGCAAGCAACTGGCGTGTGATGTCCACACCGCGCTGACCGGCTTCTCGAATATGCGTCAATGTTTCGCGTGATCCGGCGCCAACGGGATCATCCAGCAACTCTTCCGTTCCCGCGAGCACAACTTGCAACACATTATTGAAATCGTGTGCGAGCCCGCCAGCTAATTGCCCAAGTCCTTCCATTCGTGACGCTTGCGCCATCCGTCGTTCGATCTTGCGACGCTCGGTCACATCTCGGCAGACGTTCACAAATCTCCCAGGTGCAAGCCCCGGTTCGTCAGCGAGTCCGGTGGTCACTTCAATCCAGATCCAGTGGCCGTCAGCGTGCTTGACGCGATACCGGAGCACGAGTGGTTCTGGAATGACACGCGCGCGGAGGTTCGCGACGCCATCACGAATTCGCGCAGCGTCGTCCGGATGCACAAACTCGAACAATTGATGCCCGAGCAATGATTCAGGAGAACGACCAAAAACTGCCGCACTGGCGTCCGTCACGAACGAAAATACACCGTCAGGTTCTAGAATGACGATCACATCACGCGCATACTTTGACACGAATGCCGACCGTTGCTGGCGGGCGGCGATGTCGTCGTAGGCCACGAGCCGGTCCTGTGCCGCCGCCGCGACAAGCTGCGTTGAGAGCACACACAGCAACAGATACGCTTGCACCCAGACAACGCGCACGATGGGATCGTTGGAGAGCAGCATCAACGGACCGGTCCCACGCAATGTGTACCATGTCACAATGCCGGCCAGTACCAGCGAAATGCCCTGCGCTGTTGCTGGCCGTAAACGCAGGGCCACCCAGATCAACACCGGATACGGAAGAATCAAAAACGGTAACGATGCGATCCCGCTCGATCGTCGAAAGAGTACGACGGTACCGACGATCGTTATCAACAAAAAGATTGCGCCTTCAACCCGACGCGGTTCGCGCGTCCGATACTTCCACGCTGGCTCGCGCAGCAGTGCGACAAGTGCAGGCGCAACGAGCAGTGTGCCGATAGTCGCACTCGAGACCCAAATCGGCCAGACGCGCGAAAATTCGCCCGTGCCAAGTTGCGTCGCAGTGAGCGCTGCCAGAAGCCCGCTGACCACTGCGCCGACCATGCTGGCTGCGAGTACCAGACAGATCACATCGCGCACGCGACCAAACGTTGGTGTCGGTCCGCTCCAGCGCAGCAACACAACCGAGACAAGCCATCCACACAGGATACTTGCAAATGCGTACGCTGCCGACTGCGCCACGCTGTCGCCGCTCAGCAGACTGCGGGCGAGGTCGAATGTCGCAAACGTGAAACCCACCAGCGCCCATTGCGCTCGAACCGTCAGGATCAGCGTCGCGACCAAGAACCCCGCCGGCACCCAGAGCGCAGAGATGCCCTGGCTTGGCACGTTGAAAAGCCGGATCGATATCGTCTCAAGCGTTGCGTAGACGGCACCCGCGAGAACAACGGCCCAGACCGGCCAGCGTGCGGGGCCTGTCATGGTGCGATGATCCGACCACCACTTCACTAAGTCCACCAACGACGATCTCCGAGCGGGATTTGTGGATCGTGCGGGCAACAACCAACGCGCCATCCGGCGTACGGCTCAGTACGGTCCGCCAAATATCATGGCAAGCTGCCACGGCGATAGCGCCACACCAGCGCAAACTTCACCTTTGTGAGCATGCGCGCCCAGGAAGCACGTGCGCTCAGACCGATTGGAGGCGTCAGCAACGGATGTCGCGCACCACGCCGCAAAAGAAGCCACAACAGTTGATGGGCAGTTTCTCACAATCGCGTCGCTGGCGCGAGAGGGGCAGAGAAGTTGGCCCCGGACAGCATTCCTGGAGCAGCGCGAGCCATGCCTGACACCGTCGTGATGGACCGCACAGGTGCCGTCGTCACAATCACCCTCAACCGTCCCGAACGGTTAAATGCGTTT
>JANNWU010000140.1:0-4604 GCA_031408755.1 Gemmatimonadaceae bacterium | reverse complement strand
GACGCCATGCACGCGCACCGGGATGACGCTGCTTGTCATACCAGCTTTCGTGGTGCACGTGGTCTACAGTAAAAATCTGCAGCCAGCCGCGCTCCAGCTGATCGCGCAGCACCATCTGCATCTTCCGATCGGTCCATTCGCGATGGCTGCCAAGCGATGTCGGAAACACAAGCATCCGCGCGCCGGAGTGACCCCAGACGTGGATTCCCATTTCCTTGCCATCCAGCGCCGGACTCCGCCAGCTCAGGTACTCGTGATGCATCAGGAGCTCCGCGCAGATTTGGGCACCGCCAACAGCGCTGGTAGCGCCTTCCGGAACCGTCGGCCCCACGCACTTTCGTGATGCACACCCATCGCATCCTCCACCCAGCGTAGTCTATCACCGGGAAGGTAGCCCTTCGCAACCAAGATGTCGCGCATGCGCCGCGCGTTGGCCAACATGCGATCGCCTTCTCGCGCGCCCATGTCGAGATACAGCCGAATGTCTTGGAACGCATGCGTTTCGACCCACTGAAACACCGCCCCCTCGGCAAACCAGAGCGACGGACTCATGACGGCTGCGAACCCGAACACGTCGCTCCGCTGAAAGACCGCGTACAACGAGAGCAAACCACCCATCGACGAACCCGCCACGCCGGTGTGCGCTTGCGCATGCAGTGTGCGATAGCGGTCGTCGATGATTGGCCGCAGCACATCAGCCATCCAATTCACATACGTCTCCGCCTTGCCACCGCCAACTTTCGCGTCGACAAAGGGGCTGTACTCATTCAGTCGCTCTTGGGCCGCGTTGTAGATGCCCACGATGATCGCATCGGCGCCGAGTCTCGACGCCGAAACGAGTTCACCACCGAGGCCCCACGACCCTGCGAACGCGGTCTTGTCATCAAAGAGATTCTGACCGTCTTGCATGAAGATCACCGGGTACCGCTTCACCTCTTCGTCATAATTGCCTGGCAAATGAACCACCACCGTTCGAAATTCACCCGGCGTTGGGCCGGGAATATCCGTGACCACGTGATGAGTTCCAACGTGCGTACGAGTACGAAACAACCGCCGCAACGAGCGGCGTAAACGGAAAGGCATTGGTTACGACGCGTAAAGTTGGAGATCAGTGCCGACCGCGTCTGCGATCATGCACGCTTGTTCAAAATCAGGGTGACGAATGGTGAGGTAGCCATCGGAGATCAACGTCAGCACCCAATCACGACGTGTGGCGCCAACGGGGAGCAGATCGACGTTCACGATGTGTTCTCCAAACCGCTGAGCCAACTGTTCCAATCCCGTGATGCGCCGAATGGTGCCCTGCCCCTGCGCACGCTTGAAGATGTTGACCGTGTTGTACTTCCGCGTGACGTCCTGCGAAAAGGTGCCCTGCAGCTCCGCTTCCGCGTATCCCATATATAGATCGCAATCTGACACATAGTTCATCAGATCCACGGTGCGCGCGCCTGGCGGACGCGCAGCGATCTCGCCGAACACAACTTCGCCGTCAGACTTCCGATACCACTCCATGTGCGTGAAGGCATTGCCGGGATTCATCGCGGCAAGCACGTCGGCGCCCATCTTCACGCCGCCAGCGACCCACTCGCTGTCCATGTCGCGCAAACAAAGGGTCTGCGGGCTAACCCACTCCAAGGTGCGCGCAACCAACGGGCGTGGTCGATAGAAGCCGATGTTGGAATACATCATCTTGCCGCCCACGCAGATGGTATCGAAAGTGAACTCTTCCGCTTCGATAAACTCTTCCACGTTGACGTGATCAATGTGCGTCAGCCGCTTGAGAATCGCGTCAAGTTCTTTCGCATCATCTACACGGAATGTGTCCATTGAACCGGCACCATCAATCGGCTTCACAATCAACGGATAGCCGATAATCTCAGCCGCTTCGCGCACTTCGGCAGCCGTCTTTGCGCCGCGATGACGCGGCGTGCGGATGCCCGCCGCAGCGACACGCGCCTTCATGATGTCCTTATTGCGAAAGGCAATGGCATCATCGACAGTCATTCCGCCGACACCTAACGCGACGCGCAACTTGGCGGCCAGCACAACACCCGGCTCCCACAGGCAGAGCACGCGATCAAAGGTTTTCCCGCCCCACTCTGCGACCACGGCGGCAACCACGGCGTCCTCTTGATTGAGCTGTGGTGTCTGCACATAGCCCGCGAGATGCCGACGCGTCATCTCGGGCAGATTGCTCGCCGGGACATCACTAATCCCAAAAACCTGCGCACCATGCCGCGACAACGCTCGGCAAAAAAGCGGCATCTCGTCGGGGTAGCCCGGCGCAATCATCAACACGTTCATTCAGCACATCCTCGCAGCAGGATTGAACCGTCAGCCATCGCCATCTCCGTCAGCACCGCCATCATTCGCACCACCACACACACCGACGCGTCCATACAGGCACGTCATACAGACATGTCACACCGACACGTCTCACCGACACGTCTCACCGACACGTCATACCGACACGTCATACCGACCCTTGATGCACGCGTCATCCGCGACTCAGCGCCGCGGCAACCTATCGGTCAGTCTTACCACACGCCGCACGTGCGCGCTTCGCGTCAGCCCAATTCGATTCGCACCAGCTCAACCACGCGTTTGATCGCCCGCTCAACCACCGCCGTCTCAGCGTGGCGCAAAATGATGTAGCCATCGCCTTCGTAGGTGGCGGCCGGCGCATCGCCAAGCAGCGGCAACTTCAGATCGCATACCAGCTCGCCAAACTCCAACTGCACCGCGTCGATACCACGAATCTGACGCACCACACCGCGTCCCTGCCCGCGCAAAAACGCAGCGCCAACGGCATACTTTCGCACCGGCGGCGTGAATTCATTGAAAACCATCAATCGCGCCCACGCACTGACGAAGTCCATATCATTTGCGCGACTCACCAACGTCGTGATCTGCGCGCCGGGTGGTCGCGCGGCGACCTCAGAAATGGCAACGCTGCCGTTGGCTCGGCGGAACCACTCCATGTGCGTGAGGCCCGTCGTCTGACCAAGCGCCGTTAATGCATGCACCGCAGCGGCCTTGATATCGTCGTAGCGCGGATGGTCCACTTCACGCGGCAGCACCACCACCCATTGCATCCACGGATTACGTACAACCTCCAGCGGTGTGGGATGGTAGTGCGTCAGTGAATGCCAGATGGCGTGACCGTCAATCGAGATCGTCTCGAACGAATGTTCGGTGCCAACAATGAACTCTTCGATGATCAGTGGCGACGCTTTCGACGGCTTGGTTAAGTCCAACGCTTCCGTCAGCGCAGTCGCATCGTCAACGCGATACGTCGATTGCGAACCTGCGCCCGCCAGCGGCTTGAGCACCAGCGGAAAGCCAACGTGCTCAGCGAAGGCGATCGCATCGGTGAATTTCTCAACCGTTGCATGTTTCGCGCACGGCAGATGATGCGCGCGCAGCACATCCTTCATCCGTGATTTATCGCGAAAGTTTAACGCCGCTTCCACTGGTAAACCGGGCAGCGCCAACTCTTCGCGAAGCTCGGCCAACGGTACCTGGAGCTGTTCATACGCACCAAACAGCCGGTCGACGCCGCCGAGACGATGTGCCACGTGCGCCACCGCCTCGCGCAACTGTCCCACGTGCAACACATCATCCACACGCCAATGCTGCGCAATCACCGCGCGTGTCTGCGCCGCAGCGTGCTCCACTAAATCGGTCGACACAACGCCCACCGTCACATCGGGGAGCGCGGCGATCGCTTCTATCATTCTCGCCGCATTCTCCGAAATACGCGGTGCAACAAAGATCACGCGCATCACGCGAGCGCTGCCCGCAAGGCTGGAAGAATCTCTGGGAAACAGTCGTCACGTGTGTACAACTCTGCCGCCACCGCATTTGCGTCGCCGAATCCGTCGCCTGCAAAACCAGCGTGCATCTTCTCCAGCAAACCTTCCAGATCAGAGCAATGCGAATGGAATCGGTGATCGCCGTAGTCGGCGGCTTCGCCCATTGTGACAATGAATGGCCAGTCGCTGGACTGCGCGAGTAACAGCGTGCGCGCCGCCTGTTCGAGCGCCGGATGCGCGAGCGGATCGTTCAGCGCGCGACCAGCGATCTCCCAGAATGCATTCTCAAGCGGCCAAAGCTTCCGCCACATATATGCCACCTTTGGTCCAACCCACGTGGACCAATCGGCGTGGGCGCCCCATGATCCCGGCTCAACAGGAATGGTCGGTGCGTTCGGGTTGTCGCGAAGGTGCTGTGACGCCAACACCGGGCGCAAATCAACATGCTTCAACTCGCGATACAACTTGTTCAGAAACTCCGGACCTTCAGCCCACCAATGCCCAAACAATTCCGTATCGAACGGCGCCATAATCAGCGTCGTGCCGTACGCGTTCTGCTCGCGAGCAATTGAACCAAGGAGCGTTGCGAAATGTTTGGCATGTTCCTCAACCTTATTCTGCGCCACCTCTGGCCAGTACGGGTGCTTCTGGCCAAGGTCCACACCACGACCGGTAATGCGCCACAGTTTCAGCCCACCGTTGTGATGCGTTTTGTGAAACTCTAAATACGCACCATCGCCGGGATATCCACCGTCAGCGCTCCAAATTTGCGCAGCCGTGCGCTGGTCG
>JANNWU010000139.1:0-16700 GCA_031408755.1 Gemmatimonadaceae bacterium | reverse complement strand
CTGCCGATCAGCTTCCGCGGTTCGTCAATGCCCAATACCAGCAAGTCTTCCGCACCGGCTTTGCCGATATTCGGGAGATCGGTGAGCGAGTTGAGGCGCGCGCGATTGACCTTGCTTGGGTGCATACGAAGTTGCGAGCGTGAACGAATGAAAAGAAGCGAGTAACGTAGCATTCGTGCGCTGGCCGGCGCGAGTAATCGCGGGCCAGCGCAGTTGCGCCTACAGCGTGCGCCACACCTGCCGCAACCCAATCGCGTGGACCAGACCAAAACCCAGGCAAATCAAAGAACTCCACCACCAAAACACCGGGCGCCCTTCATTCATAAAAATCGCAAACGGAATACCGCCAATCCCACGAACCAAGTACACAGCCGAGATGGCACACAACGCCGCTCTGCGCCACGGCAACGGCCGTAACACACCGGCAGCGGACAGCGCGTAGCAGGCCCAGAGCGAGAGAACCACAACAATACCGGCGGTGACTAGCGTTGGTCGCCAATCACCAGCGTCCGCCATGCGCGCCATCTCGTCACCAGCACCGAAGAATCGATACCACGGTGCTCCGTACACAATGCACCCAACATGCAGCAGCGCAGCGAGCGCACTCAACACCGCGCCAATTATCAGCAGAAGATTGGTGCGCTGCGTCATGTGCGTGGTTGACTGCTCATGCTGTTTTGATTTCTCATCGTGGTGAAACTACTAATGCGCGAAAGACAACTCTACCGTGGGCCAACCGCCTGCACCAAGCGCATCGCAGCCCGAGGCCACGCGCGTACCATGTCACCAAGTGTTGACGTCGCCGTTAAGCCAACTGGTGCTGGCGGCACTTCCGCAGTCCCTCCACAGATGGCCATCAGCAGTACATGATGACCGCGCGGAACCGCGCTGAGATCCACGTCAACAGAGACAGCTTTGGGCATAAATGCATCGAGCGTGGTTGGCAAGCGATGCACCGTTGTCGCACCAGCAGAAATAGGCGTCCAGCCCACGATGGCAGGAACCGGAGTGGTGCCGTCCCACGCGTGCAACGCGTTGAAGCGAGATGCGCGTTCC
Source organism: Gemmatimonadaceae bacterium (assembly GCA_031408755.1). GTDB lineage: Bacteria > Gemmatimonadota > Gemmatimonadetes > Gemmatimonadales > Gemmatimonadaceae > JACMLX01. The sequence continues at coordinate 15,644 of JANNWU010000139.1, read as the reverse complement.
GCGAGCAGCGTCGCGCTGTTTGCTGATGTCTTCATCAGTATCGCCGTGTACGCGCCAGCCACCGGCAGAGGCCGTGTATCTCTATGATGCAGAAGCACATCTACGCGGCACGGCTCTGAGTGCACGCGCCAGATATTGCTCGTAACACGCAGCGGCTGAATCAATTCCAGCAAGTCAACTTCAGTGCCAACAGCGATGCGCGCACCAGCGTTTTGCCACGGCGTTTCGTACACTGCCCACCGATCTGTTCCCGCAACGCTCAGCGCGCGATTCGCATCCAGGCGCGTGCCGCCAACAACAGCATTCCACGTAGCACGATCGACGGTGTTACCTGCAGTGAGCGTCACGTTGCCACTGCGATACAGTTCGATCAAATCGGCCAACTGATCGGTCCACAGTCCGTCGGCACGAATACTCGGGAAGTGCCAACGGAATGCGGTCTGAAATGTCCACAATGCATGTGATCCCGCACTTCCTGAGTCCAATACCTCGGCGGCACCCAACGGAAATGCGATCGCCGACGCTGTGGCCAATCGCGGCGCAGGTCGTATCATCACGTCTGGACTGGCATACGTCACCTCGTCGCGCGCAGTTGGCCTGAGCCTCGGATCCGCGAGCGGCGAACGCGCCCACCGACGATCATCGCGACGATGAATGCGCACAAACGTTTGGGCTGGTTCTACAAATTCAAGCGTTGGATCGGTGCCGTGTAGTCGCATCTCCCACATTCCGCGACTCTGCGTTGCAACGCGCAACAACTTTGGCGCACCCGGTGCATTCGCGGCGTCTTTCCAAATTTTGATATCCGAAATACATGTCACCGGTAACCCATTCATACTCGGTGCCCATGTATGCGTACCGTCAATCGCGCGCTGACCGCGCCACACACCGCCAGTGGTACCTACGTAAACAATGCGACTGTCATCAGGAACAAGGCAAACTGCGTGCGCTGGATCGAGCGGTCCAAGAGTCACGACAGGTGGCAGAGAATCAAGTGCTCGGCGAAGCGCGGTTCGATGAAATGCAGGCGCGATTGCTGGGGCACGAATGCTGTATAGCCAACATGTCTCGCCCGGATCCGTGGGAAGCACTTCTGTATCGCCGAGTGTGGTGACGTAAAAGTCATCCGTACCGGGAACTGGTGCCAGATCGGTGCAGAGCAGCGACCGTACTGGCACGCCGCTTGTTTGTGGCGGCGGGATGACTTGTGTTGTCCACAGTCCAGCGCTTTCATCGTGACGAAGAATACCGAAGCGATAGACCACGTACACGCGCGTTGCTGATGCCCAACGAATCTGCACAACGGCACCAAGCGCAGGCGCTGGTAATCCAAAATTCTGGTTCACGACAAGCGCATCATCACCAGCGGCAGAGCGCGGATCGCGAGCTGCGACAGCGTTCACCGGATCAGTTGGCAGTACGCGCCACGTATTTGCTACTGCGCTGCCGAGATCATCGGAAATCCAGACGCGGTTGGTACCAATCGCGACGCGTGCGCCGGCGGCTCCGACCGCAATAGTGTCGCAACCGCTGTAAAACTCGGCAAGCTGACTCTCGCGATCGCTCGTGTTGATTCCACCACCTGCCTGCCGATCAATCGGCCCGGTAAATCCCGCTGCGGGTGACGAACGCCACGATCCACTGGTGTACTGCGCCATCACAAGTTGCGATGCGCGAGGATGGAACATCACGCCGCCGCCGTCACCAACCTGTATCACTTCCCACATCGTGTCACCACTGCGAACCTGCACGCCGTTGTCCTGCGCACCTAACGCACAGAAGTGGCTGGATGTGGGATGCATCGCCATAAACCCGCTCTCGATCGCGGCAAGTCCATTTCCACGCGATTGGAAGGTGTTGACTCGCCCTCCCTGCTCGGACACGTATACTCCGCCATCGCACGTCACCCAGACATGACGCGCGCCGCTCGCGAGCGTGATCGCGCGAATTGCGTGCACGTCGGCATGAATGTTGTTGCCGATCAAACCGTCGGTATCTGCGCCGTCACCAAGCGGAGGTGCGCCGGAACGTGACACACCAACAACCGGCGCAAGTCGCGGCGCACCGATTCCCGCGTCAACTATGTCGAAGCAATACAGCGATGCTGAGAAGTCCGCATTCAGAAATGGCCGCACTGTACTGCCACCCAACCACACCCGGTCGACCGCGCCAACGCGTTCAACACAGATCGCTTGGTCCCATGAAACCTGTGTTCCCCACAGCGTGCCGGGCACGCCGGCGATTCGGACCGCGGCACTAGGCCCGCCAACAGCGCCAACAACCGGCTGCGTGACCGTTGGTATGCGGTACAGTCGAGGCTCATCCGGCGTTGCAGCAACTGCCGGAACTTTCGTTACACCGACGAGCACGTAGATCGCATTGCTTGTTGTGTTCAGCGTTGACAGCGAGTGTCGACCGCTGATCTGTAGACCAGCGACTACACGATTCAAACCCGCAATCCATTTCCAATTCGCGGCAACGTCTATCGCATCGCTCCAAGCCACGCCCCGTCGCTCAATGGCGACAAGTACGCGACCGTCAACCAAACCTGCGACCGGCACCCACTGCACGTCGGTTATTGATCGCGCGACGCCACCGACAAGTGCGTCGATTGCCGTAACTCGTGTCCATGCCCACTGTGGCACCCCGCCAACAGTGCTCCGAACGCCACGGAACAACCCATTTGTCGTCGCGGCCAGTACGCGATCGCCATCCGTCGCAACATTCGCGTGCGCACGATTTGCCGGATCACGCACCAAGCGATAGATGCCAGCGTTCTCAAGCAACGCGACGCCCGTTTGCGCTTCATACGGTGACTGATCGTCGCGCACTGTTGCTGGCCCTCGCCCTGCTAAGACACCGCGTCCACCGAAGTCGAGCAGCGTCACAACACCTGGTCCACTCAAACTGCCGGACACTACTTCGCCGGTGCCCACCATCACATAATCGGTGGCCGCATCAACGCCAAACGATACCAACAAACATCCGCACGACAGATCTGTGCTCGCACCACCAACGAGCGCTGGACTTGTGACCCAACCGCCCACTGGACGCCACGATGCACCCGCATCCTCTGTGTACCACACGCCCGCCTTTCCAGTTGCCGCATACGCGCGCATTCCATCTGCGCTGACCTCGATGTCACGCACACGACCCGTCACACGCGGTCGGCCTTCTGCCTGTCCGCGACGAACGACAGACGGACCAATTGGTACCCATCGCGAATTGTTGTTGGTCGCCTGCAATCGCAACCGCGCACCACGTCGACGTCCGTCGCATGCAACTGCCGCATCCGGCGCACGCGCAGCCGAGGCGCGCTGCAGCGCCGCACGCATCGCAACGGCAAGTGCGTCGAGATTTGTAGCGCCCATCCGCTCCGCAACGTGTGCTATTCGTCGCGACGCACGTCCACGCCGCTCTTGCTTTGCCGCTTCACGTGGCGTCTGCTTAGTAACGCGCGGTGCACGTATCGCTGCCAACGGAGAAGTTTTTTGAATTTTCTTCACTTCTTTCGTACCAGACTTCTTCGCGACTTTCGCCGCTGACTTCTTCACCGCTTTCGTCACAGACTTTTTCACGGCTTTCGCTGCTGACTTCGTCGCTACTTTCACCGATGACTTCTTCACTACTTTCGCCACTGACTTCTTCACGACTTTCTTCGCTGCGTTCTTTACTCTCTTCTTCGGCACCTTCTTCGCCGGACTCACGCTGCACCTCCTTCGCCAATCTCTGCATCGTCAGCCGGCGCCACGCGTACCCAGCCCTCTTGCGCTTCATGCGGCATTCGCGGTAAATAGGCTGCCTGCGTCGCTGACGTGATCGGATCATCGCGCCATGTTAACGGGCCAGTTCTGCGCGTGAAGCGTTGCCGCGGTCCCATCGCGCGAATCATCGGCAAGCGAATTTCAGTGGGGTCCACCAATACCGGCCCCACACGCACACTTGGGCTCATTGTCTTTAACCCGACACGCACCCAATCCTCTGCCAACGACAGCGCTTTGCGCGGGAGCAGCCCACTTGTCACATGCACTCGACCCGCTGGAAGCATCAACAACGTCAACGCAATCGTTTGGCCCGGATGAATCCACAACTCATCCTCCGCCACGATGTAGGGATGCGTTAACGGTACAGGAGTCAGATCAATGACCGCACCGAGCTGGCCGAGTGCACCGGTCAATCGGCCACTGGCCGTTGCTTGACTCTGCACGACTTTGTCCACCAGATGCAGATGTGTAAAGTCGTTGCCAACGTAGAAACCAAGCAGCGCATCATCCGAGCGCTCCAACGCACCCAAACGAAATGGCAGTCGGATATCAGCGACTGCCGCAAACACCGCTTGCCGCGCGGCCGCGCCACCAACGTGCGTAATGCTCACTTCATTTGAATCGTGTGGCACTTCCAGTTTGATCGTCGCGCGAACCACTGCAACCGGACGTCCCATCAACCCAGCAATACTCGGCGAGCCAAGCGCTGCATATGTGTCAATGGTCCACAACGTTGTATCAATTGCGCGGAGCATTGCCGTCAGCGCACTGGTTTCCGACGAGCCAACCACCGCGCGGCCTGCCACATCTGCAAGCAACACGCCTGCGGCCACATCTGCGATCGGTGTTTGCGTTACGCTGAGTCCCGCAAAAGGTCCGGCATCTGGTGGAACTGGACGACCAGGCGCCGTTTCCCACATCACCGCGCCAGTGATTGCATCATGTGACAGTTCACCGATTGGTGTTCCATCAGTGGCAAACACTTCTAAGCTCTCATCGATGTGATCAGGCAAGAGAAACCCGGCCACCGGATTGATCATCGCTTCTGGCGTGATCTGATCCACACACGCGTCCGGAGCCGGTGTACCATCGGCAGCGGCTGGATCTGCAGCGCCAACAAAACGCACCACCCAACGCGCCGCATGTTGCACACGTGGCCGAAGCATGATCGCGTTAGATACGCCGGTCACTTCCAACGAACGTGTCGTCGTGATGCGCGTCGTATCAAGAGTCAGCACACGCCCAAACGCATCTATCAAACGCATCGCCAGTAAACGCATTGTGCCGCCAAATACTGGAACCGGTAACGCCGATGCAATCGGCTTTGGCTCCACACCATTCACCGGCGGATCAAACGGCATTTGGCCGACGTAATTGATGCCCAGTAACTGTTCGCGCACGCCATCCATTGAGGCTGAGACAAGGTCCAGCGGTGCAAGAAAATCACCGAGTGCATCCAGCGCGCGCTGATCAGTTGCGTTGATCACCCACGCGCCTGCGCCTTCGCGCTGTTCTTCGGCTTCCATGAGGCGTTGAATACCCGCATGCATTGCTTGTGCGACGCCGGTACTGAGCGGTGTGCGTCCAGTGATGGTGCGCGAGATACTCGAAGTGGGCGAGGTAGTGTCGCGCTCAAAATCGAAACTGCCCAATTTCCAACCGTCCATGGTGTTATCACCATCAAGCTGCACTTGCCACTCAACCCACAACGGTACCCAGGGCTGGCGCCATGTAGTGATCGCAACTGGGGACGGTGGCGTGCCTTTCACAATCGAGTGCGCGGCAAACTGCGCAGTGATTTCACGATCAGTGCGAATGGCATCAGCGCTCACGTTATCCCACGAGCCGATCGGCGCACCGCGTCGCGGATCTTCAATATGGCTCGACCCGTCATACTTGGCGTCAACGCCGTAGAGCCTCGTCATCTCTCCAGTCACACGCGTGAGCACGGCGCGCGAATACTCCGCTGGCAGCCCGCGTGTGGCCTCGGCCGTCATCCACGGCATCCCATACGGATCAAGCAGTACACATTCACGCGCAATCACCAGAACCTCTTCCGGAATCGCACCACTGCCCAACGATGGCAACACATCAACACCGCGCAGCACGCCGGAAAGTTCGCTCACACATTCAGTAGCATATCGACAGCGTAGCCCGCCACTGTCTTCAAATCGACCATCGCCTAAATGTCGCAGATTGGGGCGCGCACCACGCAGCGCGATCATCGGCGCTTGCGGAAAGAACTCACGGGGCGCGGGACGCTTCACTTCACGGACCGCGGGTGCACTCGCGGTTGTTGGCTGGCGCGGCGCTGGCGCATCACCGCGATCGCCGGTCATCTTCTTTGTGTATTTGCCCTTCTCGCCAAACTTGACACTGTCAGCCCAGTTCAAGACAGTTGACGCGACCTCTGAACTCTGCGCATTTGTACCGCGCCCTTTTCGACCAATTGACAGCGGATTTCCAGCGGTAGAATCGGTGGCGATAAATCGATCAACGCGCGTGCCCGATATTGCTGGACCGGGCCGCGAATCAAACCCATCGCTGTGCTCATGCTCTGCTAAATCTGCGATCCCGTCGGCCGACGCGATGCGATCGAGCAAGTCTGACGTAAACGCAGCCGTCAGTCGTTCGGCAGCGTCACGTTCGGCATCCGTCGGATTGAACGCTCGAACACTGAACGCAGACACAACATCGTCCGCGTCTTGACCCAACGCAATTGCAACATCCTCTGCGCGTGGTCGATCATCAGCACCACCGCCGTTTCCGGAGGTTGGCACGCCAAACACTGCACCGTGCAACATCGTTGCGAACTCTACTTGTGGAACAGCGAAGATCGTATGCGATGCATTATTGACCGGCGAGGCCAAGCCAGTGCTCATGCCAAGCAACCCTTTTGTAATCGCCGGCCCCGTGCCGGTGGCGTACTCCACGCGCATACCATCAGTGGGCGAAACGAGACCCACCGACGCGTTGGTTGTATCGCGACGCGCGCGATCTTCGCCGGTCACTTCTGTCAGTGCGTCGTCATCCAACAACCAGCCGAACTTCTCGAGCCGCAACGCCAGCGCACGGAAGCCAGCTAGTGCGCCAAGTGGATCTTGCGCGAGATCACTCCACCATCCGGCGACGATGTACGATGCGCTGTTGTCGTGCAAACCGTTTGGTGCAAGCGCGGGCGGCGGTGGCACGTCATTGAGCGGATCGTGAAACGTGAATCGCCCTTCGCTGGCGGCATACGACGCCGTCCAGAGCAACGATCCACCATAGCCAGCATCAAGCCGGTCGAGTGCATCTTCTGGATCAGAGCCTGTAAACGTTCCGGCAAATGTTTCGAGCGGCGCAACCGCTTTCAGTCGCGCGTCGATCACCCACCCGCGTACGAGTGCGCGCTTTACGCCACGCGGACGCAGCATACGCAGCACCACCCAACGATTAGGCAACGCTTGCAGCGCAAGCTCATCGCTCTGTCCTTGCGCATCACGTGTTGTGGGCTCGCCGGTGAGCAATGAATCTGGGAGCGCCCAGTGCAGATGCACGCCAGATGCGCGCACGCTGCCCGCGCTAAATGGCGCGGGATCGCGACTATCGCCGAACATGCGCAACGTCGGCTCACCACCTGCGGCCGGCACCACAAAGGCCTGCACATCAACCGGCACACAAACGCGTTTGCGACGATGGAGTTTAGAGTCCCACGTGCCAATCGTCGCCGGATCCAGGCTGGTCTTCGCCAGCACGTTCCAGCGTTTCGTTGTGAGCGCTGCTGCAAGGCTATCAGCATCAAATCGCGGGCCGGTCATTGCGGGATCACTCCATTCACGAAAAGCGCATCGGCGAGTGCGACATACCGCACTGTGGGATTAAGCACAACGTTCACCCGCAGTGTGCGATCGTTGGTGCTACCGTAGATCCGTCGGTACGGAAACCGAATCATCTGCAGCGCGAGTTCTGCGCTGTCCAGCACCGCGTTGGGGCCGGCTCCACCCTTCGCCGCGAGATCTTTCTCGAGCTGTTGAATGTCCACCACGCCCGATGCATTGGGGCGAAAGTGTACGTCAACCTTTGGCCCATTCGGCAGCTCATCTTCGTTAGGTCGAGCAGGATTTCGTACCGGAATTCTCGCCGTCATCGCCGTTCCATTCAGCGCCGTATCTACGCCAAACTGCACGCCATGACGCGGCTCTTGTATGTGCACTTCTTTCGGAATTCCGTCAAAGAGACAGAGCAGCACCGCCGGCGCCAACCGCTCCAAACGAAGGAGGCGCATGCGCTGTGGATGATCGTCAGGAAAGTCGAAGCCGTCGCCCTCAGTCGGTTCTTGCTTAAATGCACGAACGTGCATGCCAGGCCACCCGGCAACGGCGCGCGAACGCAGAATGAACCCGCTGATTGGTCCTGCCTCGCCCGCAATTTTTGGTTCGTCAACGCGATGGCGCACGTTTCGCTCAGCGGTGTCCAACGCATCACGAATCTCCCCGTATCGCTCGGTCAGTTGCAGTCGATCATCGGTGTTCACGGTGCCCACGCTTAACGCACCTTGCACCAGCGCATCGGTCCAGCGCCGATCAACGTAGAACCAGCGAATCGATTCTTCTGGCAACAACAGCGTATCGGCGACGAAGTATGCAAACGGCACGTCGTGGAGCAGACGCAAACGCACCAGCCAATCGCGCAATTCTTCGGGAATGAGATCCGTCGAATCTGGCCCGACAGACGGCGGAGCGAGTTTCATTCCGGAGCTCTGAATATCCGTCAGGAATTTTGCACTAGAGATGTTCATTCGACGTCCTCGGTTGAGCTGGCGCGTGCGAGCCGTGCTATCATTTCGTCAAGTGCGTCGCGACGTGGTGCTGACTTTGCGCGACGCCCGCCCGTCTTTTTCGCTTGTCGAAGCTGTGGACCAACATCGGTAACAAGGCGTTCCACCCGCGATTCAAGTGCGCGATCAAGCAACACACGATCGAGCTCCACGAACCCACCACCAGGCACTCGGCCCACACGTTCAGTGACAGGTGCGACACGCACCGGTGAGTCCTGCAACACTTTCAGCACATTGGCTGGCGTGCCGCGCAATGTGGGCAATCCAAACGCACGAGAGAGAAGAGAGTTTGAACTGCCTTCAAACGGCAGCGATCGGCCCGCATCAACAAGCGCACGAGGCGCACCAAAAAACTCAGTCGGCGCCGCACTGACTGCGCGCATTATTGTGCGCCCAAGATCAGTTGCAATTTCCGCCGTGACACGCTCTGTGAGCACAAACCCATCCAGTGCATTCAACAAGTCAGCGTTCGCATGCCAGACCGTCGTGCGGCGCACGGTCGCATAGTGCAATTGACGCCACCGCAACAGCGCCGCAATCATGTTGGGATTCGCCAGCGCCAACAGTCGGCCAATTTCAAACGCGCTGGCAAGACTCAGATCTTCGCGGCCATCGGGAATGACAATGCGTAACTGATCGGCCGCATGCGCTAGCACCAAACGTGTGGCTGCTGAACTCTCCGTTGGATGCGGCACAAATGGACCGCGATACCACGCACGCACGCTGTCACCTCGACGGGTGCGTTGCTCAATACCCACATGGCCTGTGTCGACTAACTCCAGCGGCAAGCGCCCTATCACTGGCGCAGGCGCTTCTCCCGCTGTCCCACCAAGTGTGCCGAGCAATCCCGAATCGAGCTGCTCCATCAAATTACGGAATGTCGTATCGCCAGCGCTTGTGAATCGCCAATGCATCAACACCGGGAAGCGCAGCATCGGATCGACAAGTGCGCTAATCGCCTCCGTAATCAGCGATTCGGTCACGAGCGAGCCGGCGACTGCGCTCGCCCGTCCAAGTTTTGTCACATTTGGCTGACTGAATCCCGTCGTCGTCACCGCTTGCAGCGCACTCGCAACATCTGCCTGTTCGTCGGCAAAGAGTCGCGTCTCTCGCACGTTATCTCGCGGCGCTCGACGTAGGCGACCAGCGGTTTCAGCGAATGTCGTTTGGCCACCCATCACATGCTTGTCCATCTGCGACGCGGTCAGTTGCACTTGCACTTCAGTGCCAACCAGCGTCGTGAACAGCAAGCGCACTGGCGCGGTTGGGATCAGTCGAGTGAATTGCTGCTCAAGATTTACCAGACAGGCTGTGTACTTCACTGGTATCTCGTTGCCAGCAGCATCACGACCGCTCACCGGCAAACGATTCGCGACGACAACGGCGAGGAATCCATCGTCATCGCCCATCATCAGTTCAGTGTCACTGATGTCCACGTGTCGCGCGTGTGCGAGCAGCGGTACGTCTTTGCGCGTCGGAAACAACTTGTCGACCATCGACTGCCGAATTTCCAGGCAGTTCGCGATCTCCGTATCCACAGCGCCAGTCAACGTCACGCCCGGTGTGACACTCTGCGCCGCTGGCACATTCGGTATCAACATGCCCTCGCCTTCCGCAATCACCACCAGCGCCATCCACGGCGTCAGCGCTGGTGCACTGGCCAACTGTCGTTCCCACGGCAGTGTGCGACGCTTGATAACAACCTGCGGCAGTCGCGAGCCGTACGCGCCATCACTTTCCGCCGGTGGATACGTGGACAGCACCTGATCCGGCGGCATCACCAGCCTCGGCGAACGCACATCGATATGCACGTTCATCGCATCCACCGGATGCTCCGACTCCGCGTGACCATCTGTCGCGACGGACTGCGTCGCCGTGAGCTTGTACGATCCTGCTTGCAGCGCCGGCGGAATGTTGGGATAGAGAATGAACTGGCCGTTTCCCGGTAGTATTTCAGCCATGCTATTTGCCTCCGCGGCGCGTGGTTGATGTAGTCGTGCGCGCCGTGGTGCGCCGAGCGGGCGATTCTTTGGAAACGCGTTTCTTCGCGGTGGGTCGCGTTGTCAATTTATTTACTGCAGCCGTTTTACCCGCAGCCGTTTTACCCGCAGACGTTTTACCCGCAGACGTTTTACGCGGAGACTTTTTACGCGGAGACGTTTTACGCGGAGACGTCTTTGTCGCAGATTTATTCACTCCCGATTTTTTCGTGGCAGTTACTGCCGTTGATCCGCGTGCTGCTGCTCTCTTCGCAGCCGACTTCTTCACTGATCCGCGTGTTGCCGACTGTTTCGCGACGCGCGCACCAACGCGATCTGGCGGCGGATTCCAGTCCACCACAACCGGCGCGCCATCTGCCGCCACCAGCAACCGGCCAACCACAGCCGCGACACCACGCACCGCGATCGTCTGCGCAACTGTCGTCGAGTCAAGCATACCGCCCAGCACACCGGCCAAGCGCCACTGGCCGCCAGTTTGCACACTAACCGCGACAGTCATGCCGCGCGTGGGCACGACATCGTAGATCAACGTGGCGCGCGACCCCGACATCACTACGCGCGGCGCACGCTCAACGCCCGCTTTATCAGCAACGCGCTTTGCCCCATCAAGTTCGACAATCACTTCGTCAAACGATGGTGTATCAGCACCGGCCAGCACCACGATGACCGTGCGCACCGGCACCGTGAATCGCGTGTTCACTGATGTTGCTTCCGCGACCAACGCACTCGCTCCAAGCCAGCCACTGGTGGCTTGGCGCACAACGCCGCGTACTTGCAACGCGCACCCCGGCCCAATTGCCACAAGCGCCGAGAATCGCGCCAATCGTGTGCGTTCGTGCCACCCTGCCATACCATCCAGCACGCTTGTCGTGCCGCCAGCGTGCACGCCGATGACCGCAGTCCGTGGTGGAATCGCAATCCGATCGGTCACTGTCGCGTCAACTAGCACCATGCCGTCGCTTGCAGTCATGGTGACGCGCGCCTGGCCATTCACAGTCAACGACGGACGCGCTTGCGTATCCAAGTCAATGCTCGCATCCGGCGCAGTGAGCACCGCGAGATCACCGGCGTGCAAACCAGACACCGCACCCGGAGCGCCGCGTCGCGCGCGACGCAGCGGATTACGCTCCAATCCACCAACCACACTCCCCAACGCTCCACCACTCACGGTGCGACCGGCAGCAAAACTGCGCGCGGTGCCCGGTGCAGCCGTAAACGGCACAACGCCAGCCGCGATGATCGTGCCCTGTTCGCTCACGCCCGGTCGCGCCGTGCGTGCAAGCTGCACCGGAAGTTGTCGCGTGAGTCGCGCGCGCACCGAATCAATTGACGGCGCTGGTCGCCGCTTCAATCGACCATCAGCCACACTGGTACTCGCACCGCGCTCGATCACACCCGCGCCACCGGCCAATACACCCACCAAACGCGGCGGACGTGGCTGCACTTTCACTCCCGGCGGCCCAACTGGCACAACAGCACCAGCCACATCGGCCGCATTCGTACGCTGCAAACCATCCGCCAGGTTGCCAAACAGTGGCGGTGCAACACGATCACCACGGAACGCCGCTGCAGATGATGCGCCAAGTGTTCCGCGCGAGAGCATGCCATTGGGCACATCGGTTGTACGCGCCGCAAACAGTCGTGATGATGCTTCAATCATTGAGGCAGCGGTTGTGCTTGGCGTTGGTATCTCAACAGTCACCGCCTTACTGAACATGTCGGCGCGCAAACCACCATTCGCGCGCAATGGCAGTGACGCCCGCCCGAATACAACCTTGCGATACGTGATCGCTGGGATTGTTGGCGCATTCACGTTGCTGCGCAAATCGAAACGGATGCGATTCAACGCGAATATCACGTCACCGGTCGGAATCGCCTTCACATTCTCCGAACCGGGCGCGCCCCACACGCCAATTGGGAACGCCTCGCGATCAAACTCACGACGCGTGGAACTCTGACTCAACACAACCGAGTGATCGCCGGGCACGCCCGGTTCGCTCGATGCACCAACCAACGTCAACGTGAGCGTTGAGCGCATATTGCTGCGCACCATCGGTGACAGGCCGAGTGATATGCCGGCGCCATCGGACCGCGTTGGTTCATGCACCGAATCGCTCGGCGGCAACCCAACAAGCAGTAAATTTTTAATCGGCACGCTTGATGTAATCGCCAACTGAAACTCACCAAACACTTCAAACGGACGCGCGCTTGAGCCGTCTGCCGATTCTGCTTGCGCCGCGCTGGCTTTCCGCGGCAACGTGCCCAGTCCTGTAATTGCAGAGAGCGCGCGTGCACCGCCGCCAGCGCCATCTTCTAAGTACTTCGTCACGAACGATGGCCAATCGATTTCCGTGCCGCGTCGCTTGGTATCGCTGCCAAATGGCACAGTGATCTTTGCAGGACCAACGTGGAACGATGCGCGCCCACCAAAGTCCGGGCCCTGCACCATCAACGAAGCGCCCGTGCTGAGACTGAAGCGAATGGTGCCCAGCCACGTCTTGATTTTGACGCCGGCAGAAATCGTCGCGTACGCCTCAACCTCAAACCAGAACGGATCGAAGTACACAATGCCGTTCGCACCAAACTCAATGCGCGCCCACGCCCAGCCGAAGTCCGCGCTGACCACAACTTCCAATCCTGCCATCAACGCTTCAGAGGTCAGTGCGAAATACGCACCGCCCTTGATCACAATCGCATCGCTCACTTGCCACGTCAGCCCAACGCGCGGCACATCGGGATAGCCATCACGATGAAAACGCGGGTGATAGCCGCCTATGGTCAGCACAAACTGCCCGCTCAGCGGCCCTTTCCACCACACGACAAACGCGAACCCACCTGTCAGTCGCACCTCTGGATACAACAGCCACGAATTCTCCGTGAGCTGCGCGCGAATGCTGAACAATCCTTCACGCGTTGAGAAGCGCGCCAACAATCCCAACTCGATCGACACAATCGCAACTTCCGGTCGCGGCAACGCCATGCGCGCTAAACCAAGCAAATTGATATCGAGTCCATCTGATCCAAATGCAACGGCAACAACCGCAATACCGTCGACAAGTGCAAAGCTTGTAAAGCTGATACCGGCTGCTACCCAGAACTGTCCGGCCTGCGGTTTGAAGTAATCATTGAGCTTGCGCAGCTCGTCCATCGGATTAGAAACCGATGCAGCAATGTCAAGCGCTTTAATGAATGGATACTCGCCAAACTGTGACAGATCATCTGGCACGCGCAGCTGTCTGTTGATACCAAGTCCAGCACCAATTCCGGTCAGGAAAAACGCCGGCGGTCCACCAATTGGGCCATTCAGCGCACCGAAAATGAAGAAGCTCGGGTTACCATCCAACACCGCGTAACCACCATACAGCGTAAGCCCGTACGTACCAAATCGGCCGAGCAACATGCCGAGGTATCCACCGCTGGAATCTTTCAACAATCCACCCGCGATCGACACGCCAGCCATGTCGGCCGAAATCGCGAGGCCATTCAAATCAGCGGCCCAGCGCGACGCGTCGAACACGTCACCACCGTTCCACGTCAACGACAACTGATCGACCGCCGCCGTCATACCAAACAGCGACACGCGACCATCAAACAGCAGTTGTAAGCGCGTGATAGTGCCAGCGCTGGTGCGACTGTCAAAGCCCAAGCGTTCGAGATACAACGGACCCAATTCACGTTGCACAACTAACCACCACGGTCCTGGCGGCGGACCGGCGCGCACCGACACACCAACGCCCGTATCACCGATGCGCGATTGCACCGCAATGCCGGGGCTGAACGCGGGACGATTGCTGCTTCCACCGCGCGCTGCATCGGCGAGAATGCCACTCGCGACGGGATTTCCGCCCGCGCTTGCAGGTGCGATCGCGAGCCCTGAGAGTTCGAGTTGTGCACCGCCTCCCACACCTGCCTGCGACATCTCAGCGAAGAGATGCACCGCGATTCCATCGAGTGAAATGGGGCCAAGTTCCAACAGCGGACCGGCAGTTTTGGAGAAGCGCAGTCCAATGCCGCCAACGGTGAAGCCAGGTGACAGCGCGAGCTGCACATCATCGCCAACAACGTTGCCGCGCAACACAAAAATGCTGAGACCCGGTGCGACGGGTGAACCGGTAATCCAACTTGCGTCAGTCACTAGCGACACAATCGGATTCCCACTGGCGATCTCAAAATCACCAACCAGATCGAGTGTCAGTCCTAATTGCTTCGCCGCGCCATCGTCCTTGTGCGCGAGCGCAATGGTCACTTTGCCACCAATCGTGACACTCGGCGGCGCTGCATCTGTCGCGAGATTCCACGCCAATCGCTTGAGGCGCGTGAAGAGTCGTTCCGGTTGCAGCAGATCGTCAAAGAACGACGGATCGAGCGTGGTGTTTGCACCAACGGTCACGAGCAGCACTTTCTGCAGCCCCGTAATCGCCGTCGGCGGTAGCAACGGCAACACATGCGGGAACGCGATTCCGCTGGCCATTGACGCGGCGACACCGATCAACGACAGCGCGGCGCGCGCAGGATCAAGATCAACAGCTTCACCAGGTCCGCGCGTGACAACCGCCAGCACCGGCGCTGAGTTGTTGAGAGACCAGCGCAGTTCGACAGCCTTGGCTCCCGCAGGATCGAGTGCGAGTCCAAACGCTGCAAGCGGCGAGACTCCTGCGGGGAGCACACCAGCGCGGACGGACAGCATCGGCCTGAGCGTGACACCACCAATCGCAAGCGGCGCCGGTCCGACGCGTGCCGAAATGCCGACACCGTCTGTCGCGAGCCGAAGTCGCTCGACGACGATGTTGCCGATGGCCGGCACTGCGAGTGTGCCGCCAAAGAGCACCGCTGGCGTTGGTCCAGAGGTATCGAGCGTCAACGAAATCTGACGCGCGCTGCCAAACTCAAGCTTGACCTGACCTGCGCCTGGGACAACAACTCGCACCAGCGTTCCAGCCTGATCGATGGCTTGCACGAGAGCAGCCGTGCCAGAGCTGACGAGGTTTGGAAGGCGCGCCATCAACCTCGCGGCAGGGTCTGCGGCGAATGCCGAGATCTGCGCGGCTGTGAAATTTGTCG
>JANNWU010000138.1:0-1576 GCA_031408755.1 Gemmatimonadaceae bacterium | reverse complement strand
GAACCACCTTCGAGCAGCGCTTCCACCAACGCCTTTCCGATTCCTCGATTAGCGCCGGTGACGAAAGCGACTGACCCCGCAATTTTCTGTGACATTCACACCTCTAGGCAGACGTTGTACAGACCGATCGGTCTATTTCTGCGCTAGACAATAGACCGACCGGTCCGTATTGTCAAGGCATGCGCAAATCCGTCAAAAGGCCGGGTCGTCCGCCCGCCTCCGCCGATGCTACCGACGTGCGTGATCGACTTCTGGATGCCGTCGAAAGACTGACGTACGAGTCCGGAATTCGTGCTGTGGGTATCGACCGAATCTTGGTGGAGGCCTCTGCCGCGAAGGCGTCTTTGTATGCGCACTTCAGCTCGAAAGACGCTCTTGTAGCAGCGGCACTCGAGCGTCGAGCGTGCGCCGCGCAACAGGCGGTCACAGCGCGGATGGACGCGGCAGGCGCCGATCCCATCGCTCGACTGTTCGCACTACTCGACGCCTCTGCGTCGTTCGCCAGTGAAGCTGGTTTTCGTGGTTGTCCTTTTCAATTGGCCGACGCTGAGTTGACCGATGCTGAGCACCCCGCGTCTGCCGTAACGCAGCGGCAGTTGCACTGGATGCAGAACCGGATTCGTGAGCTCGTTCATCAAGCGCGGCCAGATGCTTCACCGTCGTTAGCCGGAGCGGTTATTGCGCTCCATGAAGGGGCGGTAGCGCAGGCAAGTCGCGGTGGTGCAACGGCTGCACTCATCGACGCGCGTTGGGCTACGCAACGACTGCTTACATCGCAGACGTACTAAACGCGCGCAGATGATTTAAAATAGTTGCTGGCGTGTTGTTGACAGCGTGAAGCCGCGCCCACGCCTATTTACACAGCGCAATCTTCGCAGCGTCACATCGCAACGCATTCCTGACTCACTCCACGCAGCGCCATACGCCAGCACAGGAAAGCCTGGGCTTATGATTGTATCGCCGGCACACAATCGCTCCGCTCTGCCCGGCTCTGACAAGCTGAATGAATCGCCATAGTCCAACTCGCAATCCTTCGGTTTCGCAGGTGTTCGACCGGCGCGGGTTTTCATGTCGCAGCGCAGTTCGGCGGAGCTACGATTGCCATTGAATGCCGCTTCGCAGTGAATATTTCCCGACGGCGTCTGGAAGCTGCCGATGGGCTCGTAGCCTGCCTGCGCTTTGGCAGGTGCGGCGCACGCAAAGCACATGAGTGCAATGCACAATGCAGAGAGCGTAGCGCTACGCAACGTGTTTGCGAGCATGCGTGCGGTGTTCACAATTTCAAGTTCCTAGGCGTGCTGCGCCCGTTTGGTGGTCAACGAATCCTTAGTCTGCGACATCTTCTCATGCCCCGCGCTACCCACGTTGTGCCACGCGTTCAGCACACACTTCGCTCAATCCCAGAGTGAGGCAACGCTAGCGCACGCGCAACCCCGCGCCGCCTTGGTGAGGATAAAAACCGTCATGCGCAAACTGGCGTAACGCGATGCTGTGAACGCCGGTGGCTCGCCAGCGATTTACTTGATCTTGAATTGGAGTGGCGTCGCGCCGATGGGATCGCGACTATAGCCGTTGG
>JANNWU010000137.1:0-13050 GCA_031408755.1 Gemmatimonadaceae bacterium | reverse complement strand
CCGCACTCGGCGATCGAGTTCGTCTGGCGTGTTCTCGGCTGGGTCACCTGCGATCAGCGCACTGCCTGCGCTAAAATCCAGCGGCGCGACTGTAGCTGTGCGAAGATCCATCCCGAGCAACTGCGCAAAGGTGCCGCTCTGTCGCTTGAGAAAATTCACAACCTGATCACTGTGCGGTACCGGTGCATACCCGCTCGCATCACGGAGGATGTAGTGAGCCAATCGGGGATGAATCGCAGCCAGTATGGGTAGCGTCCTTGCGATTGGTCCCTGGCTGATGCTCAGGTACTCATCGTCCGGTCGAGCGGCCTGTTGTTTCGCGGCCATGCACACGCTCACACAAAGACGCATGCACATCAGCGAAAACAATGCGCCGATCTCTGTTTCTGAGAGCGCATACGAAGTGTGGTATCCTGCTGCCACATCAGCCGCAGCCGCCAGCGGATCGTCCGCGCTGAGCGCAGCGTAGGCCATGGCGATGGCAACGTCGTTCACAGTGTGACTGTAGACCATGTCGCCGAAATCGATGATGCCAGTCACGGCTTGCGATGAGGCGTTCACGAGGACGTTGTAGTCGTTCGCGTCGGAGTGAATCACGCTTTTTCGAAAAGTGTGTGCAACGGGCAGTACGTGCGCGCTGTGATACTCGGCGAACGCGGAAATACGTTGGTGCATTGCACCGTCTGTGATGAGCGCGAGATGCTCTCGTACAACGCGATCGGCGTTCGCTAAATCCCAGTGAAAATCGCGATGGAATCCCCGGTGATCAAAAGTCGCCAGCGCCTGATCGATCTGGCCGAGCGCCCGTCCGAGATCGGTGCGGAGTGCGCTGGTGTGCAGTGCACATGAGCCAAGAGTTTGACCGGCAAGCGCGGAGATGAGGCGAACAAAATGCCCCCCTTCATGCGCCAGAAGCTCCCCGCGCAACGTGGGGATGACGCGCGGCGCGAGCCCAGTCGTTTCGAGGTGTCGCATCGCGCTGCACTCCGCATCTAACACCAAACGCGATTCCGCCGCGTTTGCGAGCTTCAATACAAAGCCGTCAGTTGACTCGATTGTCAGCAGAAAGTTTTGGTCACGCTCTGAGGGTAATGCGGTCGCAGTCGCCGACAGACCGTACAAGCGGGCGACGAGCTGCTCAGCATCAACGAGCGAGAGGTTCGGAACGCCAGACATAGTTTGGGCAGCGGAAGCGTGTACGGATGATCTGCTCGAAGAAGGCAAACGTAAAGCTACGCCAGCGACGGTGACGATTGTGCCGGAAGCGTATTGCGAAGCCTGCGTCCAGCGTGCTTGTTATGGCATTGCCAACGGAATGAAGCGCGTGTGCGTCGAATGCGGTAACCCGCAGCGTGGCATGAGCGTTAAGCCCGCGAATGGATGCAGTGAACCAACCACCCGGAGTGTCGATGTTCCGCACGTCCACCTCACGTTACCGTACGCTCTGTGTTTGCGCCGCCGCGTTTGTCCCGCTTGTGCTTTCGGCACAAACGTTCTCGTCACTGACGTTTTTTGGTGACAGCTACTCTGACACGGGAAACCTCACGCAGCTAACTGGCGGTGCGTTTCCGCCGCCGCCGTACGCGCCGGGCCGCTACTCCAATGGTCTGGTCTGGGTTGACCGCTTCGCTGCGATGGTTGGCAGACCTACTGACGCGACGCCATCGTTTGTGTCGCGCGCCGCATCGGGGAATTACGCAGTAGCGGGCGCGCAGACGCAGGATCGGACCGGAGGATCGCCGAGTAGTGCGACGCAGGTTGCGAGCTATCTGACGCGTCCGGGAGCAACACCATCCACACGAACCGATGCCACCGGCTTGTACACGTTGTTCATTGGCGGCAATGATCTGAATGCGGCGGCGAGTCTCACCGATGCTGCAGCGCGTACGGCGGCGGCGCAGGCAGCGGCGCAACGGGTGCTTTCGCAAGCGGGTACGCTGGCAGTAAGCGGTGCGCGCAACATTATGGTGTTCACCTTGCCCAGCCTGGGTTTTACGCCGGGTGGATTCTCGGTGCCTGGTCGTCCGACGATTCTCGATCAGTTGTCGTTGGACTTTAATACGGCGCTGGCCGCGGGACTGACAACGTTGCAGGGGGCGAATCCACTCGCGCGCTTTCTCAATTTCCGATTGGACAATCTGGTTACGAATATTCTGATTGACTCACGCAGCGGTGGCGCGTTGTACGGATTCACGAATTTGACGACTCCGTGCTTCTTGCCAGGTGCACCGTCATGCGACACATCGCTGTGGGTAGATGACATTCATCCGACCACGCGCGCGCACGCGATCATTGCAGATGCTGCGTTTCGCTATGTGACAACCGGTCAGAACGTTGGCGTTGTACCTGAGCCGGCGAGTGTTGTGTTGATGCTGAGCGGACTAATTGGATTGGGCGGAATTGCGGTTCGCCGGAAAGCACGCGTCGCATAACGCACACGCCGCATAACGCTCACGCCGCATAACGCACGCGCTGTAAAGCGCGCGCGGGAAATTACTCCGCATGCGGGACAATCGTGCGCGAGAGAACTGGTCGGTGATGTGAGCGCGAGTCGCACTCGCTCCATCATCGGCCAGTTTTCTATTCCGCTTTTGGCGTAAAGTGACCAAGGAATACGCGTTCCTGCGACGTCAGGCTTCCTTCGCCACCGCCGTTGATCTTATCTAAGATTCGCTGCACTTCATCGCGATTCAGCTCATGCACTTTGCTCATATCGAGCGCGCGCCAATCACCCATCGCGATCGAAGTGGCGGCAGGTCCGGCAACCTTCTTCGCCCACTTCGTTGCTGGAAGGTTTCGCTCGATGAGTTTGAGATAGATGTATGCGCCAACGTATCCACCCAAGTGCGCAAAGTGCGCAGTGTTGCCGCCGCCAGTGAATCCGCCGAAGATGGCCAGCCCGGTCATGATGAGCACGAGAATTCGCGCTTCGACAGGCACAATTCCCCAGATCAAGATCCGTTCGCGCGGAAAGAACTTGGCGAACGCGAGCTGGACGCCGAACAACGCGCCAGATGCACCGACGATCGATGAGTATGGCGTGAACGCCAGCGAAAGGAGCCCGCCGGCAATTCCCGCAATCACGTATAGTCGAATAAACCGCGTGCCACCGAGGATCAGCTCAACTCGCGGTCCAAAGATGTAGAGCGCGAGCATGTTGAACAGAATGTGCGTGAAGCCAGCCGTGCTGTGCGCAAACATGTACGTGATGATCGTCCATGGCCGTTGCAGCAACTCGGCGGGAACCAGTGCGAGCCAGTACGTGACGGCCGGCATCGTCATCTGAAAGAAAAAGACGCCGATATTGGCGGCGAGGAGCCTGGAGACCCAAGGTGTCATGATGCACTGAAGATACCGGATTGGCCGTCAGGTGCCAATTGGAAAGGGCCACGTCTGCATGACAACACTCCCCGCGTGTACCCTACCGGCGAACGCCGTCGCGACGCACGATGAAGACATGCACCACACTGCCTCGTCCGTTCACCATCACTTTGCCGTTGATCGCATCGATGAGCGTTGTACGAACAATTTGGAAACCGCTGGTTGGCAACCCACTATTGGGATCACTGCTGATGACTTTCGTACCGTCGTTGATGCTGAACGTGACGGCACCGTCGCCTTCACTCGCCAGCACGACCACGTCGCCAATATTGAGTGAAACTTCAATCCAATCGTACGCACCTTGGTATTGAATTTGTCGGAGCGTGGCCGACTGTGAGATCGTACCAACGGATCGTTCGACAATTGCGCGCACTGCGGCAAGACGTGCCTCGCGCGCCGCCGCTTGTTGTGCACGCGCCGCTTCCGCTGCCTCACGTTCACGACGATCTCGCGCTTCACGTGCGACGCGCTCAGCCTCGCGACCAGCCATGAGAATATCTGCGCCTTGGCGTGAGCGCGCGTCATCTAAGGCTATCGTCGATCCGCTGCGCGTGCGCAACTCCACCAGCGGTCGAGACACCAGCGAGCTGGCGATTGCGATGTATGCAATTGTCGGCGACACGTACCCATACGTATTACTTCCGCCAAGTTGGCCGGCGTCTCGACCGGAGCCCAGATCGACAATCACTGCACCACCCGAAAAACCAAACGCCGCGCGGCCGGTGCCAACATCAACACCTACACTTGTGGACTGCGACAGGGGATTGGAGGCGATCACGCGCTTCCGATCGAGATCAATTATCGCACCCGCGCCAGCATCGGTGAGAAACTTGCCGTCCGGCGTGACTCGTAACGCGCCGCAGGCACCCATGCCGTATTTGCTCACATCGGCTTGCCCAATGCGTTCGAAGCGTCCATCCGCTTGCGCACGATGATACTCGCGCTTCTTGTCGGTGCTCGTGCATGCATACATCACGCTGCCGAGGTCCGTGGCCGATGGTTGGCGAACGCTTTCAAGCCGTCCGCCATTCTGGACAGAGACAACGTATCCCTGTCCGACGCTGCGAATCTCGAGGCGCGATTCAGGCGCCGTCGCAAATCCATTTGGCAAAATTCTGCCGTCTGGTGCGCGCACCACCCAGAGAACTGGCGAATAGCTGCCGGTAGCGCCTGCGATGAACGCCACCGGAGTTTGCGCGCAGGAGGTGGGATCGAGCCGGAATGCACGCTGCGCAGCCTGTGCGCTGCTGCGCATGTCGTAATCCACGATCGTTACGTGATACCCGGCGTTGCCATCAGCACGGACGCGAGCAGAGTAATAGTTGCCATCGATTTTACAGGCGAGTTGCCCGGTAGGAAGCGACCAAATTCGCAGCTCGCCGCGCGCTGTAGTGGCGACACTCTGTTCGTCATTGGCGAACGTTACATCCCACACGTTGGTGGAATGTGTGGCGGCACCCTGCGAGTACAGGGTCACAGGCAGTGCCGTGAGCGCGGCGGCGCAGAAGAGTGCGCGGCGCGCGCGTGTCTCGTTCGAGCTGAGCATTGAAAGCCAATGAAGGATGGGTGTATTGCGGAGTAGAGCAGTGCGGCCGGCGAAGTGCGCGTGCGTACTCGCGAGTATTCGTGGGGCTGCAGCATAGAAGTGCGGGACTGCAGACTTGCGGCAGACCAGGCCTGCGGCAACCGTAGACCCGCGGCACCCTAGTCCTGCAACAAGCCTAGACACTGCGGCACCCGAGACTCGCGGCACTCCAGGCCTACGGAGAAGGGCTTTGCGGATGCCAGTACAGTCTGCAAGGTTTGTCGGCATGACACCATCATCCAATCAGGTGACACCAGCCTTCGCGCGCCGGCTGCTGTTCGCGCTGAGCTGTACCGTTGCCGCGCTGACGACCAGCCGTGCTCAGGCACCCACGGACAGCGCCGTCGTGATCGAGCGGGCGACCGCGCTGATCCGCGCCATTTCGGCTCGCGACACCGGGAGCGCGCGCGAGTTACTGCTGCCGGGGGCGCAGCTCGTGTCAATCGCCGATCCTGCCACTGCGACAAGTGGGGCGCGGATGCAGGCGGATTCTGCGTTCTACGCGGCCCTCCCTCTTGGAAGACAGCGGCTACTCGAGCGGATCTGGGCTCCGACGGCTCGGATGCTCGGTTCGCTGGCAATTGTCTCCGCTCCATACGATTTCCATATCGACGGCACGTTTTCGCATTGCGGTACGGACGTGATGCTGTTGGTGAAGTCGCGTGGTTTGTGGCGGATCAGCAATGTCACGTACACCACGCAAACGGTCGGATGTCAGCCTAGCCCGTTGGGAATTCCCGCTCCGGATAAATAGGCGGACCATCCGGTCAGTGCACGTCATGCGTACGCATTAGTGAGCGCGGCTTAATCAAAGTTGTGGCGGTGAACTCTGATTGCGGGGCAGAATTCGCGTCAGCGCCGCTTCGCACACACGTCAGCGCCCCTTTGTGTTCGGTGCGATCGGCGTTGCGAATCGCCGATTGTGCGTCGTCCGACTTACGGACCTAACGCGAAACGCACGCGTTTTTAAAAACCCGGCCTAAAAAATGCTCACTCTGTAAACCGTCAGCATTCCAGTGCAGCACCTTGGTTTTCAAGAGATACCGAGGTAGTTTTTGAAGCAAGCGGGACTGGTGCTGACGGTTCAGGGAAGCGATGCCGCGACCCCAAGCTGCTCCGAGGCTGATCGACTGCCTCTCTTCAGCATGTGAAGGTGTGTGATGCGGTCATCACTCTGAACTTTGCCGGACGAAGCGACTACGTGAAAAATGCGCGCCGGACCAAGAGAAATAGCGAGCTGAGCGAGTCCCGACCTAGATCGGCACCCGCGCCAGCCCACCACGACATTCAATCGGCGTTGCCATTCAGCGCTTCGAGCGCGCCGCGTCCCGATACTCACGAGCTGCACGTTGAGATAGGAGGTCGTGCGAGCGAAATCCGAGTTGGGGGCGGTCGCGAGCGTCGAGGTCGTCGTGATGATCGTCGTGCGCCCAGTGCGGTGATGCCACCCACCGCTGACCGCGTGGCATCGCTGCGCGACATGGAAGTGCGTCGCCGCCTTACCATGTTGGCAGCATTTTTGCCCGCGTGGATCAACGAAGCACATTTGCTCTTCGTCCCTGAGAATGCTGAGTTGTTCCGCGACGAGTCGTGGCGTCCGGAGTACAGCCGATGGGTTTCCGCGGAGCACGCAATTCAATCGGCACACAGCGCGAGTAAGCTCGCCGTTGAAATTGCGGAGCTGAGCGACGAGGGCGAGGGCCGTTTGCTGGCGGCGGTCCAAGCGCGCCAGCTTGAGCAGGAGCGTCTCGCGATTCTGCTTGAGCGGGGCTGGCCGGAGCAGAAGCGCACCGATGGAATTGAACTGCCCGTTGTGCGCGAATGGGTCGCAGCGCGCGCGGCACTGCTCGCGCTGCCGATGCGCCGCTTTGATCCCCGCGTCCATTTTGAGCGTCGGCGGATTCATCGCCGGTTGACCGAGAGCGAGCACCATATCATGCCGCAGTTGCCGCCTGACGTGCAGCGCGTGATCGGTCCGTTGAATGACACGGGTCGTTCGACGCTCGCGTACGTGCTGGAGGGTTTGGTTGGCTACGTGCGGGCGGAAGATATTGTCGATGAGACAAATCGCGAGAAGGCTGAACTGTCGACGAAGTTGACCGAGCTAATGGATCAGGTTCGTGAGCACGACATTGCACCGCCCGATGCGCGGCTTGATTTGTATGGTTGGCGCGGTGTGGCCGGCGCCGCGAAGCGTGTGACTGCGCAGGCGCGCGAGGCGGCCAGTGCGCTCACGCGTCAGAAGATGCGTGACGCAATTACCAGTGAAGCACATTCGCTGTTAGATCGCTGGGCCGCAGCGGTGCAGGACTCGCCCGCGCTAGACAGTTGGAGTGCGACGCGTGGCCGTGAATTCACCCTGATGCTGGCTGCGCTTGAGCAGGGCATTACCGCTGAGGGCATTGATGCCTTAGCTGCGATGCTCAACGATGGTTCGCTACAGCAATTGGCCGGTGCGATTCAGATTGCGCTGCACGCACACGATGAACATGGCTTCGGTTTGCGTGACGACACACTGGCCGCGCATTCGGCGTTGAGCATCACACAGGCGTAGCGCTTTCTCGATCGGTAGCGGTCACACTTTGACGAGTGACCGCACCATCGGCTCTGCCCAGGAAAAGAGGAAGGCGCGGACGCCGGGAAATTCTGAGCTGACCAGCGCCAGCAGCGGTATGACACCGAACAGCGCGAGGTTCAGTACGAGTGTCGTGTCCCACGAAACCTTGCCCGGCTCGGTGCGCGTGATCACGCTCAGCACATCATCGCGGCTCATCTGCGTGAGCACGAGAAAGAGTGCGACCACGGTGCCGAGGAGCAGCGCGACAAATGCGAGTTTGACGATCCCCTGTGGCTGAAAGGGATATGCCGACAAGAGCGCAACTGACAGTAACAGTGTGACGAGTAGGAAGCTCGCCAGCAGTCGCAAGTTATGCAGGATTGATTCGACGTAGCGCACACACTCGATTGCAATGAACTCTTCTGCAGTGCGTACCACTGCGAATATTTGAGGTGCAAGTCGCAGTGTCTCTGTGGGCACCGCGCCATTCGCTGCCGGCGATGTGTCAGCTCGTCGCCAAACCGCACCCATCGCGCGTGCCGTCTTGCGCAGGAGTTGCGCGCGCCGCGATGCTTTCAGTGACGAGAAATCATCGGTGGTGCCGCATTGATTGAGCCTTGCGTAGAGTGACGCTGCAATCTCGCGATCAGCATTGGTGAACGCGCTGCTGATGCTGGGGTCCATTCCGCGATGTGCGTCGCGCTTCATCTCGGTGGCGAGCTCGCGAAGATGACGCTGCATTTCGCGCCAGCGCTCACTACTGGTGTGTTGCACCGCTTCGCTTTCGCTTACGGTGAAGATGCTCAATCGCGTGAGTTTAGCGACGTGACGTGGCAGTCGGGCAAAGGCATTCACGAGCGGTGTTTCACTGACCGCGATGAGAGCACCTTGCAGTGCACTCCACGTAGCGGTGACGCGATAGATGGCCCATGCACCTGTAACCAGCATGGACATTGCACCAATCCAGAAGAGTAGATCGTACGACGAGCGCAGTGGTGTGTTCACCAGCACCAGTTGCTCGAGCGACCCTGAATGCTGCGTGAAGACGAGAACCGCGAGCACGAGGAGTGCCGCGGTGAGCGCGAAGCCGATCCCTGTCGGATGAATGCGAAACAGAGCTGCGCGCGCGCTTTCCACGCAGACGGATGCGCGCGAGAACGGATCCGCGAGCGGTCGTCGGCGTTTGACGCGGGCGTGTGCAAGTGATGCCAGCTCCGTGGCTGTTTGTTCAGTGCGCAAGTGATGCGTGAGCCGCCAGTGCCATGCGCTCCAGAGTGCGAATCCACACCCGCACAGGATCAATGGCACGAGCGGTGATGCGCCACTCATGCCGCGAAGTGCCCGATACGCAAACACGAAGAATCGCGGTTGATCAGCATTTGCAATGTGGAGCAGTTGTGCGGTATACACCAAGGTCAGGATTAGGTGCAGCATGCCAACCAGCGCGATGGTCGCGCGACCAACGATCTCACCCCACCAGCGCAATTGCTCGAGGTGCCCGCGCTGGTAAAGGTCGCTCAGAAATTTCGCAACACGCGATGTTTGCCGAGGCCCGCGGCGAGAACTGTCGATGGTGCGCCAGCGCGCGTTGTACATCGCGTAGCGATATCCTTCTGGTGCAAAGCGCCAGAGCATGCGCATGATGTCGAGAAAGCCCGTCACCACAACGCCTATCGCGACAACGCTCGTCAGAATGACTAACGCGCGTGCCAGTGTGCTGCCACCGCTCCAGACGAAAGTGACTGCGGTCGGTACAAATATACCGGTGAGTGCGACAATCAGCAGCGTGGCGTAGATGCGTTCGTGGAGCAGCAGCGAGAAGGCCTCGATACGCACGTATGGTACATCGCGCTCGCTAAATGGCGCACGGTCAGCACCTCGAAACGGCAACCGTTTCAGAAGCACAACTGTGCACGCAATCAGTAGCGACAGACCAAGTACGACGATAGCCATCGCGATCACCGTGTGGTTTCCAATCGCGAGCGACGTGGGCGACGTGACTGCATTTTTTGTGAGCGTGTCGTTGCCGAAGTATCCGCGAAACTTGCTCGGCGTTTCCGTTACGCTGATTGGTACGAATGTGCGATTGGCGACGGCGGTGAGCCAAATGGGTGGAATGTGCATTGACCCGGCCTTCGCGTACGGTGACTCATACTCAACTCGTCCATCACGAACGTTGAGTAATGTCAACACACCATTGTAGGTGCCGATCGCCGCGTCGTTGGAGAGTGATTTTAGCTCACTCACGCGTGCGCTGGTGGTGGACTGTGTCCACCATTGATTGCCAAGGAATAGTGGATAAGTAGTCAGTACCAGCGTGCCGTTGAGTTGCGCAGCGAACTCTGGGCGCAATAGCAATCGGTGCCCTTGAAAGATAAAGATCTGCGTGTTGCGATTGCGGCGACGAATTTCGCGTGCGAGCATCAATTGATCGCGAATATCGGTGGCTTGAATCACCACGGCGCGAATCTCGCGGTCCGCGAGAATCTGTACGATCTCGCTGAGCATGAGCTCGAGCGTCGGCACGGTGAGCTCTGATTCGACAGATGGCGTCTCTCGCGCGCGTGCGCGCTCACGGAGCACCAGCCGCGTTCGTGCGGTCTCAGTCAGCCCCGGAATTGATGGCGTTGCCGCGGTGCCGTTAGCTTCGTCAACCTCGTTACGGAGGCTACCGATATTCAGTGGAAATGAAATGGTCAGATACTCAGACGGCGTGTCTGCGCGCTGCTGACCGTACTGCGTTGATGCTTCGCTGAGAATTGCGACACGGTCTCCTGGAATACCGAGCGTATGCAAGGTGGAGTCGAGAACATCTCGCATTGCATCGTCAGAGTTCAACGTTGCTTGAAATGACATCGGGACTGCGCGAATGGGGCGACTAAGAGTCGCTTGGTTCTGCGCATTGGTGGCGGACCCAGTCACGATACGGACACCGCGTAACGCTGGGTCAACGAATTCCAACGCATCGGAGAGTGCGCGACGTAATGATTGCGAGGCGCCAGAGAAAATTGGTCCGGCAATCAGGAGTGTGTCACGAACAGCGTCGCTCACGGCGAAGGATGCGTGATCATCCAGCAATAGACGTCGCTCACGAACCGCGGCGAGGAACGCGTCCTTGTGCATACCGGATGTTGGGAGTTCGCTGACCAGATAGAGCAGCGCAAGCTTGTGCGGCACCTGCTGTTGATTGCGAAAGAGCAGCACGCCGGGAAACACTTCGTGTAGCGAGACGCGATGCGAGTCGGCACCTGCAACAACGTTCATGCTGTCGCTACGTGCAGGCAGCCAATACCGATCGGGGACGTAGCCAACCGTCGCGAAGGCTCGTCGGAATGACTCGAGATACGCGTCGTACGCCCAATCCATGTGTGAATCGAATGGGTCTGGAATCGACGCGATCACGATTTTCAGCGAATCGCGCGATGCATCGCCAACAACGCCACACGGCGCAGTGGTTGGTGCGGCACATCCAGCGCTGCGACGGTTGTACTCCTCGAGTAGCCGCGCGCCGTGATGGTATGTGGTGCGCACGCTGTCTTTGGATCGCAGCGTGAGACGAATGAGTTCGCCGCGTTCAGTGCGCGCCGGCGCAATCGCACGTTGCGGTAGCTGCTGTGTTGACCCACTGAGGCCAGCGGAGAGCGCAGTGAGTACTGCGCTCAAGCCTGCGAATCCGGCCAAGCCGAATCCAAGCGAGCGATTGTCCATCGTCGGCAACCTGTGCTTGGGGAGAAGCGGTCGCGACAATAGTGGGTGTCGAACTGCGCGCGACAGGAGAAACTACGCGCTGTCACAGCGTTACATCTCAATTAGTAGCGAACTGAAACACAACGGCCCCGCGACGGAATGCGTCGCGGGGCCGTACAAACGCTTGTGCCAAACTGCTGGGTTCGATCAGACCTTGCGACGACGCGCGATACCGCCAAGGAATAACAGGCCGGTGGCCATCAGTGCGTATGTTGCGGGCTCAGGTACAACGTTGTTCATCGGAGCCGCGCCCAACGTTAGGTCGTTCACGGTGGACCAGAGAAATGCGCCGGTCGGCTGGACTGCGGTGATCGTGAACGTGGTGAATGCCGACATCGACACCAAACCGAAGAACGTTGTCGTTGTTGGATTAAGAACCGTGTAGGTCGTCGTCCCCGTTGCATTCGTTGCCGCAATCGTCAGAGAACCGGTTGCGACAAACGCGCCTGCGATGTCAGAGCCGAAAATGAAACCGCCAACTCCGCGCACGTTCGACGAGAAGTTGTTGAGCGTGATAGCTGACGTCGCTTGGTTGGTCGACAGCCAACGGTCAGCGTTTGTACCAGCGCCGAAGAACAAGCCGTCGCCGCCCGCGGTGGCGCGGTAGCTGTACGCACCGGCCGTGCGGTTGAGAGGGCCAGGGGTCGAGGCGGTGAGCGAGATATCGTTGTACGTGTCGGTGCCCGGCGCTGCAATTGCGGCGAGGTACGAGGCGAGCGTGGTGTAGACCGTGAACTGCGCACTGGCGACAGTTGGCAAAATCGCCATCGCGGTGGCAATCGCTAGGGTACGAACGGGGAGTGCAAAACGCATTCTCGACCTCCAAGGGGAGTTAGAGCGGCGCCGTCGCCGCGGGAGTGATTCACTAAGAAGAGCGAAGGTCATGCCGTAGGCAATCTGATCCATATTGATGGCATGCTAACGCACGTTGCCACATGCGTTTAGGTCACATCGGCGACGCGCAGAACACTGTTGAAAACCATATACTGTTGCAGTGGCGCAACAGTTAGCTCCGCAGAACGATTCGTCGCGCGACGGCAGCAATTGCCGTCGCGCTTGTACGTCAACGAGAGTCTGGGCCTACACGCGGGTGCAGGTGGCGTGCTGAATCACCCGCGACAAAGGTCGAGCAAACGTCGCGTCCCACCGCGCCAGTGCGGGCATCGGGAGCAGCGTTGCATCAACGAGCCCGAGCTGTGCGAACGGCACCGGTTGCGGATCGTTCGGCCGATTGTACGCCACCAAATCGAGATCAGTGAACGCGAGTTGAAAAACGAAGCGTGCAATGACGAATATCCCTCAGAAGGAGTTCGACGCGGGCCGGGGTAGAGCCATGCGCCAACGCTATGCGCGTTTACGCGTTGTCGTTGCTACCGCTTTCCGTCGCTCAAAGATTCTGACCCATGAACTCCGTCCCCACGAGACCAAGAACTCCGTCCCCACGAGACCAAGAACTCCGTCCCCGCGAGACCACGAGACCAGGAACTCCGTCCCCACGAGACCAAGAACTCCGTCCCCGCGAGACCAGTGCGTTCGTTTCATAGCGCGGATCAATTCACGCGGAGTTATTTGCGGTAGCGTCTATGTAGCCACCGATCACGAACCTTCATCTCACCGAGCCAACGGTCGCGCAAATGTCGCGTCCCACTGCGCCAGTGCGAGCTTCGGGAGCAGCGTTGCGTCCACCAGACCAAGCTGCGCGAACGGCACAAGTTGCGGATCGTTCGGCCGATTGTACGCCACCAAATCGAGATCAGTGAACGCGAGTTGAAAAACGAAG
>JANNWU010000136.1:0-5903 GCA_031408755.1 Gemmatimonadaceae bacterium | reverse complement strand
TGACCGCGGTACCAACGTCGCGTCTCACGGTGCAAGGCGATCTGCGTACTGGCGAACTGGGTCGCCGAGAATCATCGCTAGAACTCAGTGACACCTTTGAACCCGTTGGTCTTCGGCTGACCGGTGGTTGGCGCCAAGTGGACCGTGTCACCGCGCTCACGTCAAGCAGCACAACGCTTGATCGTGTGTACGATTTCCGCGCCGACTCGCGCATCCGTATCAACGATTGCGTCATTTTGCGCACCGATCTCAATTTGTCGCAACAACGTCAGCGCTGGCCGACAGGCGGTGGGTTTAACGCCTTCATCGACAACAATTCCACGCAAGGTTTTGTTGAGACACAAGTGAAGGTGGCCGGCGGTTTACTCCGCGCACGCGCCTTCGGTCAGCGCTACGCCTACCAATTCCGCATCGCATCGGGGCTGCTACCGATTGCAGGTTCTGCCGATTCGCTGCAACAGAATGAACAGTTGGCGCGCGGCCTGCTGTCATTCAACCGACGATTTGGTGCACACAGTCTTGATCTTGGCGCGCAGCTTTCGGCACGCGGGATTGTGGCTCCCGACAAGGTGGATGGCGACAGCGCGAACGATCGCATTTCAGAGTTCTTTGTGCGCGATGCGTGGACGATGGGTGATGTACTGCTCACTGCTGGCGCTCGCACTACGACAAGCTCGTTGTGGGGTAACGCGATCTCGCCCAGCGTTGGTGCGGTGTGGCAGGCTGGTTCCGCGTGGCGTGTGCGCGGCAACATCGCGCGCGGATTTCGTGGACCGAGCTTCAAGGAACTTCGTTACACGTTCATCAACGCGGGTGGCGGCTACGAGGTTGTTGGCAATCCGTTATTGCGACCGGAATCGTCATGGAGCACGAGCGTGGGAGCAACTTGGGCGCCGATGACCGGTGTCGCATTGGAGCTGGAAGGGTATCGTAACGCGCTTTCAAATTTGATCACCACGCAGACGACGGGCACGAATACGGCTGGGCTCCTGATCTTCCAGAATGTGAACGTTGCGCGTGCTCGGACAGAAGGGATTGAGACTGGCGTTCGTGTGACGCGACCATCGCGCGAAATCGTTATCGGCTACGACTTTCTTCGCGCGCGTGATTTGTTGACCGGCGCGACGCTCGACGGGCGCGCTCAGCACACGGCGCGCGTTGCACTGTCACAGCAGTGGAAGATTATGGCGGGTGCGATCAGCGACATCTCGGCGCGGTACACTGGCAGCGCGCCGCGAGGCACCGGTCGACAAGCGCAATTCCTTTCGCTCGACGGTCAGCTCCGGCTTCGCGTTCGCGGTGCGAATGAAGTGTCGGTGGGTGTCACAAATCTGCTTGATCAGCGACCCAATGGATGGGCGGCAGCGTTTCAGCGGCAGTTCACGGTTGGGCTACGCGCGGGCTGGGGCTCTACCGCGCCATAGCAATCACGCCATTCGACGGACGCGCAAGCACCAACGGATAATCGGCACACGGGTGCGGAATAATATCGAACGATGTGCCGTACACTTCGCCTAACATTGCCGCACTCAACACGGATCGCGCCGGACCATCTGCGACGAGTCGTCCACGACAGAGCAGTACGATGCGATCAGCATACTGCACTGCCAGATTGAGATCGTGCAACACCACAAGTACTGCGAGCCCACGTGCCGCAATCGCGCGCGCAAGCTGCAGCGTGCGGTGCTGGTGCTGTGGATCCAGACTACTCACCGGCTCATCCAGCAGAACGGCGCCGACACCACGACTCGTCGCATCCTCTCTCGGCTGCGGCCACACTTGCGCGAGTACGCGAGCCAAATGCACACGCTGTTGCTCGCCACCAGATAGAGTCGGATACCGACGCGCGGACATCTCGAGCATTCCAACCAGTGCAAGTGCTGCGTTCGCGATGGCAGTGCGACGGTTCGTGGGCTCGGGACTCCACGGCTCGCGACCCATCGCCACCACGTCCAAAGCGGTAAAGTCAAACTCCAGCGTTGACTGTTGTGGTAGCACTGCGCGGAATCGTGCAAGCGCGTTTCGTTCCCACGTTGCTGCAGACTGACCGCGATACTGCACGTTGCCGTACAAGGGCAATTCGTCGCCACTCAGGACTCGCAGCAGCGTGCTCTTCCCCGCACCGTTCGGACCCACCAGTGCAACAACCTCGCCGGGTGAGACGGTCACACTCACATTGTCTACAAGCAGCGTGTCGCCGCGGCGCACAGTGATCCCTTCCGCTTGCATCATGCGATTGCTCCCACGCGGTGTCGGAGCACCAACCAGAGAAAGATCGGGGCCCCGATCGCCGCCGTCACCGCGCCAATTGGCAGCTCCACTGGCGCCACCATCGTGCGCGATCCGAGATCGGTGAGAATGAGCAGCGTCGCACCAAGCAGCGCGCCTAATGGCATCACACCGCGATGCGACGGCCCGACAACCAGGCGCACCAGATGTGGCACAATCAGTCCAACAAATCCAATCATGCCAGAGAATGCGACCGCGCTTCCCACGCCAAGCGCGACTCCAACAATTATCAGCAATCGAAGCCGTGCTGTTCGCACGCCGAGGTGCGCCGCTTCACGTTCGCCGAGCAACAGCAGATCCAATGAACGCGCTGATCGCTGCAAGAGCACAATCGCAACTGTCATAGGCAGCGCCGCAATCGCTAACACCTGCCATGTGGCGCCACCAAGACTGCCCAATGTCCAGAACGAGAGTGCACGCAACTGTGAATCATTGGCGACGCTCGTGAGCAGCCCGGTACCAGCAGCGGCCAACGCGTTCACGGCGATCCCAGCCAAGAGCATTGTCGCAACGGACATACCGCCAGCGAGCCGAGAAACGCTGAACACAACGGCGGCGGCGGTGATCGCACCGAGAAACGCTGCGATCGGCATCATCCACGGAATCCAAAACGCGGCTGACGATTGCTCCAAAAGTTTACCACCAAGTACAATCGCCGTCGCCGTCGCGAGCGCCGCACCTGATGACACTCCGATTACACCAGGATCAGCCAGCGGATTTCGAAACAGTCCCTGCAACGCTGCGCCAGACGTTGCCAGCGTTGCGCCAACAAGCGCGCCAAAAATCACGCGTGGGAATCGAATTGCCCACAGCAACGGACCTGCGTCCGCGTCATACTGCCACGGAGCTATGATGCCAAGCGGTTCGAGGATCGCGGCGAGCACACTCACAAGTGGAATAGCAACCGCGCCACGCGCCGCGGACACAATAATCGCAGCGAACAACGCACCACTCAGCAAGAGTAGCGCACCCTTGCGCCGTGAGTGCGCACGTAGCGGGCGAACGAGTGCGTCGTCGGCAATCTCGAAGACATTCCCATCCGCAACGCGCGACGAATCAACACTTACAACCGGGAGGACTCGCAACGTGCTCGACACGATCAGTCGCGCGGCAGCGAGGCCGCGCGCGATGTCACGCTCGGCGACGCATGTATGACGCGCGCCAATTCCGCGATCGCCTGTGGCAACCGCGGCCCGAAGCCAAGCAACAGATCATCCGCTACGGTGACGATGCGACGTGTGCGACCGGCGGGGGTCTGCGCGACACCGGGCAACGTGAGAAGTCCGCTTATACCACCCAGGCTCGCGAGTCCGTTGGTGGTGAGTACAATTACTTCAGCGCCACTTGATGCAACGGCTTCGGGAGTCAATGGGCGGTACCCGCTGAGCTGCATCATCGCATTCTCGGCACCGGCGAATCGCAGCATCTCCGCCGCACCTGTCGCGCTGCCCGCTACGAACAAGGTGCCAACACCACGGGCATAGATAAAGAGTGCGCGCGGTCGCGACGTACGCCGAGATAACGCGACTTCGACACCGGCCACCCCATCACGGACATGCGACGCAAGAGAATCTGCTGCTCGCGCGGTGCCGAGAAGTGCACCAATGCGCTCGATCCGCTGCACCGCGACTTCCTTCGTGTCACCAACTGGCATCAAAACCACGCGCACTCCCGCCGCGCGCAATTGCGCAACCGTCGCTGGTACTGAGCCAGTATCTGCAATCACAAGCGTTGGACGCAGCGCCATGATACCCTCAGCCCCCGCTTGGCGGAAATAGCCAACATTCGGGAGACGCTGCACTGCGGCGGGATACGAACTGCTGGCATCACGACCAACGACCAGTGCACCGGCACCGAGCGCAAACACAGTCTCAGTGATGGCGCCGCCAAGCGTGACGATGCGCTGCGTGCGCGGCGCTTGTGCAATCGACGGGAGCGCCGTAGCGGCCAACACGACAACGGATGCCGCGCAACGAATCCACCTCACAGCGCATGCTCGACAAGCAGTTGATCTAGCAGTGCGCCGAATCCAACTGGTGTACTGCCCTCGCCTTCCGAACGCTTACCGAAAATTTGTGTAATTGTAGCGCCGCTCGCGTCAAAGACTTCTAAAGAGCGAATTGGGCCATCGCTAGACTGCTTAGTCACTACCCACGATTGCGCAAAGCCTTCTTCTTTGACGTGCAAGTTGAATCCGGGATCAAGAATGTTGAGCCACCCCGATGCATGCACGACTTTATGAATTTCGCCGATGTAAATCTGCACGATACCACGATTGCCAACGAAGATCATGATTCGCTCATTCGTTGCGGCGGCGCCATTGAGCAAAGTGTGGAGAGCGGCATGTTGCACGGGGACAGCGCGTGTCGGTCCAGCAAGGCGCAGTGCTTGCGTTCGCGACACACCAAACTCGCGCAGCAGACCGTGAAACTGATGCGTGTCGGTCATTGCGTCCCATCGCGCCAGAAACGCTGCGGTGTCAATCGTGTCGTCAGACACTTCAGTCGGTTTGGTAGGCACCGACAGCGACGGCAGTGTGGATGCGGAAAGCGGCACACTGAATTGCGTGACCAGCGCAGCGAACGCAGCGTGTTGGCGCTCATCGACAAACAGTTTGTGAATCGACTCACCTGACGAGTCATAAATCTGAATGCTCTTACGCGTCACACCCGCCGTGTTTGTCGTCACTGCCCACGCCGACGCCCACTCACGCAGAAAAATGCGCGTGTCGATCTCGCCAAGTGTTTGCGCCATCGCGCCGAACGATTGAAAGTTGGCAAATGTGCCGGTGCGCTCGATCACCGCGTTGTCATTCCGCGTCATCGTCTTGACTTCACCAAGGCTCTCGAAGGAGGCAATGATCGCGCTCCAATCATCACTCTTCAGTTGTCGCACCTCGACGCTATCACTAAGCAGCAATAGCTCCAATTCGCTGCAACGGAGCGCGGCGGCTGCGTCACGCAAGTACGCCTTTGGATACGCACGCTGGAATGCGTTCCAGCGCTCAGTGAGCGACTCGACGTGGAGATCGGCGTGTGGATCGGCGACAGGTGCTGCGAGCGACATAAGGCGCGACCGGAAAAGGCGACGTTACATGAGAATCGTTCTCAGTGAGAGAAGAAATATATCCCGAGTGTTTTTGTCGGGCAATATCTGAAGGTTCTAGCGAGCACGTCGAAATTGGCGTTCCGCCCTCCACAATGCTGCGCGATGCGCGGGCGATCGTGGCTCCGAATCGGCAACCCGCGACCCTGTCGCACTCCGCGACCGCGCAGTACACTCGCACCGATGTATGAGCACAGTGCCGACCTACCGGCGCCGTGGAACTGCAGGCCAAGCCGTTTCCATCTGGAGAGATGCTATGTCAGTCGCGAAGGTGATCGAGATTATTGCTGGGAGCAAAGTCAGCTTCGAAGATGCCGTCGCCCAAGGCGTCGCACGCGCGTCAGAAACGCTCAGCGACATCTCATCGGCGTGGGTAAAGGATCAGAGCGTGATTGTCACCAACGGCAAAGTGGTTGAGTATCGTGTGACCATGAAAGTGACGTTCCTGCTCGCTGGCGGAAAGACGTCGACCAAGCGCGGAAAGAAGTAGCGCGTGTCGTGAACGCTCA
>JANNWU010000135.1:0-2135 GCA_031408755.1 Gemmatimonadaceae bacterium | reverse complement strand
GGCGCGGCAGGCTTACGGGCAACTCTCGCCGCGTTGCACGCGGGAAAGCGTGTGGCGCTTGCGAACAAAGAGACGCTCGTCATGGCAGGTGCGCTGGTGACCGCCGCTGCCGAACGTGGCGGTGGTCATGTAGTGCCGGTGGATAGCGAGCACTCCGCGATTTTACAGTGCATTGGGAGTCGCCCCATGCACGAAGTGCGACGGCTGATCATTACCGCATCGGGTGGTCCGTTTCGTACGTGGGAGACGGCGAACGTGCAGCGTGCGACTGTCGACGACGCGCTGAATCATCCCACGTGGCGCATGGGTCGCAAGATCACGGTGGACAGCGCGACCCTTGCGAACAAAGCACTCGAAGTCATTGAGGCGCATCATCTGTTCGGGATTCCATACGACCGCATTGACGTGGTCGTGCATCCGCAGAGTGTCGTGCATTCATTCGTAGAGTTTGTGGACGGCAGTGTGCTCGCGCAGCTCGGTGTGCCGAGTATGGAGTTACCGGTGCTGTATGCGTTAACGCACCCGGATCGCATCGTCGATAGTGGTGTACCGCCGTTCGATCCGGTCGCACTCTCACCGCTGACCTACGAACCTGTGCGTCACGATGCGTTTCCCGCGTTAGGGCTTGGCCTGCAAGCAGGACGCGCCGGTGGTGCGGCACCCGCAGTGTTCAACGCCGCCAATGAGCAAGCGGTGGCGCGGTTTCTCGATGGTACTTTGTCGTTTGGTGATATTGCGCGTGCAATTGACAGTGCACTGGCGGCGATTGGTGGTGCCGCGGGTGATACCCTTGAGTCGCTGGTGGCTGCTGACGCGGAAGCGCGCGCCCACGTGCGGGAGTTTCGATGAGAATTTTACCGATCTTGGCGCCATTGATCGTGTTTGGCTTAGTCGTGTTTGTGCACGAGCTCGGGCATTTCTTGGCCGCGAAAGCAGTGGGGATTTACGCTCCCGTTTTTTCGCTTGGTTGGGGTCGACGTGTCTGGGGCATGCGCCGCGGCGAGACCGACTATCGCCTGTCGCTGTTCCCGATTGGCGGTTACGTGCGCATGGCGTCGCGTGAAGACGAATCGATGGCGGCGTTCGAGGGTGGCGGGGATCGCGGTGCGCTGGACGGTGCGAGCGACGAAAAAAAAGGTGAACCTGGCGTGGCGTGGGATGCGGCGGCGATGGTGCCGTTTGGTCCAAAGCCGGTCCCGTCGGATCGCTGGTTTGAATCGAAGCCGCTGTGGGCCAAGCTGGTCGTCATGTTGGCCGGTGTGACAATGAATTTCCTGCTGGCGATTCTGGTTGTGGCCGGCGTGCGAATGTCGACTGGCGTGCCGAATCCAGCGCCGCTGATTGGCTCGGTGCTTCCGAACAGTCCGGCCGCAGCTGCGGGTCTGATGGCTGGCGATAGCGTCGTTTCGATCGATGCACAGCCGATTCGCGAGTGGAAGGATCTGGTCGCGCAGGTCACGCCGAAAGCCAGCGCCGCGGTGGCATTCCAAGTGATTCGTGCCGGTGCCGCAAAGACGTTAACCGTCACTCCGACGGCGACCATCGACACGAACCCGGAAACAGGCGCCGTGCGCACACTCGGGCGGATTGGCGCGGGCAGCGCCCGGATGGGCATTGGGCCGATTGATGCGCTTGCCGACGGTGTGGATTACACGAAGACCATCATCGTGCAGACGTTTCAGGTGCTCGGTGGACTGCTGACCGGCAAGGTGTCGCCCAAGCAACTTGGCGGCCCGATCATGATCGCTCAGGCGTCGGTGCAGACGGCGCAGTCTGGTGGCTTGGAGGCGGTGTTGATGCTGCTCGCCCTGATCAGCGTGAACATTGCAGTTTTGAATCTGCTGCCGGTGCCGGTGCTGGACGGCGGACAGGTACTGCTCGCGATTCTTGAGACCGTGCGCGGCAAGCCACTTGGCGAGAGGGCGAAGGGTGTGATCATGTACGCTGGTGTGGGGTTGGTGTTGCTGCTGCTGATTACGACCACGTTCAATGACGTGGCTCGTCTGGGCTCGCAGTTGTTAGGGTACTTTCGCTCGTAAGCCGTTGGCCACCTGAGTTCGTTGCGTATCAGTGCTTTACTTCCGCAGCTGTCGCAGGTATTCTTCTAGGCTACCGATCATTTAGGACATTTGGAC
>JANNWU010000134.1:0-3462 GCA_031408755.1 Gemmatimonadaceae bacterium | reverse complement strand
CGGAGTTCCTGAGCCCAGGAACTCCGTCCCCATGAGATGGAACTCCGTCCCCATGAGATGCAGAGAAACTCCGTCCCCATGAGCGGAGGAACTCCGTCCCCGTCGGGAACCGTCGGGCCGACGGCAAGCAAAAGGGTCAGGCCAGTGCGTACTGGGCGGTCACATCCCGTTGCGCACCCTTGACCACGAGCTTGTACTCGTCGGGGCGGAGCAACGGGTCATCCCGCAGCTCCAGCGGAAAGAGCACCACCTTCTCCAGCTTACTCAGCACATCTGGCTCTTGCTCCAAGACATACATCGCAACGTCCGGATGGAGCTTGACCAGCATCGGATCGCGTCGTCCCTCCACGCCAATCCGCTTCACCGAACGCTCAACTCGGCGGACAATCGTCTCCGGCGTGAAGATGCGGCCCGTACCATTGCAGGTAGGACACGGCTCCGTGGTGGCCTGTAGATGACTCGCGCGGACCCGCTGGCGAGTCATCTCGATGAGACCGAGATCGCTGACTTGGAACGCCTTGGTGCGCGCGCGATCGCGACCGAGATGGGTGCGAAGCTCTTGTAGCACTTTATCGCGATTCGCGCGCGTCTCCATGTCAATGAAGTCACACACGATGATGCCGCCAACATCACGCAAACGCAGCTGCCGCGCGACCTCGCGAGCGGCCTCCATGTTCGTCTTCATAATCGTCTTTTCGGGATCTTTCTTGCCCGTGTAACGACCAGAGTTGATGTCGATCGAGACGAGTGCTTCCGTGGGTTCGATGATCAGATACCCACCCGACGGCAGATCACAGCGGCGCTTGAAAATGTCGCGGATCTCACCTTCAACATCATGTTTATCGAACAGCGGCTGCGTCTCTTCGTACAACTGAACGCGATCGACGAGCTCAGGGCCAACTCCCTTCAAATACTCAACAATCTCATTGTACAACTGCCGACTGTCGACAATCAGTTTGTCGACTTTAGCGCTGAACAGATCGCGAATAATGCCGCGTGCAAGATTTGTCTCGCGATGCACGAGCGCCGGCGCGCGCATGAACTGTCGCTTCCGGTTGATCCGCTTCCAGTTGTTGATCAGCCCCGTGAGCTCGCGCTCAAACGTCTCCGCGGTGACGTCTTCACCAACGGTTCGCACGATCACTCCACCGGCGTCTTTGGGCAAGAACGCGTTCACCTGCTCTTTCAGCCGACGACGCTCCTCGCGCTCACCAATCTTCCGGCTTACGCCAACGCGCGACGCGAACGGCATGTAAACGAGAAACCGCCCGGCCATTGAGACTTGCGCGGTAACTCGCGGCCCCTTGGTCGAGATGGGTTCTTTGCTGACTTGCACAAGGACAGTGTCACCACGCTTCAGCACATCCTGAATTTGCGGCGCTTCCTTCTTTGGCGCGCGACCGGTGCTCGGCGATTCAGCGCCCCGAGCCGCGGCATCCTGCGCGGCCTCGGCAGCATCATCAGCGGCGCCATTATCGTCATCGTCATCATCATCGTCGTCATCGTCCGTTTCATAGACGAGATCTGATGCGTGCAGAAACGCGCTTTTTTCGGTGCCGATATCGACGAAGGCCGCTTGCAGACCAGGCTGCACCGCTTCGACTCGACCGAGATAGATGTCGCCTATCATTCGGCGCGCTTCCGGTCTCTCGACGAGAAGTTCCACCAACTGATCGTCTTCAATGATTGCCACGCGCACTTCACGCGCGCCGGCATTAATCAGAATATCACGCTTCATGCACGCCTCGCGGTACCGCGCGTGGCGACCCGAACACACGCAGCCCGTGGGCTGACCATCGTGAATGCTGACCGCTGCGCAAACACGCGTCGGCCACCAGCCGCTGCCGCACTACGCGTTTCACCCGGTCGGATCAGCGTCACTCACCCGCACTGCTGTGCGGCTCCGCGAGTTCAACTGCGACCGGTGGTCATCATGGTGATGTCCGGCGAAACGAGTACGGCCCAGTTCAGATGACGCCGCTACACCAGCGCCTCTCACAAACCGGGGTACTACGCACCGATGCGGGGGTCGCTCCGCACCAGCATGACACTCGACACGCGAACGCGCGCCAAATGTCAGGGAGAAGCCTATTGCCGGGGAGTGCGCGACGGCACCCCGAGGCGGGCGCAGGTTTTCACGTAAGATTGGACTCCGCTAATCTGACTCCAACGACACATGTGCGCAGGTTCCGAATCACCCACGCCACGGACTGTGGAGCAACCATGCCAGAACGCACAGAAAGCCAAGTCCCGCCTGCCACTCGTTGTGGCGCAAATAAAGAGGAAAGCTGAAGCCGCTCGACTTTCTACTTGCACCAGCGGGTCCAGCCCAAGGCGTCAATCGCGGAAGGAACGCAGGCACGTTCACTTCAAATTCGGTGTACGCCGCCCCGTATTTTCCACGGAGAAAATCGCGCTCCCGCGTGATTGTCGGACCGTACACCGACATCCAAAACGCGATCACAAGTACCAACGCGAGCCAATGTGCCGCAACAGCAAATCCGGCTGCCAATAAAAAGCTGCCGAAGTACAATGGATTTCGCGTGTGCGCGTAGGGACCGGTCGTCGTCAATTCTTCATTCTTGACGATGTGGCCTGTGGACCACGCGCGAATCAAAAGCCCAATCAGTGAAATGGTGCCGCCGATTGCGATGCTCTCGTGTGTCGCATACCGCGGAGCAAGCCAAAGAAACGCAGCGCCAAACGCAAAGCCGAGTGGAACCCGAATTCGCTGCGTGAGCGATCGAGAACCATCAATCACCCTGCAAGCTCCTTCAGCAGGTGTCGTGCGATCACGATACGCTGAATCTCTGACGTACCTTCGCCAATCTCGCCGATCTTTGCGTCGCGCATATATCGCTCCACCGGGTAATCTCGCGTGTAGCCATAGCCGCCGTGAATCTGAATCGCCTTGATAGTCGCGCGCATCGCCATCTCTGAGCAGAACAGCTTCGCCATCGCAGCTTCCTTACCATACGGCTTGCCCTGCATCGCGAGCATCGCAGCGTGATACGTGAGATGCTTGCCGGCCTCTATCTCAGTCGCCATATCCGACAACTGGAATGACACGCCTTGGAAATTAACAATCGCTTGGCCAAACTGCTTTCGCTCTGTTGAATATTTCAGCGCCGCTTCGAAAGCGCCTTCCGCAACCCCCAGCGAAAGCGCCGCGATACCGATACGGCCCGCATCAAGCGTCTTCATGAAATTCGTGAAACCCATGCCTTCCGCACCAAGCAAATTCTCGGCAGGTACTTCGACATTCTCGAAGATCAATTCGCGCGTGTCACTGGCGCGCCATCCGAGCTTGTCTTCTTTTTTGCCAGACCGAAAACCGGGCATTGAAACAATCGACTCATCATGTCCGACACCTGCTGCACGCGCAGCAGCCAGGTCACACGTTTCCTTTGTGAGGATGAAGGAACTGATGCCCTTTGTGCCTTTGCTCGGATCGGTGACGGC
>JANNWU010000133.1:0-13910 GCA_031408755.1 Gemmatimonadaceae bacterium | reverse complement strand
GATCAAGGCGTGCATGACTTTTCTCTGTAGAAATATGAGAAATGTCTAATTTTCTCATGAAGCTACACCAGTCTGCTGGTGCTATCAGTGAAACGAGTGCATCTGTTGATTCGAAAACGTAAGAGCTTTTGATACAGTAGCCCGAAAGCCAAATCATCGTTTCAATCGGCAGAAGCAGATCCCTAGCAGGTCGCTGCGATTACCTACACGGCACCAACAAATCCGTGTGCAACTGCTCTGGCGGTATCGTCCTGAAATCATTGCGATAGATCTCGAGCGATGGCCCCTCAATCACTTCAAACCCGCTCGACGGTAATCCTTCGCCCATAAAGCGCGACCATACATCGCCGAGCACTTCGTACGGACCAATGTGGATGTAGCGCGCATACGGCCCCGCGGTGATATGGCGCTCTTCCAGACCGGCAGGCATCGCAACGCCGTCAGGAATTGTGACACAGGCCTCAGAGCGTAGTTCTTCGATAGGCGTCGCGTCTGGGTCATCGTGGTACGCAGCGATCAGTAGCACGCTCGGCAGCGCGAAGAGTCCGGCCGGACCTGCAATCGCACCAAGACGTTCGAACGCACTCGCAATCTGGTTGTAGGCGCCAAAGTGTGGCACAACGCCCAGTCGGAGCGTGGGGAGCTGTTCAATTTCGACGTGCATCGTGTGACCTCAAGTGTCTCGCGGAATGAACGCGGTCAAGGTGACCGCGGTGGAAAAGTGCAACCCTGACGCCGCTGCGATGTGTGTCTGTGCGCGGGTATCACGACGAAAGACCGACGGTGATGCACCAAAGGCTGCGCGGAAGGCGCGCGTAAACGATTCATGCGTTTCGTAGCCGACGGCAAACGCGATACTCGTCACCGACGCTCCGGCGTTACTCAGCGTCGCGGCGGCTCGCTGCAGTCGCAGTCGCCGCAGCAGCTCTAAGGGCGTTTCGCCCACCATTCCACGAAACACGCGATGGAAATGGAACGGTGACATTCCCGCCAACTGAGCGCAGGCGTGCAGATCCACCGATTCATCCAGTCGCGCAACCAGCTGTGCAAGTACGCGCTGCACGGCGAGCAGATAGAAGGAGCGTGTATCAGGTTTCACAATCCGAAATCTGGTACCGAGTAATACCGGCCGCTTGACCTGCGTTGCTGATTTTTCTTCCACTCGTTTACACGCGCGATGACGTGCGAGCCCGCGCCACTCACAGCAGAGGATTGCTACTGACGACGCACGTCAAAATGCACGCGATTCTGCTCCAATCACGACAGCGGATTGCTAGAGACGCTGCACTTCAACGCGTGCACGATACAGCGACGGTCGCACTGTAGCCGTGGTCGTTCTCTCTGGCCGCAACTGCACCAGCCGAAACCGCCGCCCCTCAATCGTCAGATCGCCAGGCAGTTTCATTGACGGCGGTGCGGAGCTGCCCAGGGTGACAGTCTGCGGTGCTGTGCGCGCTCGCGTGGTGATGCGTAGAGTGAGCGTTGCCTGTCCCTGCCAGACGCACTGCGCGCTGATGGGGCATCGGCTGTCGTTCACGCTGAGGAGTTCGATTGTCAGGCCGCCGCCGGCCATCGTGACGCGTCGGCCGATTGAGAGCGTGATAGTGTCGGCGTGCAACGCAGACGGCGACTGCTCTATCGCCGATACCGCGCGCTGCGGTTGCAAAGCTGCGAGAATCGCGATGCCGAAGATCGCGTGAACAGTGTGCATCAGCACTCTCGTTGAGGCAGAAAACTGTGAGGCGCGCGCGCTCAATACTTCATCAAGTACCGCTCCACCTCCCACGCGTGCACCCGCTCACTGTACTCCCCCCACTCCGCCCTTTTCGCCGCCAAAAAATGCGCGAAAATATGCTCGCCTAGCGCCGATCGAATCACGTCGTCCTTCTCCAACTCATCACACGCTTCGTTCAAATCGCGCGGTAAATCATCAATCCGCAACCGCCGCTTCTCACGAAAGCTCATCTCAAAAATGTTCGTATCCACCGGCTCACGAGAATCGGCGTGCGTCGCGATACCATCCAATCGAGCCGAGAGCATCACGGCTAACGCCAAATACGGATTCGCGCTGGGGTCGGGCAACCGATGCTCCACGCGCGTTCCCGTGCCGCGACGTGCCGGAATGCGCAGCATCGGACTGCGATTGCGCATGCTCCACGCCACATTAATCGGCGCTTCAAATCCGGGCACCAATCGCTTGTAGCTGTTCACCAACGGATTGGTTACCGCGCAATATCCGCGCGCATGCTTCAACAATCCGCCGATGTAATGCAACGCCGTTTCGCTTAACTCAAAAGGCGCGCCCGCATTCCAGAACACATTCTCTGTTCCACGAAACAACGATTGATGCGTGTGCATTCCGCTACCGTTCTGACCGAACAGTGGCTTCGGCATAAAGCTCGCACTCAACCCAAAACGCTGTGCGACATGCTTCACCACAAATCGAAACGTCGTCAGATTGTCGGCAGTCGTCAGCGCGTCGGCATACCGGAAATCAATTTCGTGCTGACCGTGCGACACCTCGTGGTGACTCGCTTCCACCTCGAAACCCATCTGCTCTAACGTGTCAACAATTGCGCGACGCGCTTCCTCGCCAAGATCTACCGGCGCCAAGTCGAAGTAGCTGCCCACATCATGCGTATCGGTGGTCGCTTTGCCCGTTGCGTCCTGCTTGAACAAAAAGAACTCCGCTTCCATGCCGGCGTTCATGGTGTAGCCCAGCGCGCTCGCTTTGGCCAACACCGCCTTCAAACATCCACGCGGATCGCCCACAAACGGCGTCCCGTCGGGCATCGCGACATCACAAATCAGTCGCGCCACTCGCGACCCCGCACTTCCAAACGGCAATGCGCGATACGTGCTCAGATCAGGCTTCAGGAGCATGTCGCTCTCTTCCACCCGCACAAAC
Organism: Gemmatimonadaceae bacterium; assembly: GCA_031408755.1. Lineage (GTDB taxonomy): Bacteria > Gemmatimonadota > Gemmatimonadetes > Gemmatimonadales > Gemmatimonadaceae > JACMLX01. Next base: position 11,002 of record JANNWU010000133.1, on the reverse strand, counting down.
CCTTCAATCGAGCTGCCGTCGAACAAGATGTCGCCGGCCAAGGCCTTCGCGAACTGCGAACGCGGTATCTCGACATTCTTGATCACGCCCAGAATGTCAGTGAACTGCAGTCGCAAAAACCGCACGTCCTGCTCGGCCAGCAGCGCCACAATGTCGCCCGCCGCGGCAGTGCGCAGGGCGTCGGAGGAGGGAGTCGGCGAGGTCACAATGCAAACCTACGCCAGACCAACCCACGCGAGCGAGGTATCTGTGGGTTTGGACAACCGCCTTGCGGCTCGCTCGCAGACGAAGCCACGCCAGCGGGCGAACTCCGCGACTACACGGCTGCCTTCAACGCTGTTGCCAGACAGACCCACGCCAGCGAGGGAACTATAGACGCAACTAGATTGCTGGATTCTGGCGGGGCGTCTCTGCCTCGCGATCGCCTCTCTCTGATTTACTCGCATGTCGTCTGCATTCTGTGCAGCCTGTGGCGCACAGCTCACCGCCGGCGCTCGTTTCTGTCATCGCTGCGGGCAATCCGCCGGCGAGGCCGTGTTGTCGACGGGTGCACCGCTTAGCGCGCCCGCCCCAGCGCGACCGGCGCAGCAAACGTTGCCGTGGGCCATTGCCGCCATCGCGCTGCTGTCGACGGTAGCGCTCTTCGCCGGTCAGCGATTCAACAAGGGACCAGCCGCTGCCCCGCCACCTGCGCCATCAACCGATGCACCGTTCGCGGGCGGCGCACAAGCCTCCACTGGTGCACCGAACGCCGGTGAACGACCAGTTCGTGCGCCCGATATCTCATCGATGACGCCCGACGAACGCGCACTCCGCCTGTTTAATCGCGTTGTCTCGCTGGCCGAGCAAGGCAAGCGCGACTCAGTGCAATTTTTCGCACCAATGGCGCTCATGTCGTTTCAGAGTTTGCCAGCGCCCACTACGCTCCAACGCTTTGAGCTTGGTCGCGTTGCGGAGCTCGCCGAAGTGAAAGAGATCATCACCGCACAGGCCGACACAATTCTGCAATCGTCAGCCACACATCTACTCGGCCTTTCCTTAGCCAGCACCGCCGCACGCATGCGTGGTGACGCTGCCGCACAAGCAGGTTTTGACAAGCGCCTCCTCGCCGCGGCGACTGCCGAGCGTGCAAAAAATCTTCCCGAATACTCCGTCACGCAGATCGATCTCGATAGCGCACTCGCGCGCGCGCGTCGGAGCATCAAGTGAAAAAACAGATCATGGAACCCACTCGCACAATTACTGTCGCGCACAGCCCCGACTCCGATGACGCGTTCATGTTTTACGCGCTGGCAGAAGGGAAAGTCAATACGGAGACGCTCGCATACAAACACGAGCTGCAAGACATTGAGACGCTGAATCAGCGCGCACGTCGCAAAGAACTTGAAGTCACCGCCGTCTCAATTCACGCCTTTGCGTATCTCTCTGACGATTACGCGTTGCTCCCGCACGGCGCGTCGATGGGCGACAAGTACGGCCCACGCGTTGTTGGTCGCATGAAGCGCGGACCGAGCGGCATTAAGGGCGCGCGCATTGCCGTACCAGGCCCGATGACAAGCGCCTACCTCGCGCTGCGTTTGTTCGAACCGGATTTTGAAGCGGTCTTTTATCCGTTCGACAAAATCGAAGATGCCGTGCTCGATGGACACGTCGATCTCGGATTGCTGATTCACGAAGGTCAGCTGACCTTCGCCGATCGCGGATTGCATCTCCTGCTCGACCTTGGCGTGTGGTGGCACGAGGAGACGTCGCTGCCGCTCCCGCTCGGTGGCAATGTGATTCGAAAAGATCTCGGTCCCGATCTCATCGCCATGATCAGTCGCCACCTGCGCGACAGCATCGCCTACGGTCTCACGCACCGTCGTGCCGCTCTCGACCATGCCATGAAATACGCACGTGGACTGGATCGTAGCCAAGCGGATACATTCGTTGGCATGTACGTCAATGAATGGACTCTCGATTACGGCGATGCCGGTCGCGCCGCGGTGCAGCTCTTTCTGCAGCGTGGAACCGACGCGGGCATCATTCCGCATCATGTAACAGTCGAGTTCGCCGAATAATGATGGAGGCGCGCGATGCCTGAACAGCCGTTACAGGGCATTGATGCGCCTGCACCACTGAACTCTCGCATCCCTGTTACAGACGCGCCCGCTGGTGGCGCGTCGCGGGGTGGCGGAATCGCGGATGACGCCACGCGCACAAAGCGCCTGCGCGCACTCGCCGCCGAGATTGAGACGCTCCCCACCACGCATGCCGCCTTTACTCGGCTGCTCAGCGTTGCCGTAGAATCGCTGCAAGGTGCAGGGGCGTGGATCGGCTTGACCATGGAAGACAGCGATGCATTGGTAGTTGTCGCGTCGCATGGTGAGGTGCCCATGGAAGCCGGTGCACGAGTGCCACGCGATCGCGCCTTTGCGTCACGCGCCTTGCACGCGCAATCTGCAATTTTCGCTGATCCCAGCACCGGTGTTCGCTGGAGCGATGCCGTAATTGCGAAAGTGCCCGTGCGTGCTGTAGCCGCGCCGCTGCTAGTCGACGGCGAACACGCCGTCGGTACGATCTCCGTGATCGGTGGACCGGGACGTTTGTTCACCGTGGCTGACGGCACATTTGCACACGAACTTGGATCGCTCGCCGCACTCGTTCTGCGCCGACGCGATGTCGCAGTGCACACGATGGTCGAAGAAGCCGCGCCGTCGCTCGAAGTCAGCCTGACTGTGCCACTTTTGCTCGACGCAGCCGCATCCGTCACGGTCGACGATTTTGCAGCGGCAGTGATTCATCGCCTTGATGATCCGGCGTTGCTTGGCGTGAGCATTGCCGTCCGTGATCGCGGTAACGCCGCGATGCGTTTTCCTGCAGCACTCGGTGCGCTGGCGGCACTGCGTGGCGTGCGCACGCCACTAGATCCGGCGCGCGCAGAACATCTCGCGCGTCAACGTCGCGCGGTGCAGATGCCCGATGCGCGACACCTTGTGCCAGAAGGATGGCGATCACTCGTGCCGGCGTTGCCGGGTGCATCAATCGCGCTTGTGGACAATGACGTGGCAGTGGGTCGTGTTGACATTGTGTTCGATCCTGATCGCCCCGTTCCGCATGAAGCAACGCGTCGCATTGAGCTGATGGCATCGACAGTAGCGCGCGCGCTGGCGGTGGTTCAAACTCGTGTCGCGCGCACGCCGGCTGACCCTGGATTGGAATCGCTGCACGCGTTGCGTACAACGCTTTCAACACGGCTGCACGATCTCACTTCGCCAATCGCTGGAATCAGTGCGCTCGCAGAACTCATGGCGGATGAGTCGCTGTCTCCTGAGCTGCACGAATCGATCGCCTTGATTCAACGCAGCGCTCGACGCGCTACCGAAGCGGCCAACACGTTGCGCGGGCTTGCTGACGACGCAGAAGCGCATTCTGAACCGGTTCCGGTCGACGAACTTATTCACGAAATCTTGCGTGAACGCGGCGAAGCGCAGCGCGCGCTCACCATGACGGTCAACGTGACAATAGATCCCGGATTGCCACCACTACCATGGCCGGCGACCGCGCTGCGTGAGTGGCTCTCCTCCGCGATTATTGCATCGGAGACGGCACTTCTCGGCTCCTCGAAGCGTCGGATCGATATTCGCGCCAGCATGGATGGCGCACTCGGCGTGATTACGGTTGCAGACGACGGCATCGCAATCCCCAGCCTTCCAACGGATTCGACATTGCACGGCGCGAACATCTCCGTCATACGCACCGATGATGGTCGTACGATTCGCCGTCTGGCGATTCCTCTTCGAATCGGCAATTCGATTCACAGCGCGTGACGACCGCAATGCAGGCGCTGGCGCCGAAGCCAACACCTCCGCCACTCGCGCGCATTCTCGTGGTCGACGACGACGAGTCGATTCGCGTTGCAATGGCGCGTTTCCTTCAACGCTGTGGCTATAGCGTTGAAGCATCGGGCAACGGAACCGATGCGCTGGCGCGATTTGAGACTGAATCGTTTGACGCGATGATCTGCGATGTGCGCATGCCGGGCCTCTCAGGTCCCGAGTTGCTGCCACGCGTCTTGGCGTACGATCCGAACATTGCGGTGCTGATGTTGAGCGCGGTCAACGATGCACCAACTGCTGCACAAGTTCTGGCAGGTGGTGCCGTCGACTATCTCGTCAAGCCGATTGAATTGCGGGCGTTGCAGGATGCGGTGATTCGCGCACTCGCGCGCAGGCACTCGCGCCTCGAAAAAGAAAGTTTCGATGAGCGCATCCAGGAAGAAGTGCGTTTGCGCACGTCTGAACTGGAGCAAGAAAAAGACGCGCTGCGCAAGCTGTCGGTGAACGTGGTGGAAACGCTCGTCATCGCGATGGAGGCGAAGGACGTTTACCTGCGCGGTCATTCCCAGCGCGTGGCCGATCTGGCTGCCGAAATCGCTGTTGAACTTGAGCAAGACGCCGAAACCGTGGAACGCATTCGTCTGGCGGGACGATTACACGACATCGGAAAGATTGGAATTCGAGAAGAAGTGCTCAACAAACCCGCCGCGCTCACGGCGACAGAGTTTGAGCATGTCAAGCAACATGTTCGCATCGGAATCGAAATTCTTCGACCGCTGCAACAGCTTGAACACGTCCTCAATTTTGTCCATGATCATCATGAACACTGGGACGGCAGCGGATATCCGCGCGGCGTAAGCGGTGAGAGCATTACACTCGGCGGGCGCATTTTGGCCGGTGCTGATGCGTTTGACGCACTCACATCGCAGCGTGCTTACCGCGATCCCATGCGCCCCGATGATTCGCTGGCGTATCTGGGCACGGTGGCTGGCGCACTACTCGATCCGCAGGTCGTGCGCGCATTGCAAGAGGTCATGAAGCGTCGTCTAAGCGTTACGTAGGCCCACAACCAGCCTTCGCTAGCGCGCGTCCGCGCAAACGTTTCTGCCATCTGTGGCGTACACTGAGTATCATGTCAGCCACTTTTCGTCGTCGCCCGGCACGCCGTCTCGGGTTTTTTGTCGTCGCCTGCAGCGTGGCGCTCGCAAGCGTTGTTTCAGGTCAAGATCCTCTGCCGCTGGTGCGCTCACGTAGCGAACGGCTTCAAACCGACACGCTCACCCTCTCTTTCGACGCCGCAGTGATGCGTGCGCTCCGTGAAGGCGAAGAGGTCCGCGCTGCGAATGCGCAGGTCAGCGCCGCTGATGCACAAATCGGGATAGCACGCTCAACTGGCCTGCCGCAGCTTCGGCTCAGCAGCGGCTATTCACAGGTGCTCGAGAACGCGCGCGCAAACATTGTTGGCGCCGTATTCAATCAAGCGTTCACCTACACCGCCAGCGCACAGTTGCAGCAACCGCTCTTTCTTGGCGGGCGCGTGGTAGCGGGTGCGAAAGCGGCCAATGCGGTGCGTGGTGCGAGCCGCGCCAGCACCGCCGAGGTGCGCGGCCAAGTAGTTGTGGATGTCGAACGCGCCTATCTCAACGCACTCTTCACGCGGCGTCTGATTGACATTCAACAACGCAACCTTGCTCTGGCCGATGAACGTGTCGCACAGACGCGGCAATTAGAACAGGCTGGCCGCGCATCACGATACGACGTACTCCGTCTGAAAGTGGAGCGCGCGAATCTGGAACCAGCGGTGGTGCAAGCGCAGAACGATTATGCAATCGCAGTGCTCACGCTGCGTCGCCTCGTCAACATCCCTGCAGAACGTCCGCTACAACTCGTCTCCGAGTTGGACACGCTCGCGCTGCAGCGGCTTGTGGCAACGGTTGATACGTCACCGGCATTTGGTGCGGTGCGCGCTGCGGTCCGCGCCGCTGAACTGAATCGCGTGGCACGCGAAGCCGGCGTGCGTGTGGCCCGTGCTGATCTGCTGCCATCGGTAACGGCGACGATAACATCTGGCTTCCTTGCGCTGCCGACCAGCAACGGATTTCCAACGCGATCGGGTCAAACTTCCAACGCGCTGTGCCCACCAGGATCGCCCACCACGCGGAGTTGTCAGAACAACGGCTGGTTCACTGATCGAAACTTCGGTTTCCAGGTCGCGTGGCCAATCTTTGATGGGCTCCGCACCAAAGCCAATATCGAGAATGCGCACGCCCAAGTGGATCTTGCGACCATCCAGTTGGCGCAGGTGCGCGAACAAGTCGCGATTGAAGCCGCCGCTGCGCGCGCCGAATTCGGTCGCGCGCGCACGCTGTTCGACGCACGTCGCGAAACCGTTGCTGAAGCAACCGAAGCGTACGATTTATCGGTGTTGCGCAACACACGCGGTGTTGGCACTACGCTCGATGTCTCCGACGCACAACTCAACCTCGTGCGCGCCCAAGTGAACGCGGCGCGGGCGATTTATGACGTATTTCTTGCCGCCGCCGACTTGGCGCGGACGACAGGTCGTCCGATTCCGCTGCCTGATGGCGGCGCAATGCGCATCACCGACCGTGGAGCAGATCGTGTCACGACAGATCGTTAAACCCGTTACGCCGATTCGTGCGCTAGTTGGCGCGGCGCTGCTGCTTGTCGCGGCCTGCACCAAAGCGGGTGACGCCGCAGAAGCACGACCAGCGAGCGGCGTGGCTGGTGGTACTGGCGCACCTACCGCGGGCGGCTCTCCCGGCACAACAACTCCAGCGCCCGGCGCTGGTGGTGCAGCGCGCGGTGCGGGTGGTGGTGGCAGTGGTGGCGCTGGTGGTGGACGCGGCGGCGTTGTGCTCGCAGCAACGGACATCGCAACGCTTAAACTCGGCGTCATCGAAAACGCCGTCGCCATCTCTGGTGATTTGCGCCCCATTGAGACCATCGAGATTCGCAGCCGTCTCAATGGCGACGTGAGCGCCGTTTACGTGCAAGAAGGCGAGCGCGTTCGCAGCGGTCAGGTGCTCGCGCGCTTTGAATCGAGCCAACAAGAAAGCGGCCGACGTGGCGCTGAGGCCGACCGCGAATCAGCACGTTCACAGTTGCAAACGGCAACGTGGTCAGCGGAGCAGTCCGCCGCGCTTTTCAAGGCCGGTGCGATTGCCGAGCAGGAGCATCGTGCCGCGCAGCAGGCCGTGGTTGCGGCACAGGCATCCGTGGCGGCATCGGAGGCGCGTTTGCGCACGGCAAGCGCCGTGGCTGGCGATACACGCGTGCTGGCACCGGCCAGCGGCATCATTGACCGTCGCCAAGTGCAACCCGGCGAGCGCGTCTCTGTCAGCACACCGCTTTTCACGCTCGTGCGCAGTGAAGTGCTTGAACTGGCGGCCAATGTCCCCGCGCGACAAGCCAACGTGGTACGTCCCGGTCAAATTGTGCGACTGACGTTCGATGATCGCGTGATTGAGTCGCGTGTTGCACGCGTCAGCCCCACCGTCGATCCGGTATCGCGCAGTGTGACGGTGTACGTTCGCGTGCCCAATGCAAATGGCGCAGTGAAAGGCAACACGTTCGTGAGCGGTCGCGTGATTGGTCTCAGACGCGATGGCGCGTTACTGCTGCCCACCTCCGCTATTCGCCAAGCACAGAGCGCCGAAGAATTGCCATTTGTGTGGCGCGTTGCTGGTGGCGCACTCGAGAAGCGCAACGTGAGTTTGGGCGTGGTTGACGATGCCACCGGAATTGCCGAAGTGAAAGACGGGTTGAGCGCCGGTGACCGCGTAATCGTGGGCAACATCGGCGCGCTGAGTAATGGCGCGAAAGTCACTATTGCGGGCGGGAAGTCATGATTATCTCCGATGTGTCAATCAAGCGCCCAGTTTTCGCCACCATGATTATGGTGGCGTTGGTGGTGCTTGGTGGTATCGGGTACAAGCGTCTTGCCATTGACGAGTATCCAGATGTCACCTATCCAATTGTTGTTACTCAGACGGCGTATCCAGGTGCGTCGCCAGAAGTTGTGATGCGCGAACTCTCGAAGCCAATCGAAGAGGCGCTGAACACGGTGCAGGGCATCAAAGAAGTGACGTCGACATCGTTAGAAGGCAGTTCGCTGGTGCGTCTGCAATTCAATCTTGACGTTGACGTGATCGCCGCGCAGCAAGAGGTGAGCGCCAAAGTTGCGCGTATTCGCCGACAGTTGCCGCCGAACATTGAAGATCCGATTGTATTGCGCTTCGATCCTAACGATCGGCCCATCATCAGCGTCGCGATGACGAGTGGTGAACGACCGCTGCGCGAACTGAGCGATCTTGCGACCGAAGTGGTGAAGACGCGCTTCGAATCAATTCCCGGTGTGGGTGGCGCGAATATTTCTGGCGCCGCAACACGACAGATTCAGGTGCAGCTCGACCCAGTTGCAATGCGCGCGTACAACATCTCGCCGCCGCTGGTAATTGCAGCACTGGAGCGAGAAAACCGTGAAGTGCCGGCCGGCCGCGTGCGCCGCAACGGGCGTGAACAGCTCATTCGCGTGACTGGCCGCGTGGTTGATCCGGCGCGCTTCGCCGACATCACATTGTCTGTGCGCAATGGCGCACCAGTCCGCATTAGCGATGTTGCGAAAGTGGTTGATGGCAGTGCCGAACAGCGCAGCGCCGCCTTCTTGGGCCGGACGCCAGCGGTCGCCATCGAAGTGCAGAAAATTGCTGGCAGTAATACCGTGGAAGTCGCCGATCGCGTGCGCGAAACCGTTGCAGCACTCGAGAAAACGCTGCCGGCTGACGTCAAGTTGAGTGTCATTCGCGATGACTCGCAGCGTATCCGCGATTCACTCGATAGCGTACAGCATGAGCTGATCCTTGGTGCGATACTCTGCATCGTCATCATCTATTTCTTTCTGAACTCGTGGCGCTCGACGATCATTACCGGTCTGGCGCTTCCGATCTCGCTGATCTCCTCGTTCTTCGTCATGTGGGCGTTCAATTTCACGCTCAATACAATGACATTGCTGGCGCTATCGCTTGCGATTGGCCTGCTGATTGACGACGCGATTGTTGTTCGTGAAAACATTGTTCGACATCTGGAGATGGGCAAAGATCACGAGCACGCGGCGTCCGAAGGCACCAGTGAAATTGGCCTCGCGGTGTTCGCGACCACGATGGCAGTGGTGGCGGTGTTCTTCCCGGTGGCGTTCATGGGCGGCATGATTGGCAAGATCTTCTTCCAGTTCGGCGTCACGGTGGCTTTTGCGGTGCTGGTCTCGCTGCTTGTGAGCTTCACGCTTGATCCTATGCTCTCAAGCGTCTGGCGCGACCCCGAGGTCGACAAGCACAATCAAGCCGCGCTGCGCGCCTCACGAAATCCAATCCGACGCGTCGCGTTTGCGTTCAACGACTGGTTTGAACGTGTTGCCGATCGCTATCCGCGCGGCCTTGCATGGGCACTCAATCATCGCCTCGCGGTGCTCAGTGCTGCACTCGCGACGGTGGTCGGGTCGTTGATGCTCATCCCGAAACTTGGCTTCACGTGGATGCCTGACGTGGACGGCAGCGAGTTCAACGTCAACTACCGCGTCGCACCTGGTTCGGCCATCGACTACACCATCGGACGTGGTCAAGCGATCGCACAATTACTCGAGAAACGCCCTGAAGTAATGAGCACCTATCTGAACATCGGTGGTGGATTTCGCGGCTCACCAACCGGCGGATCGCTCGCCGTCCGACTCAAGCCAAAAGATCAGCGCAAACTCTCGCAAGCGGAGATTCAGACCGAGCTTCGTCGCGAGTTGAGCAAAATTCCCGGCGCGCGCGCCAGCATCTCCGGCACACCAACAATTTTCGGTGGTTACCGCCAACCGATCGACGTAAAAGTGCAGGGACCAGAGCCAACGCGGCTCAAGCTCGCGGCGGCAGAAGTGCTCAAGACCATGCAAGGCGTGAAAGGCATTGCCGAACCAAACTCCAGTGACGATGGCGAAATCCCGCAGTTGGATGTGCAGGTGGATCGTGAACAAGCATGGGCCGCAGGGTTAGGTATTGGCACCATCGCCAGCACGCTGCAACCACTCTTTACCGGCCAACGCGCGACGCGTTGGGAGGACCCGCAGGGCTATTCGCACGATGTGGTTGTGATCTATCCCGATTCGCTCCGGCGCTCATCGGACGACGTCGCGGAACTGCCGGTGCCCGGCTCTGGCATCGATAGTCGTACCGGCATGGCCACCACCATCCCGCTTGGCCAAGTCGCCACAATCCGTGCTGGCATTGGCCCGCAGGCCATTGAACGATCGTCGCTTGAGCGTCAGGTCTCGATCAGCGCGGGCGTGTTGCCAGGCTACGGTATTGGCGACGTCGCGGCACAGGTGCAGGCGGCAATTGATTCAATGGGGCTGCCGGCCGGCTATCGCACCGTCTTTGGTGGCGACGTGCAGAACTTGAACGACACCAAGGGTTACGTGGGCGAGGCGCTCATTCTCGCCGTCGTGTTCATCTATCTCATCCTCGCGTCGCTCTTCGGATCGTTTCTGCAGCCGCTCGCCATCATGTTGTCGCTGCCGCTGAGTTTTATTGGCGTCGCGATCGCGCTGCTCGTCACCAAGGGCAGCCTCAACGTGATGACGATGATTGGAATCATCATGCTGCTCGGTCTCGTGACGAAGAACGGCATTCTGCTGGTGGACTTTGCCAATCACCGGCGCGCGTTGGGCGACGATACCCGGACGGCGCTGCTCGCCGCAGCGCGAATTCGGCTACGGCCGATCATCATGACCACGGTCGCGATGATTGCCGGGATGATTCCGCTGGCATTTGCAATTGGCGCCGGCGCTGAGCAGCGCGCACCAATGGGACGCGCCGTGATTGGCGGGCTGATAACCAGCACCTTGCTCACGCTTTTCGTTGTCCCATCGGTGTATTCGCTGATCGACGATGCGATTGTCGCCTTCCGGAATCGAGTGCGGGCGACACCAGTACCCGTTGTGCCGAGCCCCGTTGCCGGCGATTGATCCGCGGAATTCTGGTTCGTCGTGAACGAAATTGCGCCGGTGCTGCTTGACGTGCAGCACCGGCGCTGTTATTCCGGCTACGTCACCAGCGTGACGCATTTTTTCGCTGGTCCCTAAATGACGCTCGACCAAACGTGGGTTGGAGACAGGCATGCTG
>JANNWU010000132.1:0-4188 GCA_031408755.1 Gemmatimonadaceae bacterium | reverse complement strand
CCCTCGCGATTGGTCTTGCGGTTGGCATTGTGGGCGTGTTCTACATGCTCTTTACCGCCGCAGTCTATCACGCCGTGCCGTGGCAGTACGTGGCCGAACAGGCGGCGCGTCGCGACGTAACCGCGCCGGGCCTACTGGGTTATGTGTTGCCGACCGGATGGACGATTGCAATTGTTGCCGGTGGTGCAGTCGCACTCGCGAAGGATCTCCCTGCAATGTTGCTCGCCGTGTCACGATTGATGTTCGCGTGGGCCGCGGATGGCATCTTTCCGCGCGCAATTGCGACGGTGCATCCGCGACTGCGCACACCGCATCTCGCGATTATCGCAAGTGCAGCGATGGCGACCGTTGGGATTCTCGGCTGCCATCTCGCCGGTAATTTCTTTCTGGGCGTCGACATTCTCGTCACCGCGATGCTCGTCAACTTTATTCTGATGTGCGTCTCTGTTTTGACGCTCCCACGCCGAAACCCGATGCTCGCGAGCCAGGTTCGCGTAATACCGGAACTTGGCCGGCAGCGCGTAATCGCGGTATGCGGCATTGCAGTGCTAAGCTCGTTTCTCGTGATTCACACTTGGAAAGATTTGAGCGTACCAGTCGCAGCGTGGTACTTTCGCTCAACGCCAGTGTGGCTGCTGGTGATGGGTATCGCGACGTTCATCTATTTTCGCGAAGTCTCGGCTATGCGTCGTCGCGGTATCGACGTTGATGCAATTTTTGCTACGCTTCCACCGGAGTGATGTACGAATGACCACTGCTGTTGAACGGATTGCGCTCGGAAAGGATCTGGAGATTTCACGTATCGTGACTGGCCTGTGGCAGATCGCCGATATGGAGCGCGATGGGCAGACCTTGGATCCTGTGGCGACCGCGACGCAGATGTTGCCGTATGTACAGGCGGGGTTTACGTCATTTGACATGGCCGACCACTACGGATCAGCCGAGTTGATTGCTGGTGAGTTTCGTGCCGCGAATCCCAGCGTGTCGTCGCAGCTGTTCACGAAGTGGGTGCCCAAGCCGGGGCCGATCACGCGCGCTGATATACGGGCGGCGGTAGAAACGGCTGTTCAACGACTCCGCGGCCGTCCCATTGATCTGATGCAGTTTCATGCGTGGACCTTTGCCGATGCGCATTGGTTCGACGCGCTGTCACTTTTGAATGAATTGCGCGCGGAAGGAATGATCCGGCACATCGGCGTCACGAACTTCGACTCGGCACACTTACGCATCGCGGTGGCGAGTGGCATTCCAGTAATAAGCAACCAGATCTCATTTTCGCTGCTAGATCAGCGTGCCGCAGGACGAATGGCCGCTGTGTGTGCGCAGTACAACGTGAAACTTTTAGCGTACGGTACGCTGGCCGGTGGTCTGCTCAGTGATCGGTGGCTCATGCGTCCGGCGCCGCCAGCGTCGGACTCGTCGACATGGTCAATAATGAAGTATTCTCGTTTTATGGAAGCAGCGGGCGGATGGGATGCGCTGCAACGCGTTCTGGAAGCCGCGTCAGTCATTGCAAAGAAGCACGCCGTCTCGATTGCGAATGTCGCTTGCCGCTACATCCTCGATCACCCGGCAGTTGCCGGCGTGATTGTTGGTGCGCGTTTGGGGCAGCGCGATCATATCACTGACAATTTGCGCGTCAGTACGCTGCGCTTGGATTCCGATGATCGCGCTGCACTAAGTGCGGTGCTCAGCACTCTGACTGCAATTCCGGGTGATTGCGGCGACGAGTATCGGAAGCCGCCGTACCTGACAGCATCTGGAGATCTCAGTCACCACGTTGATTCGTTTCCGCCGCCGTACGCCGTGCATCAGGTCAGCGCAGACCGATCGTACTGCACCAGTGGTACCGAGTGGGAGCCTTTGGCGGGATACAGCCGCGCCACGCGACGCGGCAATCGAATTTATGTGTCTGGAACGACGGCAACACATCTCACGACGCAGATTGGTGGTAGCGATGCTGCGGCACAAACGCAGTTCGCAATTGATAAGATTGAAGGCGCGATTCTGTCGCTTGGTGGTACGCTGAACGATGTTGTGCGGACGCGCGTGTTTGTGCATGACATGGCAGATGCGGAGGCGATTGCGCGAGCGCACGGCGAACGATTCGGCCATATCATGCCGGCCAATTCAATGGTCGAGGCGAAGTTGATTGGCGCGGGATATCTCGTGGAGATCGAGGCGGATGCGGAGGTGTAACAAAGATGTTTCGGCTAGAGTCAACAGACGCTCTCATCCGCGTGAGAAATGTCGTGATAGGTATGCGATGAGTGCCGTCGCTGAGACTAGCCAATTCCAACCGCACGCGCTTTGTTCGACATTGCCGTACTCGGTTCACACTTAAAAATCTTCACTGCACTGGAGTTAAGCGATGTCAGGCATTCTCGGTTCACTCACCTCGATGATCAAGCCAGAGATGATCGGCGCGATCGGTAAAACATTTGGCGTTGACACCTCGGCCGTGCAAAAGGCACTCGGTGCGGCGGGGCCGTTGTTGCTAAGCGGGATGGCGAAAAGCGCCGGTGCTCCGGGCGGCGCAGATGCTTTGCTTAAAATGCTGCCGACTGGCGGCGATGGCATTCTCGGTGGCTTCAGCAATGTCGCCGGAATGCTCGGCGGACTCATGGGCGCAGGTAGCGGCGGCGGGATGTTGTCATCGGTGCTCGGCTCCGGCTCAAATGCAGTTGGCGCAGCGCTGTCGAAGGCCGTTGGCTTCAACGTCACGCCAGTGCTCAGCATGCTCGCCCCGGCCATCATGGGCATTGTGGCCAAAGCGGTGAAAGGCGGAAATCTCGATGGTGCCGGGTTGACATCGATGCTCACGAAAGAGCACAGCGAGTTCGCAAGCAATCCTGCGAACGCCGACGCGATGTCGCTGGTCAATTCCGCGACGCAGGCAGGAGATCAAGCGTCGGCGATGATTACGAAGTTTGGCGCAGATTGGGAGAAAGTCTGCGGTGGTCCCGCCGCCGTACTCTACATGATCTCAGCGTCGGATCCATCTGGGCCTGTCGGCTCAATCAAAGAGGCGAAGGCAGCCAATGATGCGCTACTTGCAGAGGTTGCGAAGGCAGAGCCAACGTCACTGATCGCGGCAGCATTCACCGCCGGCATCACGAAAGATTCGCTGAGTGGTCTGCGCGCGCACGCGACCAATAAGGCAGGACTGCTGCCGCTTGTCACTACCTACGCAAATCTCGTGAAGACGCACGCGCCAACGGAGTCGAGGTCGTACAACGACACGCTCTACGCCGTCGCGACGGCAGCGGCACATGCGTCAAAAGAAGGCGGATTTCTTGGCATCGGTGGCACGCTGGTAAGCGCAGATGAACAAGCGGCGCTTGATAGTTTGAAGGCTGCGCTCGCGTAGTCGTCACAACAATATCGCGGGATCGTCTACGAACTACACGACAGCATCGACGATCCCGCTTTGTGCCGTGCTGATTCCGGCCGACGCGCGGCGAACACACCGAATTCCGGCTGCTCATCGTACGGCCGCCGCAGCACATCAAGTAACGTGGTCACCATCGATTCATCGCCAGACTCGGCAAGTTCAATTGCCTGCTGCGCGAGATAGTTGCGAAAAACGAAGCGCGGATTCACGGCGTGCATTCGCGTGCGGCGTGCAGATGAATCATGATCGTGCGCGCGAACGGAATCGTGCCAGCGACGCAGCCACGCTGAGATTGCATCACGATGCGCGTCGCGCTTCTCGTCGCTGTAGAACACGTCGCCTAGCGCAAGCGTCACATCCGCCGCCGGATCAAGCGAGTCGCCGATGTCGCCAAGCGCACGGAAGAAGAGGGTGAAGTCCATCTCCGCCTCCTCCAACAACCGATAGCCTTCGGACATGATTGCCTGCACGTCATCGTCACTACGCAGAAATCCAAACTTGGCGATGGTCATCGCCTCGAATTCACGTTGATAGACTGCCACATAGCGATCGAGTCCAGCCTGCAGCGGCTCAGCCGCCTCAAACATCGGATATAGCGCATTCGCGAGCTGCACAAGATTCCACTGTGCGACCGCCGGTTGCTGTCCGTATCGATACCGACGCCCCTGCGCATCGGTGGTATTCGGTGTCCAATTCGGGTCGTAGTTGTCAAGCCAGCCGTATGGTCCGTAATCGATTGTGAGACCGAGAATAGACATGTTATCGGTGTTCATCACGCCATGCACAAAACCAAC
>JANNWU010000131.1:0-2966 GCA_031408755.1 Gemmatimonadaceae bacterium | reverse complement strand
TGAGGTTGAAGGGTTGATTGAGGCGGTCAATTCGCCGCGTTTCAGCTGTGTCGTCGGCCTTGCACAGTTCGGTGCAGGGAAGATCGCGATTCAATCTTTGACCCAACCGTCGTCAACCGGGAAGCGCAGCGGTGCGGCGACGCCAGCTGGAGTGAACCAACTTGTCGGGAAGGTAAAGGAGTGGTTCCAGGACTTTTTCTGAGTAGTCGCAGACCACTGCTTTTGGCACTTAAAGTAGAAACTCAACGGGCGCATTCCACATGGAATGCGCCCGTTTTGCATTCAGTGAACAAACAGTAACGAGCATACGCGATTCCAGACAAACCGAAAACGTGGCATTCCAGAGCGTCGCGAGTGGAAGCAAACGACGAAAAAGGATCTAGTGATTCGAGGCAAACTGCGCATGTCGCGATCGTGTGAGACGGCAAGCTGACTGTCGACGTTCTCCTTCTGGTTGCACGCGAGACGCAGTGAGCTAAGTCGAACGCAGCGCATATCTTGTAGGGACAGCAGCATTGGCTGACTCAACCACGATGCGCGCGACGCTACTCGGTGGAATTTGATTGACGCTGGACGTAGCGTTGTGGATCGCCGTTTGCTATACTCTCGGTTCATTCGCGACGCTTTGGCCTATCGTGCCTCCAAGCCAGCGTGAATACCCTCTGTTTGCATGCCGGTAGTCCGGTTTCTTTTCAGCCTTACCGCGGAGCGCAGTACCTCATGTCTGCTATGATTTTCGAGCTCGAGGACCGCAGTTCTTCCAACGCTGTGATCAAGGTCATCGGTGTTGGTGGCGGTGGTGGAAACGCCGTCAATCGCATGATTGAAGAGCAGATGACTGGTGTCGAATTCATCTCGGTGAATACCGATGCGCAGGCGCTGCACAACTCGAAGGCCAACGTCAAGATTCAGATTGGTCGCAAGCTGACCAACGGACTCGGTGCTGGTGCGCGTCCCGATGTCGGACGTCAATCGATCGAAGAGAACCGAGAAGAGGTCAGTCGGCTTGTGGCCGGCGCTGACCTTGTCTTCGTGACATGCGGCATGGGTGGCGGAACCGGGACCGGTGCGGCACCAGTCATTGCCGAGCTCGCGCGCGAGGCCGGTGCGCTGACGGTTGGCATCGTCACCAAGCCGTTTCTGTTTGAAGGTCGGAAGCGGATGCGTCAGGCGGAGCTTGGTATCAGCGAACTTCGTAAGCACGTCGACACGATGATCGTTGTTCCCAATGAACGGCTCTTGGCGGTAGTGGGTCGCGGCATGCCATTTCAGGACGCGCTCAAGAAGGCAGATGAAGTTCTCCTTCAGGCGACGTCGGGCATCTCGGGAATCATCAATACCTCGAGCACGATCAATGTCGATTTCGCCGATGTGCGCACCGTGATGCAAAACGGTGGGTCTGCGCTCATGGGTTCGGGCGTTGGTCGCGGCGAGAACCGGGCGATGGAAGCGGCCCAGCAGGCGATTGCCAGCCCATTGCTCGACAGCGTCTCGATCACGGGCGCGCAGTCGGTGCTCATCAACATCGTCGGCGGTCCAGATCTCCAGCTTGGTGAAGTGCAGCAAATTGCCGAACTCGTGCAAGAATCGGTTGGCGATGATGCCGAAATCATTTTCGGTGGCGATTCGAGCAACCCGGCGATGGAAGGGGAGATCCGCGTGACCTTGATCGCGACGGGCTTCGATCGGGCACTGGGCCACTCCACTCCCGATCACCGAGCAGCGTCGCACGGCGGAAGCCAAGTTCGCGCCTTGCCGCCGCAACTCGTGGTGCCGAAGCCGAGTAGCATCGTTCGTCCAGGTCAGGTTGGCCAGCCCGCGGTTCAGACGCGTCAGCCGGGTGTGCCTGCACGGCCGATGCGCCCAGCGACGCAGGACGATCTGGAAATTCCGACGTTCATGCGTCGCCAGATGGATTGAGTACTGAGGCGCATCGGGTCATCATCCCCGGATGTCCGACGCGCCCATTGAAGGATACCGGTCGCGATCGCGCGCGCTTGAACGCCAAAATCGGCGGCGAGCGCGCGCGATCGTTTTGTTGGTTGTCCTCAGCTTCGCTGCGCTCGCAATCTGGCTGTTGCCGCAGCGACCGGCGCGATTGCCTCGGGACGTGATGGCCGTCAGCACACCGGCCCCGCCGCTCGCCACGCGGGATACCATCCGGAGAGGCGAAGGCGTCGTCGGAGCACTCGTCCGAATTGGGCTCGCACGCGACGACGCGATGAAGGTGCTCTCTGCCTCCGAGACTCGCGCGACCGCACGTCGTGATCTGCCCGTCGCTTTATTCGCCGATAGTGCAACTGCGCCGATTCGCGAGGTGGAAATTCAGATAGCTGATGATCGGAGCATTCGCGTGATGCGCGTTGCCGACGGAACCTGGAGTGCCTCGGAACGTCGGGAGGTCTGGAGCACAGACACCGTCTTGATTCGCGGTGCGGTGACGGGCACGCTTGTCGAAACGATGCGTCGAGCGGCTCGCGGGTCGTTAGGAATTCGCGGGCGCGCAGAGGTCGCGTATGGCATTGCCGAGGCGTTTGAGTACAAGCTCGATGTGGGTCGTGATCTCAAGCCAAGTGACTCGGTCGTCGCCCTCATCGAACGACGTCACACGGCGTTTGGTGCGGAACAGGTTGGGCCATTGGTTGCCGGTGCATTGTATCACGATGGCGCGTGGATTCGTGCGATACGTTTTACGCCTGTCGGTGGCTCGTCGGCGTATTACGATGCCGATGGCCGTCCAATGCGCACAACTTTTTTAACGGCGCCACTGGAGTACCGTCGAATGTCGAGCTTCTTCGGCTTCAGGGTGCATCCAATTCTCGGCATTGCTCGGCGACACGCTGGCGTCGATTTCGCTGCCGACTTGGGTACGCCAGTGCGCACTGTGGGTGATGGCGTGGTGATAAAAGCTGGATGGGCGGGTGGGTTAATGGGATGGGATCGAAACCCCGCCCCCCCCCGGGGTG
>JANNWU010000130.1:0-17616 GCA_031408755.1 Gemmatimonadaceae bacterium | reverse complement strand
ACACGATCAGCACGCGCGTACGATCTGGAAGATCGGCGATTCAAAGTTGTCGAAGCACAGATTGGGATGCTCAAGCGCCAGCGCTCGTAACAGTACCGTCGCAATACCGTCGCAATACCGTCGCAGTAACTATCTCGCGGTAAGCACCAGCGCACGTAACTTATGCGCTTGTCGCACGAGCGCTGTCACATCAGTGATTGTATCAAGACGAATTGCGGCATCGTTCACGTTTTTCGACGATGCCGACAATGCGCCGACGCTATCAAAGCCAAAGGCGAGCCGTGTTCGTACCGGCTTCCCTGCGGCAGGTGTCTGCTTGCGATCAAACGCGATGTAGCGCAGCAGCGTATCGCGAAAAATGTATCGTGCATCCGATTCGCCACCGCCCTGAACACGCCGCGTCTCATCCAGTACCAGCAGCGTGTCGCCAGCGAAAAACGCAAACCAGATGACGCTCGTATCACCAATCACGTAGCCCTTTGACACTGGTCTTAGTGCTGGCACGCGTCGGTTGACTGCATCCGCTTCTTTCACAAAGTACTGTAATAGCATCCGATCCTTCGCAGCGGCGGCAATGCCTGCTTTGTGCGTTGCACGCGCGTCGGCGCTTGGCGCCGGCTTCTCGCCGCCGCGACATGCGCTCACGTTCGCGGCCAGCAACAACACTGCAAGAACGCGAAACGTCCCGCTCAGCGACGTAGTAATCATGACGGTGGAACCTCAACGTCTCCACCTTGGCGCGTCCACTCGCCCCATCCACCAGCCAACGATTGCACGTTTGTGTATCCCATTTTCTGCAACGCATCGGCCGCCAATGCGGAACGAAATCCGCCGCCACAGTACAACACGATCGGCGCGGCGCGGTTAGGCTCCAACCGCTCAATGTCTCGTTCGATCACACCTTTGCTCAGGTGCGTAGCGCCTGCCACATGCCCTGCGTCCCATTCGTGATCTTCACGCACATCGATCACCCGCGCATGCTGCCCGCGAAGCAAACCTTGCACGTCATGCACGGACACTTCCACAACACGCGAACGGGCGTCGTGAGCGATCGCGAGAAAACCTGGAGAATGATCCATAGACGACACGCGGGTTGAGGGCTCCCGCAGTGTAGCGACAGCACGACGTGGCGACCAGTCGCGTCCGATCAGTGACTCACGAGCTGTCGCTACCGACGCGAACGTGCTGATCGCATTCGTGTCACTGGCGCTCGTGGTCGCACGTCCATCGACTCAAACGCGCCCCAGACGATCGCAACCAGCATCACGAGAAACCCGAATCCTCGTGCAAGCTGTGCGTACTGTGTTGCGTGTGAAAGAACGCCCCACTGCGTGAATAGCATGTTCCAGTCATGCTCGCCGCCGCCAACCAACGGGAGTTCCATCGCCTGCGCGTCAGCCATATACGTGCTCACGTTCACGAAACTCTGACCCACCCACCAAACGCCGACGCTGGCCGCGTGCTCATCGCGATGCAGTGTGAAGTAGGCTGCAAATGCCAGCGGAAACAGCAACTGCAACAACGTGCCACCCAAAATCGCGAGCGTATCACCAAATGGCGCGAAGAGAAGATGCCCGGTCTCGTGCACAGGCAGGTTGACGTTGTCCATGAATGACCAAGAATCCGGCGCCGCCAACATGGCGACTCCGTACACGGCCAAAGCGATTGTCAGGCCGACACGTAGTTGGCGCATTGCTCCCCCGAATGCTCGACAGCTCCCCATAGAGTGACGAAGCGAGCTCCACAGAAGTCACACTCTGCGTCTCGTGCGTCAATCCGCCCGCAAATCTGTGGGTGCAAGGGCTGGGCCAGCGAGCTCTACGTTATGAGGAGCTAGGGCGTGATGCACTGTACAAAGCCGAGTATTGACGGATTCGTGCCTCGACTATACGGTTATGTCGCTGTGCTCCGCACCGAGGTGGTGCGGGCCGAGTTCGGTCTCACGGGTCCGCTCTTACAGTGCGGGCCCGTTGTCGTTTTCGGCGCTCATCGTGGGAGTAATGTCCGCGAGTCCCGTTGTCGGTCAGTGCCGGATTGCCGGACTCCGACGCGAATAATCCACAGGAGTTTGTAGCAATGCGTACGACCGGCACCGTGAAGTGGTTTAATGACGCCAAGGGTTTTGGCTTCATCACCCCAGCCTCTGGCGGAAAGGATTGCTTCGTCCACCACTCGGCCATTCAGATGAAGGGTTTTAAGACTCTGGCTGAAGGCGAGCAGGTTGAGTTCGACATCGTCGAGGGAGCGAAAGGCCCGGCGGCTGAGAACGTCACTAAGGCTTCGAACTGAAGCATCGCTGGCGGCCTTCTCGGGGGTCGTGAGACGAAGGGCCGGTTCGCTCGCCGAATCGGCCCTTCGTCGTTCCCGACACCGGCACTGTCCGGTCAGGCAGGTTAGGTTTCCCGCACGCCGCGTGGCTTCCCTCCCCGGGTCCCCCGCATTTCGTTTTCCGTCTGATAGGGTGTATGGCCAAGGAAGAAGCGCTGCAGCTTGAAGGAACCGTGAGTGAAGTACTGCCGAGCGCGATGTTCCGCGTCTCTCTCGACAATGGTCACACGGTACTGGCAACGATTGGTGGAAATCTCCGACGGTTCCGGATTCGCGTTCTCGCTGGCGATCGCGTGACGCTCGAAGTCTCGCCGTACGATTTGACGCGCGGCCGCATCGTTTACCGTCACAAGAACTGATCGCTCTGTCGCGTGTCTGAACTGGTGCCGGTAGACGCGCGTTCGCCCGGTCCTCTGCGCGCGCGGCTCGCAGTGCTGATGTTCGGGCAGTACGTGATCTGGGGCACGTGGTTCGTGTCGCTGGGTAGCTGGCTTGGCGCGACACTGCATTTTAGCGGCATACAAATCGGCATGATCTACGGCACGCTTGCCATTGCCGGGTTAGTGACGCCGATGCTGGGTGGAGCTGCTGCCGACAGACTGGCACGGACGGAACGCATTCTCGCGCTGCTGCACGCGCTGGGCGGCTGCATAATGATCCTCGCGTCACGCTACACATCATTTGCACCGCTGTACGCGTCCATTTTGGTGTATGCGCTCTGCTACTTGCCCACGCTCGCACTCGCGCCATCGCTCGCGATGCGCCATCTCGCGGCGCCGAGTCGTGAGTTTCCCGTCTTGCGTGCGCTCGGCACGGTCGGCTGGATTGTTGGCGGCCTATTGGTCGGACTGATGAAGCTGGAACTGACGGCAGTCCCAATGCAGATCGCAGGTGCGATTTCGATTGCATTCGCGTTCTACTGTCTCACGCTCCCCGCCACGCCGCCCGCCCGGGACAATACGCCGCGCAGTATTGGCACGCTGTTGGGCTTTGATGCGATCAAACTGCTACGCAATCCATTGTTCGCAATTTTTCTCTTTGCGAACGTCGCGCTATGCGTGCCAAACCAATTTTACAACGCGTTCGGAGCACTTTACCTCACTGATTTGCACGCAGCACAACCGGCCACATTGCTGACGCTGGGGCAAGCGACGGAAGTCATTGTGTTGTTAATGCTTCCCAGACTCACGCAGCGCTTGGGAATTCGGCCAGTGCTCCTACTTGGCGCCGCGACGTGGGCCGTACGATGTGTGCTTTTTTCACTGAGCACGCAGACTGATGCGATGCTTTACGCCGGGCTGTTAATGCACGGCTTGGCATATGGGTGCACGTTCATCGCAGGGCAAATTGTGGTGCATCAACTCGCACCTGAAAACATTCGTGCCGCCGCGCAGGGTTTCTGGGCCGTCGCGACGATGGGTGTCGGCAATTTGGCTGGTGCGTGGATCGCAGGTCGTACGGTGCAACATTATTCCAACGCCGCCGGCACGCACAGTTGGGACAGCATTTGGTTGGTGCCGGCGGCGTTCTCGCTTCTCGCGACAGTTGGTGTCATCGTGAGTTTGCGTTTTAGCGGAGAGCAGTCCGCGGTTGAGTCATCGTGAGATCGGCGAGCGGGTCACCAAAGATGTAGTGATTGAACCACGCCAAGTTGTGCTGCATCACTGCGCGCTGCGATTTGGGTTTTGTGATGCCATGCCCAAAGCCTTTGTACACCACCATCTCGACCGGCACGCCACGATCTTCCAACGCTTGCCGTAGCTGATAACCATTTGCGATTGGCACGCGTCGATCATTCTCGCCGTGTTGAATCAACGTTGGTGTCTTTGCGTTGCGGATGTAATCAACCGGTGATGTGCGAGCGTAGATGGCCGGATCCGCTACCGGATCTGCGCCTAGATAGTTCACGGTGAACGGCGTGATATCGGTGTTGTAGTAATACGTGCGCCAATCAGAGATACCGGCGCCAACTGACGTTGCGGCAAAGCGCGTGCTGCTGGTGGTAAGGAATGCGGAGATGTAGCCACCCTGACTCCATCCCATCGACGCGACTTTTGTGGGATCGACGAAACCTTTCGCGACTAACGCGTCCACACCAGAGATCACGTCCCACGCGTCGCCGACTCCGAGATTACGGTAATTCAGGCTGCGGAACCGTTCGCCGTAACCGGCACTACCGCGGTAGTTCACTTTCAACACAATCGCACCGCGATTCACCCATTCGTCCACTGGATAGTAGCGTGCATCGGGTAACGTTGGTCGATCGATTCCGGTTGGTCCACCGTGAATCACGCAGAGTAGCGGATACTTTTTTGTCGGATCGAAATCACGTGGCTTAATCAAGATGCCTTCGATTTCCGTGCCATCACGACTCTTCCAGCGCACCACTTCACGGAGCCCAAGTTTCCAATCGCGAATCTGCGTGCTGATCTGCGTAACCACGCGCGGCGAAAAGTTGGCGAGCGGTGATGTCGCAATCTCAGCCAGTGCGGTCGGTGATGCGAGCACAAATGCAGCGTTCGTCCGGTCTTGTGTGAGCGTAAATCCGCTGAGCATTGCGCCGTCAGCTCCAGAGACACGCGAGATGCTACCAGTTGACGGAGCAACCACAAACAAATGCGCGGCGGTTTTCTGCGAACCACTGAAAAACACACCAGCAGCTCCCCACGCCACGAAATTCGGCTGCTCGTCGAACTGCAGCGTGATCGCCCGCACAGAGCCGCCAGCCGCATCCACAACCGCAAGGCGCGAATTCTTGAAATAGTTGCGGACTTCGCCCATCGCACTGCTGAATACAATCTGTGATCCGTCAGGCGACCAGTGCGGATCGGTATCGCTGCCGGGCTGAGTCACGAGCGTCCGCACAGCATTATCAGCGAGCGTCAACACGTGAATATCAGCGCTCGCGGCAGCGTTCGCATCAGGTACCGTTGCGGCACTGAAAGCGATGCGCGTTCCATCTGGTGACCAATCAAATCCGCCGACGGTGTACATCGCGGTATCAGGAGTACGCGCGGTTCCTTGCTGTGGCGCGATTAGCGCTGCGGCAACGTCAACAGTGAGTAGCTGTTGCATGACATAGTCACGACGGACCACTTCAAACCCGCCCAGTGACGATTCACGTGCCTTGCGCGCCGCCGCGCCGCTGCCAGCCGAGAATGCGATCATTGCACCATCGGGACGCCAGCGATACGCACCAACGTCACTCGAAGAGTTGGTAAGACGTATCGCTTCACCACCCGCGATTGCGATGGCAAAAATTTGACTCTTCGACTCAAATCGATTGCTGGCGAAGCTCAACCATTTGCCGTCAGGCGACCATTGGATTTGCGAAACGCCGCTCTCGTGACGGGTTAGTTGCTGCGCGGTTCCAGTTCGCGTGTCGTGTACCCAAAGCTGCGACACGAACGCGTCCTGCTTCCAATCGGTACTCGTCACCAGATACGCGATGTGTGATCCATCGGGCGAAATCTGCGGGCTGCCGACACTCTGAAGCGAAAGCAGACTGTCGACGGTAGGTGAGCGTTGCCCCGCCTGTGCGGCGAGTGGTGTAGCGAGCAGGCTGAGGGCGAGAGCACGTCGCAGCATAGCAATTCCGAGACTAGGGGGACAAGTTTTGCACTGTCTGTCACGCATCTGTACGGCGTAGTGCAGTCAATCGTTTCTCACGTGCGTTTTTCACGTGCGTTTCTCACGTTCGTTTCTCACGTTCATTCCACACGCTCCCTACTCAATTCCGACGCCCTGCCTACGCGCCGTCCTCGTCCAGTCACGCCAACCAATCACCGAGAACACAAGCAAGATCACATAGATCAGCGATGACACCCACAGCTTTTGTCGAGGCAATAACCAGAAGCCATAGACCGCATTGACGACTACCCAGCAGAACCAATGTTCGATCTTCTTGTGCGTTTGCAGATACTGGCCGCTGACACTGATCGCTGTCACCAGCGCGTCCATCATTGATTGCTGCGCACCGGTGAACGACATGCCCCAGCCGAGCAGTGCGGCGAGCGGCAATGTCGCAACGGTCCATCCAAGCCTCGCAGCGTTCGACAGTCGTGTGATTGGTAGATCGTCGTGATGTGTCGGCCCGTTCTTCATCCAGACCCACCACCCGTACGCTTGCATCGGCAAGTAATACAAGAGCTGCAAGCCGGCACTTGACCACAGATGCGCGCGCCAGAAGACGGCGCCGTACAGCAACACAGAAGCAACGCCCCACGCCCACGTCCAAATGTTGTTGCGCACAAGCAGCCACACATTCACCAGCGTTGCAATGGCCGCTGCAACTTCCATTGCGGAGAGCTCGTGCAGCGCCCGCTGCCAATCGATCAACATGCCTCGCAGTGGAACAACAACGAGAGTGGCGCACCAGTCAGCGGATGTACTGGCTCGTTGAGTTGCACCACGCGCAGATCGGCTTTGCCGAAATCAGCAAGCCAGTCTGCAAGCGTGCGGTAGTACCACGGCATAGGCGACGGAAACGCGACCGCAAACGCATCGAACGCCTCGGTACGCCATTCGCTCCGATATGGCGCGTCGCCTTTGGCGCTCCACGGATGCACGGTCTGAATAAGCAGTCGACCATTTGCGGCAAGTCGAGCGCGAAGCGCGGCGAGCAACGGATACACCGGATCGCTGAGCAGCGCAAAGTTGCAGACGATGCCACTCCAGGGCCCTGCCGCAACGCGCGAATCTGATTCTAGCTCCGCATACGTCGCGACGTGAAACGCACCGCCACCTCGCTCCGTCGCGGACGCAATAAGCGGTGGGCTCACATCAATTCCCATCACATCAACGCCACGCGCTGACAGCTCGCGTACAAGCCACCCTTCCCCACAACCCACGTCCAACACCCGTCCGACTGGCAGTGACCCACACGCCTCAACAATCGCGCTGTCGGTACCCGCTTGCCTGCTCGGAATAAGCCCGTCACGAACGACGTGCGTCCACGCGTCGGCGTTGTCAGTCCAACTCTGCACGATCTGCGAATCTTCGCGTGCGCTGCTCATCACGATGCCTCTGGCGACGGTGTTGGAAGGTGATCTTGCGGCGGATCAATCCGCACGCTGGCAGTCGCAATAAATATCTCCTGCAGGAACGCGACGAGTCCACCAACCAACGCCAACATCGCGACGATAAACAGCGCCGCAATAGCTCGCGACGCAGTCCTGTTGACAAGCGCAGCCACAAACAGTGTTACGATTACCAAACAAATGAGCAGCGCGCAGAGTGTGCATAGTGTGATGGCGCGATTAATCAACCGTGATCGTCGCGCGAGCGTCATTACGCGTGCGCGCATGACGTTGCGTTCCGTATCCGTCTCCAAATCATGGTACTCTCGTTCAAATTGGCGAGCGCGATCAATTACGCGCGCCAGTCGGTTGGTGAGCACGTTTAACATCGCAGCAACGCCAGACAACAGGAACACCGGCGCGACGGCCTGCTGAATTACCTGCGCAATATCAAGCGTACGAGAGAGCTGAAGCATGCGAACAATTTTACCGAGTGTGTGCGTTGTGAAACTGACTACTGTCGACGCCGAACCGATGATGAGCGACCGGCCAGAACACCGAGTGCGCCAACTTCCGCATCCGTTAGAACGCGCCACGATCCTTTCGCTAAATCACCAAGCGGTAGGTCACCGATGGCGACGCGGACAAGGCGGAGTACGGCAACCCCACAGGCCTCAAGCATCCGTCGAATCTGTCTGTTCTTCCCTTCGTCGAGCGCGATCACCAGCCATCCGTGCCGCTCTCCTGCGCGAAGAATTGACACTTCCGCCGCTTCCAGCGGCTCGCCTTCCTCGGTGTACACGCCAGAACGCAGCGCTGCGACGAGTGCGTGATCCGGTACCGCATCGATCTGCACGTGATACGTTTTGCGAACATGCGATTCGGGTGCGCTCACCGCGTTTGCCCACTGTGTGTCGTTCGTGAACAGCAGCATCCCTTCGCTGGCCTGATCCAATCGCCCGACGGCACCAAGAAATGGGAGCGACGGATCCGTGAGGCTGTCATACACAGTGGCGCGTCCACGAGGATCGCGCCTCGTGGTTACTTGTCCGCGCGGCTTGTTGAGCATGATGTAGCGCTTCGGCTCTGCGTTGGCGACTGCATCATCGAGCGTGATCTTATCCGTTTCCGGCACCACTCGCCGCCGCAAATCCGTCACCACTCGGCCGTTCACACGCACACGGCCGTCACGCACCGCATGTTCGGCCTCAGACCGTGAGCAGATGCCCATTTTAGACATGGCGCGTGCAACAGAAACTTTCCCGCGAAGATCTTCTGGCGCCTGCGACGGCTTGGCGGACGAACGGCGTTGCGTTGGACGAGGTGGCATAGTGCGGGAAAGATGGCGAGAGTGCGTACGAATTGGGCGGATGAATACGTCTCGTCGCAAATTTCTTCGCCAGCCACGATACTTTTCGGCTACCCCTTCCCTGCCCCGATGAATCGATCGACTTCGCCGCGCGATGAGCGGTACATCCTGCCTGTTCTACTCGACAGTGCGGCGGCGCTCTCTCGACAATTCCTCGACGGTCTCGCAGATCGACCGGTGATGCCCGCCGACGCTGCGCTTCCGGAGGTGGCGCTGCCGGAAGTTGGGATCGGAACGCAAGCGGTTTTGGAGCGCCTGCGCGACTCAGTGCTTCCCGCGCTCACGGCCAGCGCGGGGCCACGCTACTTAGGATTCGTGACCGGCGGCGGCACGCCCGCTGCGCTGGCCGCCGATTGGATCACTAGCGCCGTCGATAACAACGCGTCGGATTCATCGAGCGTGGCAGCGGTCACTGTTGAACGACAAGCAATTGCGATGCTGCGCGAACTGTTCACGCTACCCGACACATTCACCGGGTGGTTTGTGAGCGGTGCCACGATGGCCAATGTCGTGGGCTTGGCAACAGCGAGACAGTGGCTTGGCGAACAACGCGGCGTTGATGTTGCTGAATCGGGTGCGGCGGCGTTGCCGGCGTTGCGCATTCTTTCTGGAACGCCGCATGCGAGCGCCGTGAAAGCCGCAGCGATCCTCGGCATCGGCAGGCATGCGGTGAACGGTGTACCTACCGAAGCAGGCACAGAACGCATTGATGTTACCGCGCTGCGCACACTACTTACCAGCAGCGAACAACCCACGATTATTCTCGCAAATGCTGGTACGGTTACGACCACTGCGTTTGACGACCTCGTCGCAATTGGTGCGTTGGCCAAAGAGTTTGGCGCGTGGATGCACGTGGATGGCGCGTTTGGCTTGTTTGCGGCGTTACTGCCATCGCAGGCACACCGCGTACAAGGATTAGAGCTTGCTGACTCAATCTGCGGTGATGCACACAAATGGTTGAATGTGCCGTACGACTGCGGGTTCGCGTTGACACGTCATCCCGAGCTGCAGTCCCGCGTCTTCAGAAACGCCGCGACGTACTTCTTTGACGGAAATACACTCCCCGATCCATTTCATTTTACGCCTGAGAATTCGCGCCGATTGCGCGCGCTGCCGGTATGGGCGTCGCTGCTTGCCTACGGACGATCTGGTATTGCGGATGTTGTCGCTGAATGTTGCGCATGCGCTGCGTCACTCGGCGCGTGGATCTCGGCACATCCAGCGCTGGAGTTGCTTGCGCCAGTCACCTTGAACATCGTGACATTTCGACTCAGCGATGCGGCGCTCAATGGGCGCGACGAGCCCGGTGTGACGCGGCAATTCCTTGCTGCCGTCGCCGCCACTGGTGATGTATTCCTGACACCCGGCGCGTACGCCGGTCATCGCGGTGCTCGGGCCGCCTTCAGCAACTGGCGCACGACGGCTGGAGATGATGTCCCACTGATTCAGCGTGGTATTGAGCGAGCACTGACCGCGATTCGCGCATCGTGAATTTTCAGATGGCAAAGACGGCAGCGAACTCGCCACATCACGCGTAGCACTACCGTGCCTCAATTCACACTGTGTGCGCTCGCCCGCGCCGTCGTTACCACCTGCGCCCTTGTCAGCGCGCACCTCGCGCCGCTTCATGCGCAGCCATCGTCTCCACCGCGATCGGGTGGCACACTGGATAGTGGCAGTGTGGCTGCCACGCGCGCGATCAATGTGGAAACGGCGCCGCGACCAAGCGTGATCGCCTATCGCGTGTCGAATCGACCGACAATCGATGGGAAGTTGACCGAAGCGGAATGGTCGATGGCGCCGGACATCACGCACTTCGTCCAGCAGCTGCCGCAAACCGGTTATCCAGCGCGCTTCCAAACCGTTGTGCACGTACTCTTCGACGCCGACCATCTCTACATCGGCGCCACAATGTACGACCCAGAACCCAAGAAGGCGATTACGGCTGGCAAGGAGCGCGACTTCACATCGAACGCGAGTGATCTGTTTGGCCTCGTGCTCGACACGTTCAAGGATCGTCGCAATAGTTTTCTCTTCATTGTGAATCCAGCCGGAGCTGTGCGCGACGAACAGACCTACAACGACTCGCGCGCCATTGTCGACGCGTGGGAAGGTGTCACAAAGGTGCGCACGTCGATCGGTGATTCGGCGTGGACCGTCGAAATGGAAATTCCACTACGCACGCTGCGCTTTGACGCCACCCGCACACCGCAGGACTGGGGCGTCAATTTTATCCGACGTGTGCGGCGCACGAGTGAGACATCGTATTGGGCACCACTTGAGCGGCAGTATCGCCTGCATCGGATGTCCAAAGCGGGAACGTTGACGGGGCTCGACAGTTTGCGTCCCGGCCGCAATCTGCAACTGAAGCCATACGCTGTGGGCGGGAACTCAGTGGGCGCGCAGGTGCCAGCATCATCCAAGGGCACTCGCGGCGACGTTGGCATAGACGTCAAGTACGGCGTCAGTCCATCACTGACATTGGACGCAACGTACAACACCGATTTTTCGCAGGTGGAAGTTGATCAGGAACAGGTGAATCTGACGCGATTCTCGCTGTTGTTTCCCGAACGACGCGAGTTTTTCATCGAGAACTCCGGTGCATTTCAGTTTGGCGATGTGGTCGAACGCAATTATCGCATGGGAGCAGCGCCAAGTGATTTCACGTTCTTCAATTCGCGTCAGATCGGTCTGACGCCGGACGGTCGACCGATTCCAATTCTCGGCGGCGCGCGTCTCACAGGTCGCGTTGGCCAATGGGATGTTGGAGCGCTCAACATGCAAACGCAGCGTTTCTTGACTACGCCAGCCGAAAACTTCGGCGTACTGCGTGCACGTCGCAATCTGTTTGGGAAGTCAGACATCGGTGTGCTGGTCCAGAACCGTGCAGCGACCGATAGCAACACGTGGAATCGTAGTTATGGCGTTGATGCAAATCTTCGACCGCGCGGCAATACAATCATCAACGCGTATCTCGCACGTAGCGACGCGCCCGGCCGCACCAGCGATGGCACTGCAGCGCGCACGCAGATCGCCTATCGCGGTAAGCTTTGGGACAACTCACTATTGTGGAAGCGTGTCAGCGATGCCTTTGCGCCAGGCATCGGTTTCGTACGTCGTCGCGGCTTCCAACAGTTTTACGGTACGGTCGGAATTCATCCACGTCCCGCCGTGCGTGGCGTCGCAGAAGTAAATCCGTATGTGCTCGTTGAGTACATCAGTGATTTGCGCTCGCAGCTTGATTCGCGCACAATCTCGGCAGGCTTCGATGTCACTATGCGGTCCGAAGCGAAGCTCACGATGCTGCTCAGCGATCAGTTTGACAGAATTGAGCAAACGTTTACGCTTGTTCCCGGTCGCACCGTGGCGCCCGGCGCGTATGGATGGCGCGAAGCGACGGTGCGCTACGATATGGCACCAGCCAATCGGATTCTCGGCACTGCCAACGCGACCGTCGGCACGTTTTACACGGGCACGCGACGTAGTGCGGGTGCGGGCGTCACATGGCGTGCGTCACCGTCACTGGCAATCGAAACAAACTACCAGCGCAACGCGATCAATCTTGCGAGTGGTGATTTCGTTGCCAATCTTGCGGGTGTGCGGATGCGATATGCGTGGTCAACGACGCTACTGAGCAGCGCATTCGTACAGTACAACACGCAAACGCGTTCCTTCAGTACGAATGCACGAATCAATTGGCGCTGGGCACCGTTGAGCGATGTGTTCGTGGTGTACACCGACCGTCGCGACAGTGAATCGTGGGCGCAGAACGAGCGATCAATCGCACTGAAGATCACTCGCATGCTGGCGTTCTAACGCGCTGACGATCACACGGATGCTGGCGTTCGAACGCGCAGTTGCACTAAAACATATCGAGGTCAAATGGCCCAGCACGCTTACAATCACGGCTGGATGAAGCCACAGACGCGTTATATTAGAAGAGATACACTTACATCCGGATTAGCACCGCCTCACTAAACCAACGATATGCGTATTGCAGTCGAACTGGCCCACACCCGCCGCATAGCTCGTCTGGCAGCGCTCGCGGTGGTTTGCATTGTCGTCAGCGCCGCATCGCTTCACGCGCAACGTCGCACAACGGCGAAGCGCAGCAGCCTACCCGACACCACGGCACTCAACGCGCGTTGCACCGAAGGTAAAAGCGAGCCCTGCGCTGCGCTCGCGTACATGTTCTTCACTGGCAAGCCCATGCAAGCGGACACTGCTCGCGCGGTGTCCTTCCTTGAGAAGTCATGTCGCGCTGGTGGCAGTCGAGCGTGTGGACAAACGGCGTGGCTGCTGCGGCAAGGGCGCGGCGTAGCACCAGACACTGCGAAAGCCTTTGCACTCTATGGTATTGGGTGCAACGCAGGTGACGCGAAGTCCTGTACGTCCCTCGGTTTTCTGTACGAGTCCGGTATCGCGACCACGCGTGACGCAGCGCAGGCTGCGACGTATTACGACCGCGGTTGCGCTGCCGGTGACGCGCAAGGATGTACAAATCTCGCAGGATTGTCCGAAGCTGGTCAGACGATGGGAACCGACGCAGCGCGGGCCTCATCGTTGCTCTCGCGTGCATGTGCAAAGGACGTTGCAGCAGCGTGCACCAACCTCGGCGCAAACTACGAAGCAGGACGCGGAGTATCAGTCAATCCGCGTCGCGCGGTTTCGTTGTACACTAGCGCATGCGAGGACGGTGTACTTGAGGCGTGTGTCAACCTCGGTACGCTAACGGCCGAGGGTCGTGGCACGCGCCGCGATCCAGCTCGCGCTGTGAGATTGTTCACACAAGCGTGCGACGGCAACGTTGCAGCGGGGTGCGTCAATCTTGCCATCGCGCACAATCGCGGAATGGGACTGGCGCGGGATAGTTCGCAGGCGCAAGCACTCTTTGCGAAAGCGTGCTCGCTCGGCGACACTGCTGTTTGCGCACGACCGCGCGCTGGGACCAGGCAATAGCAGCAGATCGGCAACTTGAAGAGTGGGGGGCTGCAGATCCGATCTGCAGCCCCTTCTCGTAGGGAACGTGAGGGCGACGATGCGAGTACGTCTCAGTGTTCGTATGTCGTTCACCCATTCGACTCTGCTATCAATGATGCGCTTTGTTCGCGCCGCCGTGCTTACTTCTGTCCTTGGGGTTCTTGCGCTTGGTACGCTCAGCGCGCAGTCCTCAACTCGCCAAGCCGCTGTTCCCGCGGGCATGCGCCTGGCGACTTTCGCCGGCGGCTGCTTCTGGTGCATGGAACATCCATTTGACGCGCTTCCGGGCGTCTCGCGTGTGACGTCGGGTTATACCGGCGGTCAAACCGTGAACCCGACTTATGAGCAGGTCTCGGCCGGAACAACTGGGCACACCGAGGCGGTACAAATAGTGTACGATCCGAGCAAGATCACGTATGAACGCTTGCTCGACATCTTCTGGCACAATATTGATCCAGTCACGCCCAATGCGCAGTTTTGCGATCAGGGATCTCAATACCGCTCAGGCGTGTTTGCGCACGATGCAGCGCAATTGCGCGCGGCCGAGCAGTCGAGAGCGGCGCTGGTTGCTTCTCGTGTGCTCCGAGAGCCGATTGTGACGCAGATCGTGAGTGCCACGGCGTTCTACGCGGCGGAAGAGTATCACCAGCAGTATTACAAGAAAAATCCTGTTCGTTACCGTTTTTATCGTTGGAATTGCGGTCGTGACCAACGGCTTCGCGAGCTGTGGGGCGCAGCAGCGCCAACACCGGAGCCACGCCCATGAACGCACGCTACTGCACGATTGTGCTCGCATCTACTATCGTTTTTCCGTTCGCCGCGCTTGCGCAGCAAGTGCGCACCGCGCCGACAGCCCGGAGACCTACTGTGACTGCCCCACGACCATTTGTGAAGCCCACCGATGCCGAGCTGCGTGCTCGGCTCACGCCTGAGCAGTATCAGGTCACCCAGCATGAGGGTACGGAACGCGCGTATCGCAATGCATACTGGGACAATCATGACGCCGGTATCTACGTCGATATCGTGAGTGGTGAAGCGCTCTTCAGTTCACTCGACAAGTTTGAGTCGGGCACCGGATGGCCCAGCTTCACGAAACCACTTGAGACCGCGAATGTGCGGACCAAGACTGACCGTTCGTTCTTCATGTCGCGCACTGAAGTGCGCAGCGCGAGTGCAAACTCGCATCTCGGTCATCTCTTCGACGACGGACCAAAGCCCACGGGTCAGCGCTACTGCATGAATTCCGCGTCGATGCGTTTCATCCCTGTCGCGCAGCTCGAGACAGAGGGCTACGGTCAGTATGTGACGTTGTTCCGAGCGCCTGCCGCAGTGCAGCGCTAGAGCGCGAGCGTGTCGAGCAGGCGGAGTAGGTGCGCCGCCTGCTTGCTGCGCGAAAAACGTCCGTCGTGATCGACGGGAACAATTGGTTCACCGGCGAAGGCGCGAGATGCGGCGTCGAAAATTTGATCTGCGATTGCTTCCTCGTCGTCCAAAGACGCAATTCGTGCTGTTGTTCCAGCAAGAATACTTGCGGTAGCAGAATCAGCGTCTGTTAATGCGAGTAAGCTTGCCGCGTGACTTACGTAATCAAATATTTTCGCAGGGATTTGTGTCGGTGCTGCTCCCTGAAACGCGACGAGCATTGCGGCGGAATCCATGAGTTGCATCGCTGCGTCGCGCGTCCCAAATGGCTGCTGTTGGAATACCGTTTCGAGTCCCAATTCGGCCGCACACTCGGCTAAGGATCGGCCATCAATCATGGCCGGGTGGCCCATGAACACCAACGCGATGCGTGCTCCGTTCGCGCCAAGTTTCGTGCGTACGCTGCTCACAGCGCGCAGAAACGCACGTGGATCGCGATCCATGTAAAGCGTACCCGTATGGACAACCAAGAAACGGTCGTCGAGCGCTAGGGTTCGCGGTTCCGCGGCGACGTGATCGCTACCGTTAAGAATGGTGTGGACCCTTTCCGCGAGTAGCGGCATCCGCGCGATGAGTGCTGCTGCTGCACCAGGAGTGTTGGTGATGACCGCTACAGCATTCGTTAGAACGCGTCGTTCCGCCTCTGCATCGACTGGACTCGGAACCATCTCGTATCGACTTTGCGCGCCTACGCCTGGGTTTCCGATCCAAGGATCTCGTAGGTCTACGATGTGCGGCAGACGCATTTTCTCGGCAATCAGCTGAGCTGCAACATGGGCGTCGTGCGGTGGACCTGACGAAATGACAATTGAGTGCGACCGGTTCGACTTCAGTCGCGTCGCACGTGCAACCACATCGGCAATCCATCGTCTCTGACGCGCAGCGATCACGGCTGCAGAAAACAGAACTTGTGGGTGCATCGCGTGGAACACACTATGCGTGCTCGCTGCAGTCACGACTTCCGTGGTACTAGGACCTGCTGCCATACGTCGGTTTCGACGCGCCGCGCGAACAGCGCGGAGTATCAACTGGCGCCACAGCGGGTCACGTCGAGGGACCATCTCAACGGACACGTGTCCGCCAAGTCGATCACGGCGCGCAGCGTCATACACTTCCGGCTCTGGCACGGCCATGATCACTTCGAGCTCCCAGCCTGCAGACGCTAAGTACGGCGTAAAACCTTCCCAACGCGCGGCACCAACCTCACTGGAAGGAGGATAGGCCGACGATACAAGGAGGAGCGAACGATTCGAAGCCATCGGTCTGCGTTATTGAAGCCGGCCTGCGTGGTGCACGTACAACCGGTTGGTCGATCGGTCCGCAGCGTCGCGGTGCGCCATTAAAACAAAACCTTACGGAGGATCACGACGGACGTTGCCAACCATCAGCGTGCAGGCGCAGCCAGTGGCTGAGCTGCGACGCATTGAAAAGTACATTGGAGTAGTCACCCTCGCCGCGGACGTGCTTATCAAGGGCTGCCTCCACCTTCGCCATATCCATCCATCCGGTCGCGGCGAGCGGCCCATCGAGAATCAAAGTTCTGGCAGACGCAGACAGCGGTCCGGCGAACCATTTCCTGACGGACGTCGGGAAGCCAAACTTCACGCGACGGGTGCGCACGGAGTCCGGAATTCGCCCGCGCATCGCTTCGCGCAGCACGTACTTGTTCCAGCCGTCGCGCATTTGCCATGCCGGCGGTAACGCCACGCAGAACTCGGCAAGGCGGTGGTCGAGAAATGGCACGCGCGCTTCGACGGAATGCGCCGACGAGTTCCTGTCTTCCGCGCGCAAATAGCATGGCAGTGGAGAATCTGTAGTCGCAGCGATTAACGCGCTGTGCAGATCCTGCCCTCCAACAGCGTTTGCAGCGGGACCAGCCAACGCGCCGAAATTACTGCGGACGTATTGCCATCCGGGTGCTTCTGCCATGCGTCTTGCAGTGGCCGCCTTCCTGTACGCGGCGCTACTCATCATCAGGTGCGCCCGAACGCGCCGAAGAGTTCGGGTCAAGAGCGATTGGCGAGAGAGCGCACCATCCGCTGCGAGTGCGCCTGCCTCAGACCACAATGCGCCAACCCGTCCCGCAAGCGCGTGCGAGACGAGCATGTTCTCGAACAGATATCCGTACCCACCAATCGTCTCATCAGCACCTTGCCCGCCCAGCACAACCCGCACACCGTGCTGCGCTGCTAAGCGATACAAGCCAAAGCCCATCAACACACTCGCACTGTGAATCGGCTCATCGTGATGCCAAATCGCACGCGCGAATTCGGCCCACACCGCTTGTGGATCGGGGTTGTAGCGATGCACCACGACACCCGTCTGCGCCACGGTATCGGCTAGCTGGACGGACTCGTCGAAATCTTCCGACTCGTAGCAGAATGCGTGCAGCGGCGCCGGTCGACTCGCCGGTGCACCCACTAGTCTCGCCATTTCGCAGGCGATACTACTCGAATCCATACCGCCAGACAACATCACGCCAACGGGAACGTCAGCGCG